>CAKNJL010000028.1 GCA_930982035.1 uncultured Clostridium sp.
TGTTATTCAACGTATTAGAGAGTTTTACTTTTTAAAAAGTGTTTAAGTTGAGAATATACCATAACTTTTTTGATATTACAATAATAAATTGGAAAATTTACTTGCATTTCACAAAAAAATGTGGTAGAATACCATATGTTAAAATGAATAAATGACTAAGAGGAGGTGCTTATAGATGCCAAATATTAAATCAGCTAAAAAAAGAGTTAAAGTAATTGAGAAAAAAACTTTAAGAAATAATATGATAAAATCAGGATGTAAAACAGCTATTAGAAAATTTGAAGAAGCTGTTCAAGCTGGAAATATAGACGAAGCTAAAGTTCTATTTTCTGAAGCAACTAAAAAAATAGATCAAGCTTGTGCAAAAGGTGTTATTGTAAAAAACACAGCAGCTAGAAAAAAATCTAATTTATCAAAAAAATTAAATTCAGCTATGGCTTAAGGCTAAATAAAGATTATGCATAGTTTTTATTTAAATACAATATGGGCCAGGTTATCTTTTGTATATGAATTTTAATATTTAGATTCGTATACAAAAAGTAACCTGGCTTAATTGTATTTTTTTTGTATATAAATTTGAATATCTACATTTTTAAAAATACACTAAAATATCTCAGTTTCGGATTCTTTTATTGCATACAAAAAGTGACCTGGCCCGTATTGTCTGTTGTTGGCTAAAACTTCCATTGTTTTTCTTTTGACTTCATGTTAATATTGATATAGTATTTTATGAATAGAGGTGTATGATTTATGTTTAAAGCTTTTATACAATGTTATAAAAATTTTGATACGAAAATATCTCATATTTTAAAACTGGGACTTTCTTATTCTTTCGCTATTTGTATAATTTCTGCAATCATTCTTCTTACATATATGCTAGTTTTTACATATCCACTTATTTACTATATAGGTATTTTAGGTATTGCACTTGGTTTGAATTTTGCTGTTAGCTTTATTATTTCTGCTACTATTATTGATGATGTTAAAAAAGAAAGTTTTTAAGAAATATAAATTTAGAATATACAAATAATGTATTGTATATTCTTTTTCTTTATTACCAACAAAAATTGGATATTCATTACTAATACTTTTTCCATTTTCCATATATTTATCTCATTTCCATTATCTAATTTATCTAAAAAATCATTTGCATTTTTGATAGTATCTTTTTATTTTAGGTTCACATGTAGTATTTAGCACCTTATAGTTTATAAAAGTCACAGTCTAAAATCGAAAGAAGTATGTACTTTCATATTTATTTTATTGTCCAACCATCTTCTGAATTTCCTTCTAATTTGATGTTAGATTGTAAAGTTACTACTGGATGAACTGCATAACTAGGACTCTCTAAATATTCATAAGAGTTATACAAATGGCAGTAATTCATCTTACCATTGTCACTCACACGATGCACATAAAAACTAGCAGCATTAGTGTTACAAAAAACTGTACAAGAGGCTAACCATTGGCCTATATAATTTTCTCCTATTCCTTTTGTTATCATATCAGCCATTTTAATATCTGGCATATTTGATGATATTGTATAAGAATAACTTGTATATTTTATTTCTTCGCTTTCTTTTGGATTTTCTACACTTATTGTCTCTGTTGAGCCTGGCATTCTAAACTTTTGGAATTCTGCTCCTGTCACAGTTATATTTTTCCAATCAGTCCAGTTTTCTCCTTTGTCCTTTGATGTACTATATTGCATAGAATTTGTATCTGTTGAAAATCTATATTTCCATAAGTCTCCATATCCACTATATGTTTTGGGGTCATAATTAGCTAATTTATTTATATCTTCTACATTTAAACTCCTTGCACTTTCTGCATATTGTCCTTTTCCATATAATTCATTACATGTTATATTTAATACCTCTTCCGCATTTAAATATCCTATTTCTCCTGATAGAGTTATTTTTGCTGATGTTGGATTATCACTGATTAATTCTAATCCCCCATTTTCTCCTATTCCTAATATTCTCCATCCTAAATTTTCTGTAGCCAAGTTTTGTGTAGCTGTATATCCACTTTTCTTTGTTTCTATTGTTGAATTTTGTATTCCATTTGATAGTTCGTCATAATTTGATACATAATCGCCTACCTTTACAGTTATTTTTCCATTGGTAATTTCATATCCTGTCTGCATCCACTCTGATACAACTACGTTTCCATTTTCTTGTATAATAAGATTATTTCCATCTACTACTACTGTTGTAGGTAAACTTCCTATTGGATTATCTGTTATTAACACTCCTTCATGTGTTAATCCTTCTATATTTTCTAAATTCTTATTTAAATCCCCTGTATTTATTTTCCCGTCTTTTCCTATACTTGCTACTATTGCTAATTTTACTTGTTCCTCTGCATTACTTTGTTCAGTTTGTTCCCTTGCCTCACTCGCTCTTCTTAAGATTCCGATTATCTCCAGTTAAAACTGCGATTGTTACACCTGCTAGTATTAATAACACCACAATAGTTATAACAAGTGCTATCAATGTTATTCCTTTGTTTCCTTGTTTTTTCATAAGTTTCTTTTTCCTCCTTCTTTTGCTATGATTTCTTTTAATTAGACACTCTAAGAAATTATAAAATTTCGAAATTTCTTGATATTTAGGCATTTACCGTCTTTTTTATTTTTATAATCACTTTTATTTTCACAGAAAAATTTTTTATTATTTTTCAATTTTTTATTGATATCTATATAATTTATTGATATAATTCTAATTGAAAATATTCTTAGAGTGTCTAACTCTAGGATTTTTTTATTTCTCGCTTTATGATAAAAATTTTATTAATTTCAAAAATATTTTCACCCTGTATAGTACAAGGTGTGTCCCCTAATCCCTAAAATCGAGGATTTAAGGAACGTCCCCTAGTCCCTTTTTAATTTTTTTATGTATATTTATTGACAAAAATACATAAACTGTGTAAAATAGTACTTAACAATTTAAAAAATATTTGCGTTTGTACAATGAAAGCATTTAGAAGTTACTTTTAGAGAATAAGGGTCATCGGCTGTAAGCCCTTTAAGGTCAACCTAAAATTGTGAAACACATTGGAGCAATTTTTAATAAAGTGGAAAATTAGGTAACTACAATATTTAATTTTCAAGCTGGGTGGTACCGCGGATTTATTTCGTCCCTGCAATTTTGCAAAGGGCGTTTTTTTGTTGAATAGGGAAATTACTTTTTCCTATTCAACAAAAAAAGACTGTGCCCTAACAATTTTATAGGAGGTAAGAAATATGAATGAGTACAGAACACACAACTGTAATGAAATCACATTAGAAGATGTGGGTAAACAAGTAAAAATTAGTGGATGGGTTCAAACCATCAGAGATTTAGGAGGTTTGGTTTTCCTAGATATTAGAGATATGTATGGAATTACACAAGTTGTAACCTCTGGAAAAGCTGAAGATGTTGATTTTGCTTCACATATTCCAATTGAGTCTACTGTTACTGTTTTTGGTACAGTAAAAAAACGTGATGAGGAAACTGTTAATCCTAAATTAAAAACTGGTTTAGTAGAAATTCGAATTGAGGATATCAAAATTTTAGGTAAAAGGACTCAAAATCTTCCTTTTGAAATAAATACTAATCAAGAAATTAGAGAAGACTTAAGACTACAATATCGATTCCTTGATTTAAGAAATGATAGATTAAAAAATAATCTAATATTAAGAGCAAAAGTTATCCAATTCTTAAGAACTCAAATGATTGAACAAGGTTTTTTAGAGGTACAAACTCCAATTTTGACAAGTTCTTCACCAGAAGGTGCCAGAGATTATCTTGTTCCAAGTAGATTACATCCTGGAAAATTTTATGCTTTACCTCAGGCTCCTCAACAATTTAAACAATTATTGATGGTTTCTGGTATTGATAAATATTTTCAAATTGCTCCATGTTTTAGAGATGAAGATGCAAGAGCTGATAGGGCTCCTGGTGAATTTTATCAATTAGATATGGAAATGAGTTTTGCAACACAAGAAGATGTATTTCAGGCAATAGAACCTGTTATTTACAACACTTTTAAACAATTTTCAGATAAGAAAATTGCAGAATATCCTTTCCCTAGAATTCCATATAAAGAAGCAATGTTAAAATATGGAACAGATAAACCTGATTTAAGAAATCCTTTGGAAATTGTTGATGTTTCAGATGTTTTTGAACATGTAGATTTACGTGCTTTCCAAGGAAAAATTGTTAGAATTATTGCAACACATGATGTTGCAGACCAACCAAGAAGCTTTTTCGAAGGGATGACAGATTTTGCTATTAAAGATTTAAAAGCTAAAGGGTTAGCATGGCTTAGAATTTTAGATGATGGAAGTTTCCAAGGTCCAATTGCTAAATTTATTCCAGATGACGCCAGAATAGAAATGTGTAAAAGAACAAATTCAAAACCTGGAGATTGTCTATTCTTTATTGCAGAAGTTCCTGGAGTTGTTGAAACTTTATCAGGACAAATTAGAGATGAACTTGGCAAAAGACTTGGTTTAATTGATAATAACATATTTAAATTTTGTTGGATTATCGATTTTCCAATGTTTGAAGTTGATGAACATGGAAAAATTGGATTTAGTCATAACCCATTTTCTATGCCACAAGGTGGTTTGGAAGCTTTAGAAAATGAAAATCCTTTAGATATTTTAGCTTATCAATATGATATCGTATGTAATGGTGTTGAACTTTCTTCTGGAGCTGTAAGAAATCATGATATCAATATTATGCTAAAAGCTTTCACTATGGCTGGTTATACAGAGGAAGAAGTCAAAAATAAATTTGGTGCTTTATATAAAGCTTTTCAATATGGTGCTCCACCTCATGCAGGAATTGCACCAGGAATTGATAGAATGCTTATGCTATTATCTGACTCTGATACAATTAGAGAGGTCATTGCCTTCCCATTAAATAGCAAGGCTCAAGATTTAATGATGGGAGCTCCAGGTAATGTACGACGTGACCAATTAAGAGATATTCACATCTTAATTGATAAGAAAGACGTGCGTTAACGAAATCAAAAATTTCGACGCACACATGTGAAGACTGCTTCGCAGTACTTCACAAATATAAGATACCTAACCTTGTTGTATACGGAAAAATCCACATCTGGTCAAGATAAAATCCGATTTTTCCTATACAATTAGAAACGACATATAAGTTTTTTTAATTACTTATATGTCGCTTTTTCTATATCTCTCATATATTTATATACTATTTATCAAATAATTATTTTTTGTTTACTAAATCTTTTAATGCTTTACCAGCTTTGAATACTGGAGCTTTTGATGCAGGTATTTTGATTTCTTCTTTAGTTTGTGGGTTTCTACCTTTTCTAGCTGCTCTTTTTCTTACTTCGAAAGATCCAAATCCAACTAATTGAACTTTATCTCCTTCTTTTAAAGCATTTGTTACAACTTCTACGAATGCGTTTACTGATTCTTCAGCTGCTTTTTTTGTGTCTCCTGTTTTTGCAGCTACTGCTGCGATTAATTCAGCTTTGTTCATTTAAATTACCTCCTATAAGTATAATGTTATGTACTTTTATTGCTTAGCTAGTGCAATAAATGTACTACTATAAAATAAATTCGCCAAAAATATATAAAATCCTTCTTTTTTTCTCAAAATTTAATATATTTTTAACTTTTCTAGTATCATACAAATTTTATTTCCAGCTGGTAGCATTTTTATTTCTTGTTTTGTGAATACTCTTAGTGCTACTACTGCCAACGCATAAATAATAATTGCTGATACGATTGCTATTATTGTAGCCAATTTTTCTGCAATTATTCCTAAAAGTAAAGAATATATAAAATATGAACAAATTGCCATAATAATTGTTGCTAATATTGGTTTTATAACAAATCTTCTAAATCCTAATTTTAATTTTATTGTTCGTTTTAAAGCCATAATTGAAATCATAAATGCTACTAAATGGCAGGCTACTGATGCAATTGCTGCACCATTTATCCCTATTGAAGGTATTGGTACTAAAATTAAATTCAAAATTAATTTCACAATGACACCGACAACCTAGAGCCATTGCAGGTACTCTTAATTTTCCATATCCTTGTAGTATCGAATTTATAGTTTGGTCTAATATTGTAAAAATAATTGTAAATGCACTTATTTGTAATACTAACGTTCCTGAACTAGCATTTGGATACAATAAATTTAATATCGGTCCGGCAAATATACACATACCCACTGTACATGGAAGTCCTATCAACATAGACATTAATAATGTAAAGGTAGATTTTTGTTTTATAGCTTTATAATCTTTTACCGCTTTCGCTGCTGATATTGCTGGAACTAATGCTGTAGCAAAAGCCACATTAAATGATAATGGTAGACTTGTTAAGGTATCTACTTTTCCTCCTAAAATTCCATATTGTGTTACTGCCATATCTTCACTCATAAAATCTTTTAAACTTCTTACTACTGTAAATGAATCTATATTTTTATTTAATGATGACATTATTGCAGTTAAAGCTATAGGTATTGATACTAGTAGAATCTTTTTGACAATATCTTTTACTCTCTCATATTTGTAATTCACAGTTTCTCTTATTTCAGAAGCAATTTCTTTTCTTCTTGTTTTATAAAACAAATATAAATACCCAAATCCCACAAATGTGGCAAGTGTAGTTGCTAATGTGGCACCTCCTGCCATCCATACAGTTGACGTTTTTGAAATTATCGCTACTATTTCTACTAATATTATTGTCAGTGTTGTTTTAAATATCTGCTCTAATGTTTGTGACCTAGCTGTAACCTTTAAATTTTGCCTTCCATTAAAATATCCTCTCATTACTGATGCAATAGCCACAAAAAATACAGCTGGTGATAACGCAACCATTGTCATTTCAGCATCTGGAATTTGTAACCACTGGTTCGCTATAATGTTTGCTCCAAAAAATAACATCAAACTACCAACTAAACCTATTATTGCGAAAGTTGCAAAAGCAATTTTGAAAATCCTATATGCTCCTTTGTGGTCTCCTATTGCTACTCTTTCAGAAACTAATTTGGAAATTGCATTCGGCACACCTGTAGATGAAATTGTTAATAGTACTGCATAAATTTGATAGCTAGCAGAAACAATACCATTTCCCTGATCTCCAAATCCTTCTCTATTTGTTAAATATAAATTATATACTAATCCAAGTACTTTTATTAATAATTGTGAAAATATTAATGTTACAACCCCTTGCATAAAAGTTTCTTTTTTTCTGCCAGAAACTTTTTTACTTGCTGTGTTTGTCATCTAATCACTCCTAATTTTTCTTTTCTCTATTAATTGTACTTAATTATTATAAAATTAATTACTAAATTATTCAATAGTTTTGAAATTTTTTCTTTAACTTAAGAGAGGTGGTCAATGAGGACGAAGATTTTGACAATGTAGGGAAAAGGGATTTGGGGGACGGTCCTTGAATCCCTGTTTTTTTAATATTTTAAAATTTGTTTCTTACTATTTAAAAACAGGGATTCAAGGACCGTCCCCCAAATCCCTTTTCCCTACATTGTCAAAATCTCCGTCCCCATTGACCACCATCATTAACAACGTCCTAAAAATCATAATTCAACTTAAAGTTTTTTCGCTAAAATTATTGACAAATCAGCTTTTTTGTATTAAAATTATTTAGCAATTAATTGATAATCTTATTTCATTTTGATTATATTATTTCCTATAATTTATGTTTTAAAGATGAAATATAGCTATTTATCAATACTAAATATTATGCTTATAAATAGAAAAATAAGTTGATTTTTCTATTTTACATATATTATGATTTAAATATAAAATCTCTCCCCGGTGGTTTTTAATTTAAATTCATAAAATAAATATAGTAATAGGAGGGTATTATCATTATGAATAATACAACATATAGCGCAAAGGCTAATGAAATTGAAAGTAAATGGTATATAATTGATGCAGCTAACAAACCTCTTGGTAGAGTTGCTACAGAAGCTGCAAAATTATTAAGAGGAAAACACAAACCAACATATACACCTAATATTGATATGGGTGATCATGTTATTATACTTAATTGTAAAGATGTTATCTTAACTGGTAACAAATTAAATCAAAAAATTTATAGACATCATTCAGGATACATTGGAGGAATGAAAGAAGTTCCTGCTAAGGTAATGCTTGAAAAAAATCCAGAAAAAGCTATGACATTAGCTGTAAAAGGAATGTTACCACACAACTCTTTAGGTAGAAAAATGGCTAAAAAATTAAGAGTTTATGCTGGTAGTGAGCATGAAAACCAAGCACAAAAACCAGAAGTATGGGAGGTAAAATAATATGGCTAAAAAAGAAAATGTAGTTTTTTATGGTACAGGTAGAAGAAAATCTTCAGTTGCAAGAGTTAGACTTGTTGAAGGTAATGGAAAAATAACAATCAATGGTAAAGATATTGATGAATTCTTCGGTTTAGAAACTTTAAAAGTTATCGTTAGACAACCTTTTGCAGTTACAAATACAGCTTCTAAATATGATGTTATTTGTACAGTTAAAGGTGGAGGATTTACAGGTCAAGCTGGAGCTATTAGACATGGTATTGCTAGAGCTTTAAATGAAGCAAACCAAGAATATAGACCTGCTTTAAAATCAAATGGATTCTTAACAAGAGATCCACGTATGAAAGAAAGAAAAAAATACGGTCTTAAAAAAGCTAGAAAGGCTCCACAATTCAGTAAAAGATAGAAAATTTTCTTTACAAAATATATTAAAAAACTCAGAGATTTTAAAATTTCTGAGTTTTTTTGTTGCCATTTGCCTCTTTTCTTTAAAAATTCTATACATATATTAAAAATAGCTAACTTTGTTTATTTTGATTATTTTATTTACATCTTTAATTTAATCCCTCTGTTTGCAAATCTTTTATTTACCATATTCCAATTCACAATATTCCAAAAAGCTTGTATATAATCTGGTCTTTTAGTTTTATACTGCAAATAATATGAATGTTCCCACATATCTAAAACTAATAATGGCTTACATCCCCATAATGTTAGATTTTGATGTTTTTCACATTGTAATATTTCTAATTTATTCCATTTTGGAACCCATGCCAAAATCCCCCAACCGTGATGCTTCTACAGTTTTACTTGCTTCTGTAAATTGTTCTTTAAAAACTTCATAACTTCCAAAATCTTTTATTATTTGTTTCATCAATTCTATATCTGGTTCTGTTGGAATAGCTGGACCCATATTTTGAAAAAATAATTCATGTAAGATGGCTCCTGACCCAAAAAAGCTTAAATCTTTTTCTAGGCACTTGATATTTGAGAAATCTTTATTTCCCCTTGCCAATCTTAATTTTTCCTCTACATTGTTTGTATTGTCTACATAACCTTTATATAAAATATTGTAATGTAAATCTAAGGTTTCTTTAGAATAATAAGGTTCTAAAGCATTTAATGGATATGGTAAATCTATCTTTTTTAACATAAAGAATACTTTCCTCGTATAATGTATTTGGGTTTTTAAAAGGTTCCCATAAACCTTGTTTCACTCTAAAACATACTTGGTTGTGAAATAAAATTATTATTTATTCTACAAATTCTAAAGCATCATTTGTATTTATTCCATCTATATTATAATAAGTATCTGGTACAGTTCCCATAATTACATTTTCCATTATTAATACTTGATTTGTAATATCTCTTGTTATATCTTCAAATGGTGTTAAAATACTTACTTGACATTTTACTTGTAAATAAATCCTGTGAAGTGTTTGGTTTATTCCTTGGGCAGTAAACTCACTTCTTAAATCTGTTTCCACATTTCCAATAGATGATATTCTTATCTTTATTCCTGGTCCTCTTCCTGCTAGCAAATTAATTCCTGTAAAACTTCCGGAGGGCAATTTCTATATCTTCTCTCCCTTGTTTATCTATTTCTTCTTGGATTTTTATTGCTACATCTGAAATAATTTCATTTATTGGAATTACATTTGATTTTATCATTGTTATATTTCCATTTGTGTCTTTTTCTATTGTGAATATTTCGTCATAACTATGCTCTCTCATAACATTTGTAGCTTGTTCATTAGAAATCATAGTAGCAATACTTTTAGCCTTGTCTTCACACAATGTTTCAAATATTGGATTTATTGCAGATAACATTATTTTTCCTGATACAATAATTGCTGTAAGAAATACCATAATAAGTATTACTTTTCTTTTATTTTTTATATTTACTATTAATGACGGTATTCGTATTTTATTTCTTGAATAAATCTTAGGCATAATTTATCATAGAAGTTTGATTTCTACTAACTCCACTTCTCTTATATCTTGGAATAAATATTTTTTGACCTGGATATATTGTATTTTCATCCTCAATTCCATTTACTCTTGCAATATCATCTACTGTACTTCCAAATGTTTTTGCTATGTTCCATAGTGTATCATCTTTTTTTACAATATACATAATAATACTATAATCTTGTTCTTCTCTTTCTCCATTTGTTTGTACCTCATCTATTGTATTTATATTTATGTTTTTATCTAACATTGTATTTATTAACATTTGAATATTTGCTGATACTTCTCCACCTTCTTGTATGATAAAATCTTGATTCATTATTTCTATCTCTGTATTTATATTTAGATTTTCTCCATCTGTTATATTTTCTATACTATACTCAAATTCGATAGTTTCTTTTTTCATTATTATTTCAAGCTCTTCTCCTCCTAGCATAAATCTTAATTCTAATTCTCCACTATATGCTATTTTATTTCCCATTACATTTTGTTTAATTATATTAGGACTGATATCAACATCAATTATATTTCTATTATTTAATTCGTCAATTCTTAGCCTTTCACTTATTTGTTTAGTCTCAGAGATTTCTCTTCTTCCTGCAATAGTTCTTACTGTTTTTTTGTTAAATTCTATATTTTCTGATGGACTATATAGGTCTTGAATAATATTTATTATTTTTTCCTCATATGCTGTTGTTGTTACTCCTATTTCTATTTCAACATATATCGAATGTTCTTCTACTGTATTCGGTTTTACTATTATATTTCTTATTTCGTAATTTGTATCACAACTATTTCCTTCATTTACATCTTGTATATCTACAAAACCTATTATTGGTATTTTTGAAACTGTTTTATTTATTCTATTATCTTCTGTTAAATATACAATCTTTACCTCTGCTTCTGCCTTGGTTAATACTTTATTGTAACTAATTTTTATATCCTTATTACAAATTCCTACATCTAATTTTAGTATTTCTACTAAATTATCTATATTATCAATTGAAATATTGTCTTTTGCATATATTTTAGTTTCTCCACTTCCTACTAGTGAATTTACTGTTAGTTCTTCTTGTAACATTTTTATTTCTTCTGTATTTTCTAAACTGTTTACAATTGAAATTTCTTCTTTTGAAAAAATCTCAATATTTAGTTCTACTGTGGCTTTTACAGAAATTTTTCTTTCATTTATTACTTTTGCTTCTATTTCTTTTATTTTTGTATTTACTTTACTTTCCATATCACTATTTATATTAGAAATATTTATTACTTCTGATATGTCTAAACTTGTATTAATTCCTCTTGTTCTTTCATTATTGTCATCTGTCATGTACATGATGTATGTATCTATCTTTCCTTCTATCTTTATTTTTTCATCTATTATATCTTTTTTATAGATACATGCTACACCACTTGTACAAATTATGTTTATAACATCTGGTTTTGCATCTGGAACTATTACATCTCCTTCTACAAATATGATTTCTTTTTTTGTTGCAATTTTTTTATTTACACACAAATTCTCTTTTATTGTATCTACAATCATTTTTTACCTCCTTATATTTTTCTTTATTTAAATATATGAAGGTTGTTTATAACTTATCACTATTTTATTTAAATTCTAAAAAATAAATGTTGTTTTCATGAAGTTCGATTCGTGATAAAATGGAAAAACTTGATTTTTCCTATTCAATATGAAAGGCGTGCGTTAACGAAATCAAAGATTTCGACGCACACATGTGAAGACTGCTTCGCAGTACTTCACGAATATCAGAAGCCTAACCTTGTTGTATACGGAAAAATCCACATCGGGTCAAGATAAAATCCGATTTTTCCTATACAATAAAAAAAGAAAACCTTTTAGAGTTTTCTTTTATACTTCTTCAGTTGTTTTTCTTTTCTTCAAATTTACAGGTGGTGGTATTAATGGACTATATGAATCTCCGTCAAATACTTCTACCTCTACCGTTCTTGTCAAAACGTCTGTATAACTATAAGTTACATTTCTATTATTTTCCTCATATTTTACTACAAAAATATTTGGATATGCTTTTTCTATTGTGGCTTCTTTTTCAAAGGCTTTACTTCTCCCTAAAGAACCTTTTACTATTATCTTTTGCCCCACTTTTTCTAAGATGTCAGTTTTTAGATTTGCTATGTCATTTTTACAAATCATGCTATCACCTACTCCCTTACGATAGGTTGATTATAGCATTTTTGACATAAAATGTCAAAAAAAATATTCTTTTGTAAGTTACGTGTTTTCCTTTATTTTTCAGGCTTTTCGCAGGTTTTTATTGTCAATATTACTTTTATATTACAATTGTGTTACAATTGTATTTCGTCACATTTTTGTTAATAGATTATATGTTAAAATCTTCATCATTATTTAGTTATTTTATACATTTTTCCATTTGCTCCTATACCATTTATCCCCTTTTTTCCATCTCTTAAATCTCTTTCTATATCATCTATTGTTATATATTTATATTTTTCTGTTATAGCTACTTTCTCAGCTACAATTATCGGGTCCACAAAGTCAATTAAAATTCTCCCTGGTGATGATGCAAAATTTGCTCCTGCACATATTAATGCTTCAAAATAACTTTGACATGCTCCTGCAAATATTACTAATTTACTATTTGTTTCTTTATCATACTTTCTGGCTTCTTTTACAGTTTCTATAAAATATTTTGAATTCCTGTAATTATATAAGTCATTATACCTAGCTGTGTTTTTTATCATCGCATCATGTCCTGTTATTACTAATATATCAGGATTATATGTTTTTAGTAGATTATACACTACTTTAGGTTGCTTGTATTCTGGTATATTTTTTACGATTGCTTGTAACCCTAATTTTTTATAATATCTATATGATTTTTCACTATATTTTCTATCTCCATCTAAATGTAATATTTTTCCTGTTATTATATATTTATCTTTGGATTTATTTATTTGTCCTAATTTATTTACTCTCTCTTCTATTTTTTTCTGAATATGATTAAAGTCTTCGTTAACTCTTTCTTCACTTACTTTCTCTAAATCACTTACATCACTGTCAGCTTCTACTCTTTCTATTACTCCTATTAAAATGGCTATTTGACCTTTTTTTGTATTTACTATATTTTTTACTCTGAATAAGATGTCTTTATTATATGATTTTCTAGCTACAATATCACCAATTTTTATTTTCTCCATATTATTATCACCTCAAAATTTAAGCTATTATATTCTATGTCGATTTTTGTAAATTGGTGATTTTTTTATTTCTTAAAAAAAATTATAATTTTATCAATATTTTCTTCAAAATATTTCATATCAAAAATCCTAGATTATCACTCCTCTTTTATAATTTCTTCTCATCTTATAATGTGTCTGTGTTTCTTCATATGTCTCAAATCCAACTTTTTGATATAAAAATCTTGCTGGATTTTCCTTAAAAACTTGTAATATTGTATTTCTATTATTATTCCTATCAATTTCAAGTTGCTTTTGTAAAATTTCTGTTCCAATTCCTTGTTTTTGATATTTTTTATCTATATAGAATAAACTTATTACACTTTCATTATTTTCATTAATATAATTCGTAAATGCACCTATAATTTCATTATCTACTTTAATAACATTTATATCATTTCTATGTTCTTCTATAAAATCCTTTTGAAATTGAGTTTGAGTTTCTTCGTCCCAACCATATAATTTTTCTACATACCATTTAAAATTATCCTTTTTCATTTCATATAAAACTTTAAAATGTTCTTCTTTATATTTTTCAAAATAATATTTCATAAATATTCATTCCCTTCTATAAAATTTATAAAAAATAAAAACGAAATCATAAGAGGGTGTACTAAAATAGAAACTTAAAACTGGCAACCAATTATTTCTAATTAGTTGCCTTTCATACAATTTAACTGGAACTTTCATTCCTTTCATAGCAATATTTATTATTACTCTCCATTTTTTTATATAAATAAAATTAATTAATTTAATTCTTCCATTAAATATTTTTGTAAATCTTCTTCTTTTAAACTGGCTAATTTTTCTTTTCTTTCTTCTGTATAATCTCCTTCTCCCTCGCTATACATTTGCATAAATTTTATCATACCTACAAGTCCAATTTTTCTTCTAATACTTTAAGTCCTTCTTGTCTAATTTTTTCTTGTCTTAAATCATCAAATGGTCTATCATAACAGCAATTATCTAAGTATACATTTATCATATTTCAACCTCCATTTTTATTATACAACAATTTACCAAATTTATCTATATTTCTGAATAGTTTTTTTCATTCTTTTTTAACCTCATTATAACACTCTTATAATTGTATAAAACCCATATGAAACTTCTTAGTTTTGTAGCACAAAATAAATAAAAAAATAAAAGTTATATACTTTTATTTTTTGTTCATATGACTATATTTCAGTTTCGTTGCCATCCCTCCTCTTATATGTCGCTCTGCTTTGTTTTCATCTAAAATTTTTCTTACTTCATGTGCTAGACTTGGATTTATCTTTTTTAGCCTTTCAGATACATCTTTGTGTACAGTACTTTTGCTTATACCAAATTTTTTAGCTGTTCCTCTCACTGTATCTTTTGAATCTATTATATATTGTGCAAGTTCTATTGCACGTTCTTCGATTGACACACCTTTCATATAGTTCTAACTCCTTTTATTTGGAATACTTTTGTTTAATTGTATTCTTATATATAATAAGTTAGAACTCATTTATTTTTTACTTTGCCATAAAGCTCATTTATAATTTAATTTATTATTGATATTTCGATATATCATTATTGTTAAGTTTTAAACTAACCTTTTTCTTAATCCTCTCTTCGTATATAATATTCTTTTAGAAAAATCTAATTTTCCATCCAAAAAATCTTGTTTTATAATCTCAAAACCTTTTTTGTAATATTTTATTACATTTTCTACACATTCATCAGAACATTCATTATTATTTTGTATTTGCTTAAAACCTTCTGGTCCTATTTTAGCATAAATAAAAGCTTTACTTGTTTCTAATTTAATGTTGTTTTGATTTTTTTCTAATTTGGCTATTTCAAAGTAAATTTTGTTATATACATTTACCATTTTACTTTTATTTTGTGAATTATAATTTACATACTTTATAAATTTTTTACTATTATATAACTTGCCTAATTCACTTTTTATAGTTTCTAAAATTTGATTAACCAAATCTTTGTCTGCTTCTTCTACATTTTTATCTTCATAAAAATACAACAAATAATATTTGACTCTTTTTATTTCTTTATCGTATTTACCTAATATTTTATTTAGTATTTTATTACTGTTTTTTACATTATCTCTAATGTCTGCAAATCCGTCAAATCCAATTTTTGAATATATATAAGCTTTTGTAGCTTCTTTTGTTAAATTTGGCTCTTTTATTCCTTTTTCTATCAATTCATTATATATCCTATTATATACATTTATTAAACGCAAACCTTTATGTGAGTTTTCTGTTAATTTTTCTTTTAATATTTTGACTTCTTCATTAGTTAATTCTTCTAAGATTTCTTTTGCATTCTCTAAAATTTTTTCTGTAAATATCTTGTCTTTCTTTTCATTAGATGGTTTATTTTGTAGTAATTTAAATCTGATTTCTTTCGTATCAATAGAATATTTTTTCAATAATATATCTAACTTTTGTTTTATCATTTTTGTATTATCTAATATTTCAGAAAATCCACATTTAGCAATCTTTGAATATATATATGCTTTACTAGTTTCTTTTGTTAGTTCTGGCTCTTTCATTCCTCTTTTATATAATTCAAAATAAATTCTATTATATGCAATCACTAATTTAGTTTCTCCATATAGTCCTTTTTGCAATGTTAATCTTATTTCTTGTATTTTTTCTTGTGGTAATATTTCTTCTATTCCTGATTTTTTAATTACTTTTTCTGCTAACAATTTATTCGCCTTTCTTGTATCAAAATCATCATAAAAATCTAATGTATAGAATCCTAATTCGTCAATTTTTTTAAGATATTGGTTCAAATTTTTAGATTTATGTTCTTTTTCTATGTATCGTTTATTTCTAATATAAGAATCAAATGCTTTTTGTGCTATTTTAATATATGCATATATTATTTTGGCGTTACTGCTTAGCTCTGGTTCTATCATTTTTTCTTTTTTCAAAGTATAATATATTTTGTTATATGCCACTAAAAATCTTATCTGTTTTTCACTATTATATAATAATTTTTTGTGCAAGTTTTCTTTTTGCTTTTCTGTTAGATTTGGTAATTTTTTTATAATTTCATCATATACTTTTTCACTTAATTCTATATTTTCTTTTTCTAATGATTTACATTTTGGATATAACAAATAATAATCTAATAAATCTATATCTAATTTGTATAACTCTATTATCTTTTTTATGTTTATATTAAAGTATTTGTCATCTTTTGTTATACTGCTAAATCCTATTGGTCCAATTGTTCCATATATATATGCTAAACATGTTTTTCTCATTACTTCTTTTTCTTCTTTTTCATTTTTTCTTATTTCTTTATAAATCCCATTAAATGCATATATACAATTATTATTGCTATTATTAACCTCTTCTAATAATCTTTGTTTTATATTCTCTTGTTCTTCTTTACTCATTTTGCTTAATATATCATTTGCATTTTCTAATATTTTATCTATCATATTTTTGGTTCTTTCTTTATTGTTTTTTCCTTTGAAAATTAATTGTATATCTAAATCTTTTAATCCTTCATTATATTTTTTTATGATTGGTTGTATAGTCTTTTCTATATTATTACATTGTAAAATTTCTGAAAAAGACTTTGAGAAAACTTTTGTGTAGATATATATTTTGCTCGTTTCTATACTTAATTCTGGTTCTTTTAGTCCTTTTTTCTTTAATTCATACAATATTTTATTATATACATTTACTAGTCTTGTCCCATGTTCTAAACAAGACCTTGAGTTATATGATAATATTTCTTTTAAATTTTCTATTTTTTCTTCGGAGAATTCTTTTAATATGCAACTTGCTTTTTTTATTATATATTCTGCTAATTTCACATCTAAACTTTCTACTATTTTTATCGTTTTTTCACACATTAAATAATAATCTAATTTTTTTAATCCTTCTTCATATTCATTTAATACTTTTCTTAATGTTTTCTCTGTTGTTTTTTTGTCAAATTTTACAATACTAAAAAATCCTATTTTGCTAATTTTTGCATATAAATATGCTTTACATGTTTCTTTTTCTAGTTTTGAATTTTCTATTCCTTGTTTTTTCATTTCACAATAGATTCTGTTATAAGCATTCCTTTGCCTGATTCCATCTTGAATATTGCTTTTTTGATTATATAATAATTTTTCTCTTATTTGTTCTTGCTCTTCAATTGATAGTTTTTTTAATACATCTTGCGTATTTTCTATTACAAAATTTGTTAAATTTTTATCATCTACTTCTACTCTTTCTTGTGTACTCCTTAATAACTGATAATGTATATCTTTTAGTTCTTCTTGATAATTTTTTATTATCTTCTTAATCATTTTTTCTTTTTGACTTGACATTTTTTCAAGACTTACATCAAAAATTTTAGCATATGTATATGCTTTGCTCGCTTCTTTAGTTAATTCTGGTTCTATCATTCCATGCTTTTTTAAGACATAATATATTTTATTATATACATTTATTAGCTTCATACCTCTGGAATTTGATACTAGTCTTTCTTCTAATGTCTTTTTTTCATTTAAATCTAACTTTTCTGTAATTTCTTCAATGTTTTTTAACACCATTTCTGTTAATTCTTTATCTGCTTGTATTAGACTAATGTCTTTTTTGTTGTCTAACAAATAAAATTCTAAGTCTTCTATCTCTTTTTTATATTCTTTTAATAATCTGTTTAGATTCTTTTTTGTGTATCCTACATTATTAAATAATAAAAATCCAAATCCAAAATTGCTTATTTTGGCATATATATAAGCTTTGCTTGCTTCTTTGCTTAATTCTGGTTCTTTTAATCCTTTTATTTTCATTTCACAATAAATTCTACTATATGCATTAATCAGTTTTTTCTTTGTATATTCTTTATTTTTTTCGTTTGTTAATAATATTTTTTCTAATTTTTCTTTTTCTTGTTCAGTTAAGTTTTGAATAACATCTTTAGCATTTTCTAAAACTTTTTTTGTTAAGTCTTTATTTGATTTTTCTATATTTTCATTTGATGCGTTACTTAATATATAAAAATGTAATTGTTTTATTCCTTCTTTATATTCATTTAGAATTTTTAATACTGTTTTTTCTGCTAAATTAGGATCACTATGAAAAAGATTAAAAAAACCTGCTTGTGCAATTTTTGCATATATATATGCTTTACTTGCTTCTATACTTAACTCTGGCTCTCCTATTTTTCTCTTTTTTAATTGGTAATAAATTTGATTATATGCAATTATCAATCTTCCCATTTTATTATCAAGTCCACGGCTATTTTGTAATAATTGTTTTTTTAACATTTCTTTTTCATTTTTATTCAATTCTTCTGTTATTTCTTTTGCATTATCTAATACTAATTTTGTTGTTTCTTTATCAGCTTCTTTTTTTGGAATATTTGATTTATCGTCTAATAAATAATAGCTTATATTTTTTATTGCTTTTTCATAGTTTTTTAATACCTTTTTTATTCCTATATCTTTGTATTTCTTTTCATTGCATTGGATGGAATAAAATCCTATTTTGCATATTTTGCAATAAATATATGCCATACTTGCCTGTAAACTTAAGTCTGGCTCTTTTATTCCTTGCTTTTTTAATGCATAAAAAATTCTATTATATGTATTCATCAATCTTGTCCCATGCTTTTGACATGTTCTTGAATTGAAACTTAATCTTCTTTTTAATATTTTCATTTCTTCTTTTGTTAAGTCTTTAAATATGTCTCTTGTTCTTTCTAAAATTTCTTTTGTTAGCTCTTTATCGGCTTCTTTTACAGTTTTATCTTTTTTGTTTTCTAGTAAATAATAGTCTAATTCTTTTATTCCTTCTTTATAATTTTTTAATACATTTTGTGTTATAGCTTTTGAAAATTTGCTTTTATCTATTATTGATGAAAATCCTTCTGGTCCAATTTTTGCATATATAAATGCTTTATTTGTTTCTTTACTTAATTCTGGTTCCTTTAATCCCTGTTTTTCTAATGATTTGCATAAGCTATCATATGTTGTTTTTAATTTTCTTCCTTCTCTTCGATTACTTAATGGATTATATTTTAATTTTTCTTCTAGTTTTACTTTTTCTTCTTTTGAAAGAAAATTTATATCGTTTTCAACAATCTTGAGTAATTCTCTTATAAATATTTCATCTTTTACTCTTACCTTATTTTCTAATTTTATATAGTATTCTTTGAATCTTTCATTTTTATCAGGCTTAAAATTTTTTATCATTTGTATTGCTAATTCTTGTTCTTTCTTATTTTCTATTACTCTTGGTTCAGAATCTATTATTATATTTATATTACTTTTTTCTATATTATTTATTTTCAATTCTTTATATAGTGGTTCTAATTTTTTGTTTATATAACTTGATATTTCACAATTATTTTTTTCTATTTCTTTTATATTGATTGCAAGTGCTACTGTATATATTTTTTCTACATTTATTTTTGTTAAATAATTTATTATATTTTCTTGTATCTTTTCTTCTTTTGGGATTTTTTCGAAAACTTTTTCTAATTCTTTTAATTCTGTAAAAGTTTGTTTTAAATTTTGTATGATTCTATCTGGAATATTGTATCGTTCTAATAATCCAATACAATCTAAAATGAATAAATCTGTTTTTATTTTTCTATATTCAAATCTGTTGCTTTTTAACTTTCTAATATGAATACACTTTGGTGCTTCTTGTAATTTTATTTTTTCCTTTTCTATTTTGTATTTTACTTTTGTGTTTGATATTAATTGCTCTTTATTTTTATTAATATATTTATCTATTTCATTTGATGATAATATTAGTTTTTTATATTTGTTTATATCTTTTTCTTCCATATATTTTAAGCATTTTAACATGTAATTTACTAATTTTAGCAATCTTATTGGATTAAATATTTTGTTTCCATTCACATCTTCTTGCTCTTGCCACCAATCTAATGGATGGTGTGCACTTTTTCTTAAATTATAATGCATTACTGAAGGCACACAATTATATGCCATGGAATTCCCTCCCATTGCTAGTGGAATTATATGTTCTAAATTTAAATTTGTTATTATTTTATCCTTTTGTTGACTTTTTACAAAATCTTCTCCTGAATATGCACATCTGTTATCAAAATATTTTAGAGCAATGTTTGCTTGCTCTTGTGTAAGCATTCCCAATTGTCCATATTTTAATGCTCTGTAATTATGTGATATTATTTCTTGAAATGCTAATTCTGAATTTTTTGTGTTATTATTTTTAGTTTCTTCTGCTTTTTTCATTGTTTTATTCATATTTTTTCCTCATTTATTTTTATTTATATTTTTTTATTTGTTTCCTTTTTGATTACTATATATTCTTAATTCAAACCAAACGGCAGACAAAACGGGCCAGGTCACATTTTGTATGCATATTAAAATTTTATGTGTATACAAAATATAACCTGGCCCATATTGTATTATTTCCAACGTGGTAATTCATCATCTAATTCTTTAAAACCTTTTTCTATCTTTTTATTATTTAAAGTTCCCATTCCCATTTGTTCCATCATAGTTAATTGTTGTAATAATTTTTCTAACAATTCATCTGCTAATTTTGAATCTAAACGTCTTTCTATAGTATAAGGAATTAAAATTTCTCCCAATACTCTAAATAATTTTTCTCCAAAAAACATTCCTGAGTTTACTTCTTTTTCTATTGTTTTATATCCCTCCATTTTATATAGGAATTTTTTATCAGAATATTTTAAATATTCATCTTTTGTATGATTTTTTATTTCTTTATTTGCTTCAAGTATTTCTTCTGCTGTTCCTTCATTAATAAGAATTTGATAAATATATTCTATTTTTCTTTTTTCTGGATTAATTTTTAGTCCTGTTAATCCTAAAAATCCACATGCAATTAATACTAATTCTTCTATCTCTTTTTTACTGATACCTTGATAAATTTCTTCTAATATACTATATATATTTTCTTCTTTTAATGCTCCATGTACTTCACTCATGCCTACAATTACATTTATTTTTTCATTTATCTTTTTATTTTCTTTCATTAATTCTTTATCTTCTACATATTCTTTCATTTTTTTGATAAATGGTATTACTATTGTTAATTTCTTATTTTTACAACTTATAAAATCCATACCATATGGCTTTAATGAAAAATATTCATACATTTTTTCTAGTTCTTCTAATTTCATTTCATTTAAGTCTTTTTCTATTAGTCCACTAGAGTCTGTTTCTTTTATAAGTTCTATTACATATTGTGGCATATATTTTATATTTTCTTTTAGTATTTCTTCATAATTTTCTGTTATATATTTTTTAGGTTCTTCTAATATTGAACCTAATTCTTCATCACTTTTAGTCACTGATTGTATTCCTAAAAAAGCAATTAGTTCTATTCCTTCTTTTTCTTCAACATAGTCTTTGAATTTTTTGCTTTTTGAAATTTTGTCGTTTCCTGATTTTTCAAACTCTTCTATTAATTCCTTTTTTTCATCTTCAAAAATATCTTCAAGATCAAGATTCTTATCTATTTCATCATAAAAATCATCTTCTTCATCCTCCATTTTTTCTAAAAGTGACTCAAAATATTCAGCCTTTTTATCATTTCCTAAATCTTCATAATATTCTATAACATTATCATATATATATTCGTCAAATATAAATGTACCATTATTATCTGCTTCTTCTAAAATTTTTGCTATTTTTTCCATATCTGGTTCATTTTTATCTAATTCCCATTCACATTTTATCTGATAACCTTCGCCTTCCTCTGGATGTTCTTTTATCCATTTTTCAAGTATTTCTTCTGCTTTCTCTTTTTTCCCTACTACATATGAATCTCTTATGATTATTAACTCATATTCTTTATTTGATTCTTCTTCAAAATCAAATAAATTAATTAGTTCTTCCAAAATTTTTGTTTCTTTTTCTATAGCTTTTTTATCATTTGACCAATTTGTAACACTTAAATAACTATCTACAAAATGTTCTAGCCCAAACTTAAATGCTGAAAATTTTTCATCAAATTCTTCCAATTCTTTTATTTGGTTTTGCTTACTTATCTCTAATATTTCTTTGAAAATCTCTTCATATATTTCAACCATCTTTTTATTTAGCTCATATAGCTTTTCATCTTCAGTTTCTTCATAACATAATTCTCTCAATTCTTTTATTTTTTCAATTTTCCCCTCTATTTCTTTGTTAATTTTTTTAATTGTTTCTTCATTTACTTTTTTCGCCATATAATCTTTCCTTTCTTTTTTATATTTTTATATAATAAATTAATATATTATATCTTTTATAACCTCTCCTGCTATAATCATTCCTGCAACTGATGGTACAAAAGATATACTAGCTGGAGTTCTACTTTCTTTTTCATGCTTTATTGGTTCTTCTTTGGAATATAAAACTTTTAAATCTTTTATGTTTCTTTTTCTTAGTTCTTTTCTTATGACCTTTGCTAATGGGCATACCGAAGTTATATATATATCACTTATTTCAAATTTAGTTGGATCTAATTTATTCCCTGTTCCCATACATGAAATGATTGGTACATTTTGTTCTTTTGCTCTTTGTATTAATTTTAGTTTTGTAGAAACTGTATCTACTGAATCTACAACATAATTAATAGTATTGTTAATTAGTAATTCTTCTTCTATTTCCATGTTTTGTGGCACATATGTTTCTACTTTGGCTTTAGGATTAATTGATAATATTCTTTCTTTCATACATTCTACTTTTAATTTTCCAATGTTAGATATTGTAGCATGTATCTGCCTATTTAGATTGCTTAGAGATATAACATCATTATCTACTAATACTATATTCTCTACACCTGCTCTTACTAATCCTTCTACTACATAAGAACCTACTCCACCTATTCCATATATGATTATTTTTGATTTACTTATTTTTTCTGTGTTTTCTTTACCAATTAAAAGTTCTGTTCTTGAATTCCAATATTCTTCCATGTTCTTTCTTCTTTCTTTGTATTATTATAATTTATAAGAATTTACAATATTTATCACATACAGCAGACTATATCCACACCCAATAAATCTTGTTTTTTATTACAGTTTTTTGACTGTAATAGCATAAACTTTTTTACTCTATGAATTTAATTTTATCTTTACTTTTACTTAATGCCACTAAATCTAAAATTCATAACATTTTACTGTATAATTTTATCTTTATCTAATGTAGATTTTTTCATAGTTATTTTTCAGATTTGTTTTTTATTTCTATAAATTTGTTAAATAATTTTTGTCCGTATTGTTTTTGTGGATATATTTTTGCCACTCTTTTTAATATTTGTATATTTGCTTTACTTCCATCTTTAAATTCTATTCTAATTTTATAAGTTAACAATCCTTTTCTTGTCTTTTTTATCTCCATGTCTTCAAATTTTACTACAAATCCATTTTCTATAGATTTATTAGTTAGTTTAGATAACTCAAAAAAATATAATTTTTCATCGTTGAAATGTAATATATATTGTGCATATCTTGAAAAAGAAAAATATCCATATAATAAATACTCCTTAGCTGTTGGAACTACTTGTGCAATTAAATAATTGTTATCTTCTAGTTTATTCATTGTTAAGAACTTCTTTATGTTTTCTGTTGTGAATTTTTCCATTTTATATTTTTTTAATGGTATTTTTTCTCCTTCTGAAAAAGTCTCATCTTTTTGTGCTTCAATATCATTTTTTAAGTTTAAAATAGATTTTCTTGCAAGAAAAAATCCAATTACTGCTCCAATTCCATATATTACTACAAGTACAAAATTGAAAACAAAATTTATTAAATATATTATTATGTGTAAAACTATATTTAATATAATAAAGTATTTGTTGAATGTATCTTTAAATAATACTTTTTTGTATTTTCTACAAATTTTTCCTGTTATTAGTCCTCCTAATAATGGTGATAAAAATAGCATTATTAATGTAGGTGCCATTGCTCCCATTGTTGCATATAATACCATTATGGTACAAATCATAAATAGCTCTGTGATTACTATTAATGTTGCTCCATATTTTAATAAAAATGTACTTTGTGTTGTTTCTATAATAATCATCTCCTATCTTTATTAATGAATGGATTATCTCTCAATATCTTCATTTATCTTAATTTAATTAATATATTTTATAAACATACTAAAAAATGTACTCTTAACCTTTAGTTTTTAATTCTATATTCTTCTTTTTTCATATAGATTTTACCATACAGATATGGTAAAAGCAAGGAATTTTTCTCCTTGCCTTTAATTATAATGTTTATATAGTAACTTGCAAAAATATAACCCAAGATAATTATATGCTAATTTTAAATTAGTTCAATTGGTACTAAATTATTATTTTTTTAATCTCTCTATTTCTTCTTTTGTTAATCCTGTTGTTTCTGCTATTATTTCAATACTTATATCTTTTTCTAACAATTTTTTGGCTATTTCTTTTGATTTTTTTAGTTCTCCTATCTTCTCTCCATGCTTTTCTCCGATTTTTTTCCCACGTTCTTCTCCGTATTTTTTCTCCAATCCTTTTGCCACGTTCTTTTCCTTCTTCTAATCCTTTTCGTCTTGCTTCATACATTTCTGTATTATAAACTAATCTACTTCTTTCCCTTATTTCATATA
>CAKNJL010000029.1 GCA_930982035.1 uncultured Clostridium sp.
TCATGACCTGGCCCGTTTTGTTTTTCATGACTTGGACCGTTTTGTTTGATTGGTCTTTTTAAATATAGAAAAAAGTAATATAACTTCGACCTGTTAATATATTAGTATAAAATACATATACTTGAATGTAGGAGGTATAAGTATAATGCAGGAAAAAGGATTAGATTTTAAACATAAAGAAGTAATAAATGTTACTGACGGAAGAAGATTGGGATATGTCCAAGATGTATGTGCAGATTTAGAAACAGGTAATATCACACATATTATTGTACCAGGTTCAGGAAATAAATTGATGAATATTTTTAAAACAAATAATGAAATTTCAATTCCTTGGAAGAATGTAAAATGTATAGGAGAAGATTTGATTTTAGTAGAGCTGTAATTGACAAGTGTACATAATTAATATATAATGGGATAGAAACATGTAGGTAGTTGTTCTAATAATAGGAGGGCATAATATGTCAAAACGAAAAGTTATTTCTGTAACGCCTAAAAAGTACTTTGATATAGAAATTGAAGTACAAGAAATGGAAAATATCCATCTTTCATTGTATATCGATGAAAATGGAGATGTTAAGCCAGTTGATAAGTCAGATATGGCTTTGGTATGGCAACTGAAGCTTATGGATAAAGAGCTTTGGGAAAACATAGCAAAAACTGTAAAAGAACAGATATAACAATAGTGTATTTAGAAAAAA
This sequence comes from uncultured Clostridium sp., assembly GCA_930982035.1. Taxonomy (GTDB): domain Bacteria; phylum Bacillota; class Clostridia; order TANB77; family CAG-508; genus CAG-269. The sequence continues at coordinate 699 of CAKNJL010000029.1, forward strand.
TCTCCATTGGGGATTTTTTCTAGTTATATGAAATGTAAATTTATATAGTTAAAATATTTGTATAGAAATTTTACTTGCATAAAATTTAGCAGATGAACAAAGACGACACAGTTAGTTAACTAAAATGATAAAAAATTGAAATCCTGTTGAGTTTTTCTTTGTAAATTTTTCATTTAAGGAATATAATTCTTGATTTTTTGGCAAAATTAAAGTATAATTTAATAACGAAAAGGAGAAAAAAGAAGGGAAGATTTTGAATGAAAGCAATAGAAATTAGAAACAAATATTTAGAATTTTTTAAAAAACATGGACATGCAATAATACCATCAGCATCATTAATACCAGAAAATGACCCATCTGTATTATTTACAACTGCTGGTATGCAACCATTAGTACCATATTTATTAGGAGAAAAACATCCAGAAGGAACAAGACTTACAGATTATCAAAAATGTCTAAGAACAAATGATATTGACGAAGTAGGAGACAACAGACATTTAACATATTTTGAAATGCTTGGAAACTGGTCATTAGGAGACTATTTTAAGGAAGAATCAATCAAAATGAGTTTTGAATTCTTAACAAAGGAATTACAAATACCAGTAGAAAAATTATCAGTAACATGTTTTGCAGGAGATAATGATTGCCCAAGAGATAAAGTTTCAGCAAAAGTTTGGAAAGATGTAGGAATCCTAGACGGGCATATCTATTTTTATGGAAAAGATGATAACTGGTGGATAGCAGGAGAAGAAGGACCATGTGGACCAGACACAGAAATGTTCTATGACACAGGAAAGCCAGCATGTGGACCAGATTGTCAGCCTTCTTGTGATTGTGGAAAATATGTAGAAATTTGGAACAATGTATTTATGGAATATTATAAAGATCAAAACGGATATTCTAAATTAAAGCAAAGAAATGTAGATACAGGCTTAGGCTTAGAAAGAATGACAATGCTATTACAAGGAAAAGAAACACCATTTGATACAGAATTATTTGCACCTGTTATGGAAAAAATAAAAGAACTTCAAAAAATTGATAATATAGAAAGCAGAAGAATTATAGCTGAACATTTACGTTCTAGTATGATGATTATTGCAGATGGTGGAAGACCAAGTAATATTGATAGAGGATATGTACTAAGAAGATTAATTCGTAGAATGATAAGACATATGAACAAACTACAAATTGATTTATCAGAATTATCAAATTTAATTGATATCAATGTTGATAATTTAAAAGAAATGTATCCAGAATTGGAAAACAACAGAGAAACAATTAAATCTGTTATAAATGAAGAAAAAGATAAATTTGTAAAAACATTGACACATGGAGAAAGAGAATTTGATAAAGAAATGCAAAAAGCAAAACAAGAAGGAAAAAAAGAAATCTCTGCAAAAGTTGTATTTAAACTATATGATACTTATGGATTTCCACCAGAAGTAACAAAAGAATTAGCAGATGAAAATAATATGACAGTTGATTTAAAAGGATTTGAAAAATTATTTAAAGAGCATCAAGAAAAATCAAGAATGGGAAGCACACAAAAATTTAAAGGAGGACTAGCTGACCAAAACGAAAAAACAATTGCATATCATACTGCAACACATTTATTACATCAAGCATTAAGAACAGTATTAGGAGAGCATGTAAAACAAAGTGGGTCAAACATTACAGAAGAAAGATTAAGATTTGATTTTACACATCCACAAAAAATGACAAAAGAAGAAATTCAAAAAGTAGAAGATTTAGTAAATGAACAAATACAAAGAGATTTACCAGTTACTTGTGAAGAAATGAGTTATGAAGATGCAAAAAATTCTGGAGCAATAGGATTATTTACAGACAAATATGGAGATAAAGTAAAAGTATATACAATAGGAGATTTTAGTAAAGAAATTTGTGGAGGACCTCATGTAACTCATACAGGAGATATGGGAAGATTTAAAATCAAAAAAGAAGAATCAAGTTCTTCTGGAATTAGAAGAATAAAAGCAGTATTGATAAAAGATAATTAGAAATAAAAAAATATAATCAAATATATGAAAGAATAGTCATTTAGCTAGTAAAGAAAGAAATTTTAGTTAAAAAGTAAAGGAATAAAATAGTATAAAAAGAAAGGAAAAATAATTATGGAAGATTGTCTATTTTGTAAAATTGTAAAAGGAGAAGTTCCTTCTAATAAGGTATATGAAGATGACGAAATATTAGCCTTTCATGATATTAATCCAGCAACACCAATTCATATTTTAGTTATACCAAAAAAACATATAACTACACATAATGATTTGGAAAAAGAAGATATTGAATTAATGGGAAAAATTCATATGGTTATTAATCAAATAGCAGAAGAAAATGGCTTTAAAGAAAATGGATATAGATTAATTGTAAACTGTGGAGAAGATGGAGGACAAGAAGTAAAACATTTACATTTCCATATACTTGCAGGTAAGAAAATGGGAGAAAAAGTTATATAGAAGTAGTGAATTTTAAATATTTTTGACTTGGGTTAGAAAATAGTAAAATTCCAAAAAATAGGAAATTTTGAAAAAAGCCTTGCTTATCAAGGCTTTTTATGCTATAATGTTAATTGTAAAGTTATTTTTAATAAAAGAGGTGAAAACTTAGACAAGTTCTAAGGTTAAATATGAAAAATATAAGTACAGAAAATGTAGATATAATTGAAAATGTAAAGTCTGCTATAAAACCAAAATCAATTCTTAAAGCTTTTTGGGATATGATTGGCGGAAAACCAGAATCTTTGGAGCAAACAGATGCACAAAAAGAAGCACTTGAAATTTATTATACTAATAATGAAAAGAACATAGATAGATTAGAAAAATTAGTAACAGTACCAGAAAAGGCGAGTAAGAGTGGAAAAAGTAAACCAAAATATGAAATAAAATCAAATATTAAAGGACAAGAAACAACAAGAGAAATTTCAAAAAATAAAGCAGAAAAAACAAGGAATGATGATTATGTCAAATAAAAAAATGCAAGAATTTTAAAATTCTTGTATTTTTTACTTGACAAAAGGAAAAACTACAAGTATAATAATACTTGCTAGAAAAAATGGCGAAGTAGCTCAGTTGGCTAGAGCATTCGGTTCATACCCGAAGGGTCATGTGTTCGAATCACATCTTCGCTACCAATTTGTACTCCTTTGAAAAAGGGAGTATATTTTTTTACACTTCAAAAAATTATTGATAAATAGTTTTGATGTAATATAGTAGTGAATATGAAGGAGAATGTATATTATGATGTATCCATATGTAAAATATCCTGATGGAACAGAAGTTCTTTTTTCAAATATATATATTGATAATGAGCAAAAATGTATTGATGTTCATTTTGAAAGACCTACTAAGGATGGTTTTGATTCTGTTAGAATCAAATTACCTACATATGAAGTAACTGTTTGGGAAGGTAATTATACTGATGAAGAAATTGAATTTTTTAAACAAGTAGTTAAAAATAGTTGCGATCTATTTTATAAATATGTTAAATAAGGAGAGTTAAAATCTACATAAGATTTTTTGGTTATAAAATATATTTTTGTACTAAAATGAACTAATTAATTATATTTATTAAAAATGGAGTATTTTATATTAAAATAAAAATGGAACGATGGGATTAATTGTCTCAATCCAACACACCAAAAGTCGGTGCTACATCGTCCATCATTGTAATCTGTACCTTAATTATACAGCTTTTTTTACATTTGTCAACAAATGTAAAAAATATTATATGCAAAGATGACAAAAAATATGTAAAAAATTTAGAAGAATGTATACAAGTTTTATGTAACATGTTACATTAATAATATAGTTGACTAGTTTAAAATTTTGGTGCCAATAGTTACAATTATTTTTTCGTAAATAAGAATAACTTAGGTACCAACGAAGTAGTTATCTACAACTTTCTGGCTCTCTTGACGATATATATAGATTACCAGATTATTTAATGAAAATCAAGTAAAGTAACTTAATAAAAATCTTTTTTGCGAAAATTTGTTTTTTGTATTGTTTTATTATAAATTGTATGCTATACTAACTGACATAGGAAATGAACATAGTAGTAGATATGTGTTGCCACTGCACTAGATAACTTTGGTTATCAGAAAGTGAGGTGGTGTTTATGGGTTTTATACTTTTTTTAATATATGCCTTAATGGTATCATCAACAATAAACGTAGCCTTATTAACGATTTTATACATAAAATATGTAAATTCAAAAATAAATAAGGAATAAAATAACAACACATTCCACTATGCCAATATTGCGAATGTGTTGTTATAACTATATGTAGTGGTAACCGCATTCACTGCGGTTATTCATTTCCTATCCTTATTATACACAGATATTAAAAAAATGTCAAATAATAAAATTTAAAATATTGAAATGTGAGGATGAAATATGGATAATGAAAAAAATATATTGTTAATTCATGGATTTAATGGAATACCAAAGATCTTTTATTATTTCCAAAAAGAATTAGAAGAACAAGGATACAAAGTTATAATTCCAAATTTTCCTGTTAGAGAAGAAATAAATATAAATACTTATTTTAAAATATTTGATATATATAGAAACATAATGAATGAAGATTTAATTGTAGTCGCACATTCTATTGGAAATCCAATGTTTATAAAATATATTTGCAAAAATAATATAAATATAGGTCTTTATATAAGCTTAGCTGGATTTGCAGAGCTATTTCATGTTGAAAGTAAAGATGTTCTAAATCAAGTTGTTAAACCTTTAAAAATAACAGATAAAGAAAAAGAAAAAAATGTAAATTTGATAAAAGAAAAATACTCAATTTATAGTGATAATGATCATATTGTACCATTTAAAATATTAGAAAAATATAGTTCAGTTGTTGATTCTAAACCAGTATTTATTTCTGGAATAGGACATATGGGAAAGAAGATTGGGTTGGAAGAATTACCTGAAGTAATAAAAATTATTCAAGAAAGTAATTATAAAAAAATATAAGCTAGAAATTTATTTCTTATTAGGCAATGACTAACAATGAGACGAAAGAGATTTCAAAAGAAAAATGTAATAAATTAAATATTAATTATAATTTAGTTTCTGTATACACATGGAATAATATAGAAGAATTAGATAAACTAAATAATAGCCAATAAAATGGAGAAAATCAATATTTGAGATTTTCTCCTGTATTAATGACTAACATAGCATAAAAGCTATGGACACTAATGTTTTATTAACTTAATTATAAATTACTTAATGGCAGAAAGTCAAGCAATTCAAAATTTTATTGATGGACAAATTTACATAAATATGGTATAATAATAGTATGAATGTCTTGTATTATAGACTTCTGTAATTCGGAGGTCTAAATGTTAATTAGTCCTTTGGATATGCCAAGAAATATTACAAAAAGAAATGGAGGATTTAATTATGACTGTTAATGGCATCAAGATCAACACAATGTTTGTGGAGAGAACGGAAGAGGGAGAAATCATTTTATATGGTTCTCATCATGAACAGCAGGAACAAACTCTTATAGTTGTTTGAAGTACCAAGAATGATCCTACTTTGGCTAAGAGCATTTTTGGAGAAACATATTCCAATGAAAGGTTTATAGATAAACTTAAGGATAGACCCACTCATAATTTTATTGGAAGAATTGTAGGTCCGTTATCTATGCCTATTAGTATGGATAGAGTAACATTTGTAGATTAAACAGGAGGTATAAAAATGGATATCAGATTATTAGAAGAAGCAACGGTAACTTTAAGACGTACCGCAAATAATGGTGTTGATGGACGGCAAAAAGACAATTATTTTGAAATGTCACGCAAAATGAATGTTGTATTGCAGTCTATGCAGGAACAGCAGCAGAAAATGAGACAGATTACTAATCTTGCTGAGGACGTACGTAATAATAATCTTGCTGATACTTTTCAGCAGATTGTTAGAAGGATGAATCAGGAGATGCAGGAAGCAGAAGCTGTTATGCGTCAGATGCGGAATATTGCACAAAATTAAAAAATATAAAATATTTCTTCCTTTCAACATACTGTATTACAGAGTTGAAAGGAAGTTTTTTAATTTATATAAACATATTTGCAAAATTTAATTTATATTTTATCTTTATTGACAAAAGAAAAATCAGATTCTATCTTGATCAAATATAGAGCTTTCTGTATACAACATGTGAAACTACCTATATTTGAGTGATAATTATAAAATTGCTTTTCTTACAATATTAACTATATCCTAAAAAATTAAATCTATTTTCCTTCAAATAAAATATTTAAAATATTTGGATATATAGTATTTGCATTATTTTTCCAATTTTCCACAATTTTTTTTGCTCTTTCTCTAGAACCTGCATATGTTTTCACTTCAAAAATAGTTTCATTATTTTCAACTATCTTTAAAGTCACAGTATAATCATTTTCATTTTTAGGAGTAAATTCAGCAATAACAGAAGACGCTTCTTCGATATTTGAAAATTCCTTTTTAAAAACACTATCAGCTTTTAATTTTAATATTCCAGGCATAACATCTTTAGTTAAAATATAGGCATTTTTCCCTTCACTAGTAATCTTTAAAACTTGTTCATCTTCTTTTGTATAAGAACCTACTAACTTTGAATCAATCAAATCAGTTAAAATTTGTTTAAAAAAGAAATAATTAATATTATTTATAGAAGAAATTATTTTAAACAAACCATCTTGTACAATATCTCCATCAATAAGATTTAAGATATATAAGATTAAAACTTTATTTTCAGCCAAAGTAGTAGTATTATCCGAATTTGAACTCATAAATAGCACTCCTTACTTTGATATTTGCTAAATTATATCACAGTTATAACAAAAAGTAAAATAAATTATACAAAAAATCTTTAAATTTCAGGAAAAGAGTAGTATAATATTGTAGGAAATTAATTAAGAGAAAGGATGATTGGTATGAAAAAAGGAAAAATAGTTTTAGTAGGTACAGGATTTGTAGGAATGAGTATGGCATATTCAATGCTAAACAGAGGAGGAATACAAGAGCTAATTTTAATAGATATAGATAAAGATAAAACAATAGGAGAGGAAATGGATTTATCACATGGATTACCATATGCACCTCAAAAAATGATTATAAGAGCAGGAGATTATGATGAATGTAAAGATGCACAAATTGTTGTTATTACAGCAGGAGTTGCACAAAAACCAGGACAAACTAGACTAGAACTAGCAGAAGTAAATGCTAAAATCATGAAAGATGTAACAAAAAGTATTATGGCAAGTGGATTTAATGGAATTATAGTTGTAGCAAGTAATCCAGTAGATATAATGACATATGTTGTAGCAAAAGTATCAGGATTACCAAAAAATCAAGTAATAGGTTCAGGAACAGTATTAGATACAGCAAGATTAAGATATATTGTAGGGCAATATTTAAAAATATCAAGTAAAAATATACATGCCTATATTATGGGAGAACATGGAGATTCATCATTTGTACCATGGGACCACTGTTATGTAGGATGTAAAAAAATCAAGGATGTTATGAAAGACAATCATCACCCAATGGATAAATTAAATAAAATTCATGAAGATGTAGTAAATGCTGCTTATGAAATTATAGAAAAGAAAAAAGCAACATATTATGGAATTGGTATGGCATTAAATAGATTAGTTAGAGCAATTTTAGATGATGAAAATTCAATATTAACAGTATCAACATATTTAGACAATCAATATGGACAAGATGATATATATATTGGAGTTCCAGCTATAATAAACAAAAATGGAGTTAGAGAGTTAGTAGAATTAGAACTAAATGAAGAAGAACAAGCAAAATTGGATAAAAGTTGTAAACTAATAAAAGAAATGAGAGAAAATTCAATAGAAAAAATAATTGATGAAAAGTAAAAAAATATTTGCATTTTAAGTAAATATATGTTAAAATAGCAAAGTATTATTTGAAGAAAATCAAATTTTTCATATACAAATATTGACTGAGACTTGGAATTTAATACAAGTTTATATGTATAAATTGGTATATAAATAAAAATTAGATAATTAAAAGGTTTATAGGTAACCATATAAAAACCTAAATATATTAATGCAAGGAATGAATAAACATGGAAATAGCAAAAATGATTTTGGTTGTAATATTTTTTATAGTAGCAATAGCAGTAATAATATTAGCTTTAATACAATCAAAAGAAGATTCAGGATTATCTTCAACAATTACAGGTTCATCAACAAATAACTTCTTTGAAAAAAACAAAGGAAGAACAAAAGAAGGAAAACAAAAAAGATGGACAATTATATTAGCAATAGTATTTGCGATATTAACTATAGTATTAGGAATATTATATATGGCATAAGAATATATGAGACAAAAAAGAAGAGCGGTTTAAAAAAATTAACTAGCTCTTTTTTGTAAATTTTAGTGATGTTCTATATCGCATGAATATCTGTAAATAGTAAAAGTACAGTATTTGATAATTAATTTAGGTTAATAAAAAATGATAATAGTTTGAAAAAAATATATAAATAAAAATAAGAAAGGATTTTAAATGGAAGAACAAGAACAGAAAGTTTTAGAATTAATAAGGGATAAAGATTATGCTCCTATGAAAGCAAAAGAAATTGCAATGATAATGAGAGTTCCAAAAAGTGAATATAATGAGCTTTTAAGAATTTTAGGCAAGTTAGAAATGGAACTAAAAATCAAAAAAAATAGAAAAAATCAATATAGACCAGTAGATGAAATATATTATGATGGAATATACAGAAAAAATCAAAAAGGTTTTGGATTCGTAAAAATAGAAGATCAAGAAGACGAAATATACATATCAAAAGAAAATTCATTAAATGCACTAAATGGAGATAGAGTATTAGTAAAAATAGAAGAAGAAAAAAATAAGCTAAAAAAAGCAGAGGGTAAAGTTGTAAAAATTTTAAAACATGAAAAAGATACAGTAGTTGGAAGATTTGAATATAACAAAAATTTTGGATTTGTTGTGCCAGATGACAAAAACTTTGGAACAGACATTTTTATCTCCAAAAAAAATTGTGGAAAAGCAAGAAACAATCATAAAGTATTAGTAAAAATTATTAAATATCCAGAAAAAGGAAAAAAAGCAGAAGGAAAAGTATTAGAAGTTTTAGGAAATGTTAATGAAGCAGGAGTGGACATGTTATCATTGATAAAAGAATATAAATTGCCATCAACATTTCCAGAACCAGTTGTAGAAGAAGCAAAAAAATGTGGTAATAAAATAAATGAGAAAGATATAAAAAGAAGAAGAGATTTAAGAAAAGAAACAATATTTACAATAGATGGAGAAGATGCAAAAGATTTAGATGACGCAGTAAAAGTACAAAAATTAGAAAATGGAAATTATAAATTAGATGTTCATATAGCAGATGTTAGTAACTATGTAAAACCAAATTCTTTATTAGACCAAGAAGCATTAATAAGAGGAACTAGTATATATATGCTAGGAAGAGTAATACCAATGTTACCAAGAGAATTATCAAATGGTATTTGTAGTTTAAATGCTGGAGAAGATAGATTCACCTTATCATGTACTATGGAAATAAATGATAAAGGAGATGTAATTTCATCAGACATATATAAAGCTGTAATAAATGTCACAGAAAGAATGACATATACAGACGTGCAAAAAATTTTAGATAAATCAGACGAAAAAGTTTTAAATAAATACAAAAATTATATTAAAGATTTTAAATTAATGGAAGAATTGGCTCTAATTCTGAAAAATAAAAGATTAGAAAAAGGATATTTAAATTTAGATATTCCAGAAAGTAAAATAGAGTTAGATATAGATGGAAGAGTAACAAATATAAAAAAATATGAAACCACTTTTGCAAATGAAATTATAGAACAATTTATGCTAACAGCAAATGAAACAATAGCAGAGCGATTTTTCTGGTTAAATGCACCATTCATATATCGTGTACATGAAAAACCAGATTATGAAAAGGTGCAAGAATTAAATACATTCTTATTTAACTTTGGTCTAAAAATAAAAGCAAATAAAGATAATATATATCCAAAAGAATTTGCCAAAATTTTAGAAGAAGTAAAAGGAAAAGATGAGGAAAAAGTAGTATCTAATCTAGTATTAAGAACACTAAAAGTAGCCAAATATGAAGCAGAAAATCAAGGACATTTTGGAATAGCAAGCAAATATTATTGTCACTTTACATCTCCAATAAGAAGATATCCGGACTTATTTATACACAGAATTATATCAAAATATTTGGAAGAAAATTATGATGTTGATGATAAATTTGTAGAAGAATATGGAAAACAAGCAGAAGAAAGAGCAAAACAATCATCTGAAAGAGAAAGTATTGCTACAAAAGTAGAAAGAGAAAGCGAAGATATTAAAAAAGCAGAATTTATGGAAAATAAAGTGGGAGAAGAGTATGAAGGTATTATATCTTCTGTAACTTCTTTTGGAATATTTGTAGAACTAGAAAATACAGTAGAAGGGTTAATAAGATTTGAAGACTTAGGTGATGAATACTTTATATATGATGAAGAACGAAAAAGATTAATTGGAGAACATACAAAAGTTGTATATAAAATAGGAGATAAAATAAAAATTAGAGTAAAGGATGCAAGTAAATTATTAAGAACAGTTGATTTTGAAATTTGCTAAGATGATTTTTGGAACGGTTGTCAGTGGGGACGGAGAGTGTCAGTGGGGACGGAGATTTTGACAACATTGTTAACAACAATGTTGTCAAAATCTCCGTCCCCACTGACACTCTCCGTCCCCATTGACAACCACTGACAACTCATTTCCTCATGCCATGCACAAAGCAACTATACTTAATATAATTGAAAATATTGAAAAGATGATAACTGTAACACCACCAAATTTATTTTGATTTTTAAATTCATATATACCATAGCTAATAGAAGTTTTTAAAACATATAAACAAAATAGGATAAAAACTATAAATTCTAAAAAATTAATCATTAAATTATACCTCCATTCTGGGTAGGGACTTAAATGACAGCGATTAAGTCCCAAATAAATCATTTTAACTTTCTGTTAAAAGAGAAGAAGACCTAATAGAAGAATCTACAGTTACATTAAAGAAAGCGTGTCTGTAATTTTCTTTCCAATTATAATCGTAAAATTCATCTAAAGTTAAAAAATTTTTTCTTTCTATTTTTCCAAAACCATTTATATCAGAATTTAGAGATTTAGAAGTTTTATATAAATATTCAGAAAGAATTGATTCTAAATAGCTATTACAAGAATTAGATATTTGATCTAATATATTTGAATCTAAATAATCAGAGTCATCTTCCATTGAATATATCCTACCAGTAAAAGTACAGTTTAACTCAATATATGGAGTGCCATTTAAGATATCAACTTTTACATTAGGTGAAATTAAAGGAGTTAAATGTAAATCTATATAAGAATTTGATTTATTAGGGGTTGGAACAGATATCAAAAATCCATCAACATTATTTTTTATAATAGAAAAACATAAAGTTTCTATAGAATTAAGTTCTCCTACTAAAACATCGTCTTTAAAAACTGCAAGTCCGGTGTTTTCAGCAGTTGATTGCCCTGAGAGTGATGATGAGTTTGCCTTTGTGCTAGAATTATTTTCTGAATTACTTGCTCCAGAATATTCTGTAGAACTATTAGTTACGCCACCTAATATAGCATATGGTTCACATGATTGACATATTAAACTATTAAAAAAATCACCTATTGTTGCATTAGAAGTAAAGCCAGTATAACTACTTGAAGAAGAAAATACTTCGTAATATTTTGTAATTAAATTTTCAAATAATGGTTTAGATTGTTCTAAATAATATCGAGCAGTAGTTTTTGAAATAACAATATTTGTAGAAGGTCTTATTTGTGTATCATTAGTTAGTGTATAGATTTCATCTGAAATACCGTCTGCTTGCAATTTCTTCTGAAAAAGCAATAACTTTACAATGTGATAAATTAACAGATTTTCCTATATATGTGTTAATAAGGTTAATACCAGAACTAATAGAAGAAGCATCTACAGTATAAATGATAGAAGGCGATTGTTCAGATGTACCAGATTCTGATACAGAAGAAGAGTTAGTAAATTGAAAGCTGATTTTTAAATTATTTTTATCAGATACATCAATCCCCATTGCAACAACAACACTCAAATTATCTACATTTAATGTAGAATATGATTTAGAAAAGGCAAGAAGGAACATAATTATTAATATGGCAATAAAAATTTTTTTAAATATTTTGTTCATTATTTGTGTTCAACTCCTTTTTTCTTCTTTTCTTGAAATAAGCAAGTAATAAAATAGATATTCCCAAAAAGATAGATATGATAATTACCATATAGTGATAAATATAGTTTTCTATAAATTTTGAAATAGCATAATTATTAGGTAATAAACTTATTGCAAATATTAAGAGACCAAATACAAAGATAACAGGTTTTTCATCACTAATATTTGTAATTTTTTTGAATATAGAAATTGATATTTTAGCAACTATGCTTAAATAACAAACCATTTGTAAAATCCATATAAGAAGAAATATAGATTCAAGCCTTTGAAAAAAGTTTCCAAATTCAATATGGCGAGCAGCAGAGTATAAAGGCATTATTTGATTTGTATACATCAAAGATATAAACATCAGTAATATAATAGAAATACATAATATAAAATAGAGTGTCCCTAAAATTATAGATGTTAAATATACCTTCTTCATTTTTTGTGGTTCTTTTAAATAAGGTGGAAGAAAATATAACAAAGTAATTCCTCCAAATGCGCCTAAATTACCTAAACCTGTTACAAAAGTATTAAATAGTCCGTCTCCAAAAATAGGAAATATATTATTTAATGAAAAGTTTTTTATATTAGCTACAAATAAAAATATAATACTAATAACGACTAATGGAATAATTAATAAATTAACTTTTGCAATAGATGAAAAACGATGGTGTAGGGTTATACAAATTGCAATAATAAATGTAAGTATTATAAATATCAAACTTGTTATAGGATAATATACTATTTTTAAACATTCACAAAAATTTCTAAGAAGAATACTACTACTAAAAATAAAATAGAAAATAAATATAATTCCTATAAAAGTTTTTAAAGGTTTTCCTCCTAAATATTCAGCAATATCTACAATATCATTTCCGTGGGAATTTTATTAATAATTTATAAATAAGAAATGTTATAAATAAAGCAATAACCCCAACATATATGACATTGATAAGTGTAGCTGTATTTGTAGATTCCAGCATACTTCTGGGAAGTGCAACTAAAGTATATGCAACAAATATTCCAAAGACGATACTAATAGCTTCAGCCGATGTTATTTTAGAGCTTTCCATAAAAAATATCAGTCCTTTCACAAATTTTTCCATTTCATAGATATATGACCTTGCTTTTTCTCTTTTTTGGAATTTAAAAATCCAGAGCGATATTCTCTTTTCCATATAGGAGGTAAATAATAAGAAGTACCTTTTATATGTTCAAAAGGAGAAACTCCAACAGTATAAGAAATTCCAAAAGATTTAGAATCACACATTGCTATCATATAAACAAAAATACCAAGAGCAATACCTAGAAATCCGCAAAGATATCCTAAAAATATAAATACAAACCTATAAACCCTTAAGTGAAAGCCAAAAGCATAGTCAGGAATTGCAAAAGATGCAGTTCCAGTAATTGCAACTACGATAATTAATATAGGACTTACAATACCAGCACTAACAGCAGCCTGTCCCATAACCAAAGCACCAACAATACCAATTGTAGGACCTATAGGTGAAGGAACTCTCAAACCAGCTTCACGAATAAGTTCAAAAGATAACTCCAATACTAATAATTCAAAAATTATAGGAAAGGGAACATTAGCACGTGAAGCTAAAATAGAAAAGAGTAACTCAGTAGGTAAGATTTCTTGGTGAAAACTTGTAACAGCTATATATAATCCAGGTAATAATAAAGTAATAAAACTAGCAACAAATCTTATAAATTTTGTAAAATTAGAAAAGATAGTTTTCTGATTTTTATCATCAGGAGAACTTAAAAAATCGGACAAAACTCCTGGTGTTATAATTGAATATGGAGAACCGTCTACCAATATAATAACTCGCCCGTCTAATAAATAACTTGCAGTTTTATCAGGCCTCTCTGTAGATATTACTTGAGGAATATTAAGATTACTAGAATCTGATATTAGTTGTTCAAGTTGACCAGCAGAAAGTAAAGAATCAATATCTAAATTATTTAATCTAAATTTTACCTCTGCAATTAAGTCATCATTAGCAAGTCCAGAAATATAGCAAACTCCACATTTTGTTTTAGTTATATTACCAACATTTAAATTTTCAATTACTAAGTTTTCATTATTTACAAATCTTCTTATTAAAGAAGTGTTAGTTCTTATATTTTCAACAAAAGATTCATGAGGACCTTTGATAACAATTTCATTGCTAGGTTTTTCAATACCTCTTTGTTTAAATCCTTTTACTTCAATATCAAAAGCTATATCAAGTGTGTCAACAAATAAACCACAATTTCCGGAATTAACTCCAGAGATGATATCTTCAAAAGTAGAAACTTGTTTAATGGCATTTTGCGGAACTAGACAGCTAGAAATGTAATTAGGTAAGTTGAATTTTTTTACTTTTCTAACTGTGATATTATTTGCAACAGCTTCTGATATTACTTTATTTTGCGACCCCTCAAATAAATTATTTTTATTTCTCATCATTAATGGTTCTAAAATAAATTTATTCATTATTTCAGTATCAACCATTCCATCAATAAAAAGTAGAAGGGCATTGTATTGTTTACCTCTTGCATTTAATACGAATTCACGTAAAATGATATCAGAATTTATTAAAAGATTATATTTACTTTTTAAAACATCTGAATTGATAGAGACACTTGGAAAGATTTTTGTTTTAGTAGTTTCTTTTTTTCCTATGTCACTATCAGGATATGATTCTGTATTAATATCTTCTGTTAAATTAAAATTATATGTTTGTTTGTCATTAGGAGTGTAAGTAAAAAATGAAGAAATTAAATTTTTTATACTCATAAAGTTCCTCCTATAGTATTTTTCACTTTGCTACAATTCATAATCCAAAAAAGTTATGTATCCAAAAGTTTATTATAATATAACTTTTGGATTTCATAGATTTAACTATGAATTGTAAGTTGACTTCTAATAGTATTAGTAAATTTTTTAAAATTATACTAGTTTTTACATAATAAAAATGGTATAATAAAATTGTAGCTTAAATAATAGAAAATAAATATTTTCAAAATGAAAGGAAAAAAGTATGAAAAGTGAATTAGCAGATAAAATAACTTCAATAATATTGTTTTTAGTTATAATAGGGATTTTTTCAGTTTTAGTAGTTTTTTCGATTATTGCAGTCCAAGAACTTTGGGGAGACGATAAAGAAATAGGATTTGTCGAGACTTCTGGAGATGTATCAAGTGCTTCTGAAGGAGATAAAACAGTAGAAGATGATATTGAAGCACCTGAAATTGTTGAAAATCCGATAAGTAAAATAGAAAGTAGCAACGCCACAAATAATGATTATTCAAATGTGGAAGTAGATAACTATTTTTATAATCAGCTAGATGAAAAGTCAAGAATAATATATAGAGCATTTGAAAGTAATAAAGAACAAATGAAAACAGGAACATATCAGATTGAATTAGGAACAAGCTTTTCAGATGTATTGTCTCAAAGTAATGGACAGGAAAAATTGGGAGAGTATTATCAATCTGCAATAGAAGCATATACATATGATAATGCGGAAATATTTTATTTAAGCCCTAAAAAGATGTATCTAAATATAGAAACAACTACGAAAGACGGAAAATCAACCTATAATGTATATATAAATTCAGGAGATCAAGCAAATTATTTAACAGATGAATTTAATTCAAAAAGCAAAATAGATCAAGCAATTGCACAAATAGAGCAGGTTAAAAATCAAATATTGCAAAACAAAACAGGAAATACACTTGAAGATATAAAAATGGTACATGATTATTTGGTAGATAATATTAATTATGATAGTACTTTATCAAAACAGAATATATATAATATTTATGGAGCTTTAATTAATAAAGAGAGTGTATGTGAAGGGTATGCAAGAGCATTTAAATATTTGTTAGATGAATTAGAAATACCATGTGTATTAGTAATTGGAACAGGAACTAATTCACAAGGTCAAACAGAAAATCATGCTTGGAATTATGTACAACTAAATGGAACTTGGTATGCGGTAGATACAACATGGGATGACCCTGTAGTTGTCGGAGGAGGTACAGCTAGTGAAGAATCAAAATATAAATACTTTTTAGTAGGGGCAGATGTTATGAATCAAGACCATCAACCAAGTGGACAATTTACAGAAGGAGGAAAAACATTTAGCTATCCAAATTTAAGCAATACAAGTTATGATATATAAGGATAATAAATTTTATGGTTATCAATTAGGGGGACTATTCATAACTTATAAAATAATATTAACAAGAATGTATATATATTAATATTTTATAAATTTCTCGGCTCAATACGCGCATTAGAGTTTTTAAATCTATTCAATATTAATATATATACATTCTATAAAACAAATTTGAGACGGTGAATAGTAACATTAGGGCTGTTGATAACTTAAAAAATTGTAACTATAAATAAAATAATTTTGGTAAAGAAAGGAGTATGTTGTTAATTCAACAATAATAACATGTTATTAGATGAAATATTTTGGAATAAAATAAAAGTATATGCATTTGTTGGTCCATCAGGAACTGGAAAAAGTTATAGAGCACAAATGGTAGCAAGTGAAAAAAATATAAATTATATAATAGATGATGGTTTATTGATAAAAGATAATGAAGTATTAGCTGGAGAATCAGCCAAAAAAGCCCCAACAAAAGTGGGAACTGTAAAACATGCACTATTTTATGAAAAAGAAGAAAGAGATAAAATAATAAAAGTACTAAAAA
This sequence comes from uncultured Clostridium sp., assembly GCA_930982035.1. Classification (GTDB taxonomy): domain Bacteria; phylum Bacillota; class Clostridia; order TANB77; family CAG-508; genus CAG-269. Next base: position 17,739 of record CAKNJL010000029.1, read on the forward strand.
AAGAGAGACCACAAAGTATTTTAATATTAGGTACATCTGATGGAATGGTTCAAAAAATTGCAGCAAATCTAACTCTTCCAGAGATTAGTGAATATATTTATATAACAGATGTAGCAACAAAACAAGAAATGGAAACAGCAAGAAGAATAAGAGTAACAGAAGGGAAGCATGTAATACCAGTACCAACTTTCCAAATAAAAAAAGATTTTTCAGGATATTTATTAGATCCATTGCAAATATTTAAATCAAAAGGAAAAGGACAAAAGCCATATATATCAGAAAAATCAATAATAAGACCAACATTTAGTTATCTTGGAAAATTTACAATATCAGATTTAGTATTTAGACAAATATTAGAATATATTGCAATGCAAACACCAGCTATTTATAAAATATCAAGAACAAGAGTAGAAAACTATGGTGAAGGTGCAAAAATATATGTGGAAGTTACTGTTATGTATGGCTATAATGTTATAGAAGGAATAAAAGATTTTAAAAATAGAGCAAGAAAAGAAATAGAAAAATTAACAGCTATGAATGTAGTAGAATTAGATGTTGTAGCTAAAAATATTTATGTGCCAGAAAAGGAAGAATAAGGAAAAAATTTTATATATTAGAAAACTTTTTAGTTTTACAATACAAAGTAAAAATAAAATAAATTAAATTTATTTTTAAAAGAAAGTCATATTGCCTTCTAGTATATAAAAATACAAAAACTAAGATTTATAAAAAGAAAAGAGGAAAAATTATGTCATTTGTAGTTGCAATTGATGGACCTGCAGGAGCAGGAAAAGGAACTATAACTAAGTTAGTTGGAGAAAAACTAGGTCTAGTAAACATAGATACAGGTGCAACATTTAGATGTGTTGCATTAAACATGATTCAAAAAAATGTAAAAATGGAAGAAGAAGAAAAAATACAAGAAATATTAGACGATATAAATATAGAAATGAATTCTAATGGCAAAATATTTTTAAATGGAGAAGATGTAACACATAGAATTAGAGAAAACGATGTAAATAATTTAGTTTCTCCAGTTTCAACATTACAAATCGTAAGAAACAAATTGTTAGAAATTCAAAGAAATATTGCAAAAGGAAAAAATGTCATCATGGAAGGAAGAGATATTGGAACAGTAGTATTTCCGAATGCAAATGTAAAAATATATTTAGACGCAACTGCTGAGGAAAGAGCAAGAAGAAGAGTATTACAAAATAAAGAAAAAGGAATAGAATCATCTTATGAAGAAGTACTAAAAGGAATAAAAGAGAGAGATGAAAGGGATTCTACTAGAAAAATTGCACCATTAAAAAAAGCAGAAGATGCAATATATGTAGATTCAACAAATTTAAATATAGAACAAGTTGTGGAAAAAATAATAGGAATAATAAATGATAAAAAGAGCTAATATTAAGAACAATTAAAAATAGTTAGGAATGTTTTATTAACTAAAATAAGGAATGTATATAATTTGAAAAAAGTTTATTTCATAACTATGTGAGGCTTTATGCAAAGAAAGGATGAAACTTAATATGAAAAAAGTAATAAAAGAAATAATAAAATGGATAGTAAGAGGAGCATTATACATATGGTTTAAGATTTTTTATCAAGCAGAAATTAAAGGATTAGAAAATGTACCAAAAGATGGAGCTTTGATATTTTGTGGAAATCATAGAAGTTATTTAGACCCACCTTTAATGGTAGTAACAGCAAAAAGAGACATGAAATTTTTAGCTAAAGAGGAATTATATAAAAATAAATTTTTAGCATTTTTAGGTTGGGCTTTTGAAGCTATACCAGTAAAAAGAGATGAAAAAGATGTATCTGCCATTAAAAAATCTTTAAAAGATTTAAAAGAAGGAAAATGTATTGCTTTATTCCCAGAGGGAACTAGAAATGGCTTAGAAAAAGGAGAAAAAGTAAAAGATGGTGTTGCATTTTTTGCCATAAGAAGTGGAGCAAAAGTTGTACCTTGTGGAATAAAAGGTGGAACAAAAGATCTTCATAAAATTACTATTACATACGGAAAACCATTAGATTATAGTGAATATAAAGGCAGTAAAGACAAAGAAGTATTAGATAAAGTAACAAAAGAAATTATGAGCAAGATTATAGAGCTTGCTAGTTAGGAGAATGTTGCATAGACAAACGAACCCAATGCGACATTAATAAAAAACAGATTGGTAAGCGAATCTGTTTTTTTCTATTTTGAATTTTTCAAACAATCCTCTACAGCTTTTATGAAATTTTCTACTAATTCATCATTTGTTTTATCCATAAAATCTGCACTCCAGACTCTAACGGGGCTCCTTGTAAAATAGAATTGTTTTTTTGAATCGGGGATGTAAAACTTTTTTATAGGCAGTTTGGGTTTTGTTATTAATCCAATAGATTCCATATTTTTCTCCTTTTAATTACAAGAAAAAGTTTTAGCAAGCTTACCATTGCCAAAGTTACAAATGCTTAGTGCATTACTATAAACTTAACATAAATGTAATTGCTTGTCAAATAAAAGTTATCAAAATACAAACGTATGGAATGTTGCAGAATATTGAAATAAATTACCAAAAACCTTTAAAATGAATAATCGCAAATCTATGAAAAAACACCACAAATCTTTGAAATAAAACACAACAAATCTTTGAAACAAAACACCACAAAGATTTGAAACAAATTGCCACAAATCATTGAAATGATTTCAAAAAAATGGTATAATATAACTAATGATTGATATAATAAAAAAGAAGGTGATTGCGTGGAATATATAAAAAGAATTGTTGATGAAGAAATTAAAAATAAATTAAAAATAATGGGAGCAGTTTTAATAAAAGGACCCAAATGGTGTGGAAAAACAACTAGTGCAAAACAAATAGCGAAAAGTGTTTTAGAAATGCAAAATCCAGATTTACAAGAAAATTATATAGAACTAGCCAATACAAAACCATCATTGCTATTAGAAGGAGAAAAACCAAGATTAATAGATGAATGGCAATTAGTCCCTAAATTATGGAATGCAGTTAGATATTCCATAGATAATATTGGACTACCAAACCAATATATCCTTACAGGTTCTGCGACACCAACAGAGGATCCTTCTCTACATAGTGGTGTTGGAAGATTTGCTTTTGTTACTATGAAACCAATGACATTATATGAAAGTGGAGATTCAAATGGAAAAATATCTCTAAAAGAAATTTTAGAAGGAAATAGAGAAATTGATGGAATAAAGACAGATTTAGAATATGAAAAAATAGCATATGTTTTATGTAGAGGTGGTTGGCCAAATGCAATAAAATTACCTGAAAAAGAAGCTTTAGAAATATCAAAAAATTATATTGATGTACTATGTGAATCAGATATTTCAAGAATAGATGGTACAAGTAGAAATCCTAATCTTGCTAGAGCCATATTAAAGGCATATGCAAGACAAGTATCAACAATAAATTCTGATCAAGCACTAATTGATGATGTAAAAGCAAATTATTCAAATGTTAGTGATAGAACCATTATAGAATATCTAACTGTATTAAAAAAATTGTACATTATAGAAGAAATAGAAGCATGGAATCCTAATATAAGAAGTAAAACTGCCATTAGAACATCTCCAAAGAAAAGTATGATAGATCCATCTTTAGCCATAGCCGCATTAGGAGTGTCACCTAAAGAAATTATGTTAGATATAAGAACATATGGATTATTATTTGAAAATCTTGTAAATAGGGATTTAAGTGTATATGTAAATGCAATAGGTGGAAATTTAAAACATTATAGGGATAGGTACCAGTTGGAATGTGATAACGTTATTCATTTCAATGATGGAAGATATGCATTAATTGAAGTGAAATTAGGTGGAACAAGAATAAAAGAGGCAGAAGAACATTTATTAACATTAAAAAAATTAATATTGCAAAAACAACCTAAAATAGGTGAACCAGAATTCTTGATGATCATTACAGGCACAGATATAGCATATACAACAGAAAATAATGTATTAGTAGTGCCAATTGGTTGTTTGAAAAATTAATTGACAAAACCACCAAATAGGTGTATAATTTTATAAGCTAATTTTTAGAGAATTAGGCGTTTTTCAAGAAAAACTTTGGAAAACGTCTTAAGTTATGAAAGCGAGGTTGCCAAATGGGACGGGTCATTTGACAACCAATTAAAGAGAGGGAGTAATAAAATGAACAACAAAAATATAAGAAACATAGCAATTATCGCACACGTAGACCATGGAAAAACAACATTAGTAGACGCAATGCTAAAACAAAGTCATGTATTTAGAGAAAATGAACAAGTAGCTGAAAGAATAATGGATTCTAATGATTTGGAGAAAGAAAGAGGAATAACAATCCTTTCTAAAAACACATCAGTAATGTATAATGATATAAAAATTAATATTGTAGATACACCAGGACATGCAGATTTTGGAGGAGAGGTAGAAAGAGTACTAAAAACTGTTGATGGAGTACTTTTATTAGTTGACGCATTTGAAGGTGCAATGCCTCAAACAAGAGAAGTTCTAAAGAAATCATTAGCTTTAGGTTTAAAACCAATTGTTGTTATTAATAAAATAGATAGACCAGGAGCTACACCAGAAAAAGTAGTAGACCAAGTCATTGAATTATTTATTGAATTAGATGCAAGTGATGAACAATTAGAATTTCCAGTTGTATATGCTTCTGCAAAAAATGGAATTGCAAAAATGAATTTAGAAGATGAAACAACAGATTTACATTGTTTATTTGAAACAATTGTAAATACAATACAGGCACCAAATTGTGATGAAGACGGACCAGCACAAATGTTAGTATCTAATATTGATTATGATGATTATGTTGGAAGAATTGCAGTAGGTAGAGTAGAAAGAGGAATTATAAAAAATGGAATGCCTGTAGCAATATGTGGAAAAGAAGATAAAATTTCTCAAGGGAGAATTGCAAAAGTATATACACATGTTGGGTTAAATAAAGTAGAAGTAGAGGAAGGAAAAGCAGGAGATATTATAGAACTTGCAGGTTTACCAGATATCAATATAGGAGATACTATATGCGATTTTAATCATCCAGAAAAGATACCATTTGTTGATATTGATGAACCAACAGTATCTATGACATTTAGTGTAAATAATGGACCATTTGCTGGAAGAGAAGGACAATTTATTACATCTCGTCACATCAGAGATAGATTATTTAAAGAATTGGAAAGAAATGTATCATTAAGAGTAAAAGAAACAGATTCAGCAGATTCTTTTGAAGTATCAGGAAGAGGAGAATTACATTTATCAGTTTTAATTGAAACAATGAGAAGAGAAGGATTTGAACTACTAGTATCTCGTCCAAAAGTTATATTCAAAGAAATTGATGGCGTAAAATGTGAGCCAATTGAAGATTTAGTTGTAAATGTTCCAGATGATTGCGTAGGAAATGTTATTGAAAAATTAGGAAGAAGAAAAGCTGAAATGGTTAATATGGAGCCTGCAGAAGATGGACATACTAAAATTGAATTTAAAATTCCAGCCAGAGGCTTAATTGGATATAGAACAGAATTTTTAACAGATACAAAAGGTGAAGGAACTATGAATCATATATTTGATTCTTATCAACCATATAAAGGAGATATCCAAGCACGTGTAAGAGGAACAATTGTAGCTTTTGAAAATGGAAAATCAGTAACATATGGATTATATAATGCACAAGATAAAGGTGATTTATTTATTGGACCTGGTGTAGATGTATATGAAGGAATGATAGTTGGATTAAATTCAAGAGGAGAAGACTTAGCAATCAATGTATGTAAAGAAAAACATTTAACAAATACAAGAGCTTCAGGTTCAGATGAAGCATTACGTTTAGTACCACCAATTCAAATGTCATTAGAAAAAGCAATTGAATTTATACAAGATGATGAGTTAGTAGAAGTAACACCAAAATCAATTAGATTAAGAAAGAAAATTTTGGATACTAAAGAAAGAGAAAGAGCAAATAGAAATAAACAATAATGCTTCAAATTGTTTTTGTTATAATTCAATGTCAATCTTGGTAAAAAGATATATGTATATATATTTCTACCAAGATTGAATCGAATTATAGACCTTTTTTTTAAAGTTAGAAATGTAAAAGATATGGAGGAAATGTAAATTGAACACAATAGAACTTGAAAAAATAAAACAAAAAGCATTAGAAGAACATATCCCAATAATTATGGATGAAACATTAGAAGTAATTGAAAAATATCTAAGTAAAAATAAACCAAATAAAATATTAGAAATAGGTACAGCAGTTGGATATTCTGCAATATGCTTTACAGAATTTTTGGCTCCAGGAGGTACTATAGATACAATAGAAAGAGAAAAAGAAAGAGTAGAAGAAGCAAAAATAAATATTAAATTAGCAGAAGTAGAAGATATGATAAATATTTATGAAGGTGATGCAATAGATATTTTGCCAACGTTAAATAATAAATATGATGTAGTATTTATAGATGCAGCAAAAGGCAAATATCCATTTTTCTTAAAAGAGGCATTAAGGATGATTAATAAAGAAGGAATTATTTTTGCTGATAATATTTTATATAAAGGATATGTTATGAGCGATTATAATAAACATAAACAAAGAACAGCAGTTAGAAATTTAAGAGAATACATAAAAGAAGTAAGCGAAAATCCAAATCTTCAAACTGAAATTTTAGAAGTAGGAGATGGATTAGCAGTTAGCAAAGTGGAGAGTTAGTGTCAATGAGTGTCAATGGGGACGGAAGTGTCAATGGGGACGGAGGTGTCAATGG
>CAKNJL010000030.1 GCA_930982035.1 uncultured Clostridium sp.
TGACACCCTTTTAGCTGTTTAGGAGAAATTCTCCTAAAACCTTTTTAGCCCGCTGGGAGATAATTTTTATATGAATTTACAGAAAGAATATATGACTTTTTGAATCATCTTTTTTAATTTTCTAAAATTTTTTATACATACTAAAATTGACATTTCCATTCTTTTTCTGACCATTTTTCTGTTAAATTATATAATCCATTTTCAGTTCTATCAATTCTAAATCTATACTCTCTTAAATTATCTTTATATTTTTTTTCTACATATCCCATCCACATTATTTTTAAATTATTTTTCTGAAGCACATCAATTAAAGCATCTTTTTTTATTATAAATTCACTTTCTCCGTTTTCTAAAATAGTATCATAACACACTATTTTATTATTATTATCATACCAATAACCATCATTTCCTTGCTTTAATTCCAATAAATCTATAATATATTTCGATGGTTGAGTTATTCCATAAGTATCTTCTACTGTCATATCATATTCACTATTATAACTATAGTCATAATTTGTAATATAACAATTATTTCTTTGTTTATTAAATTCTTCTATAATTTTATATTTCCAAGGATACTCTAGTAATAATAAATCATTAGATGAATGTATACCTCTAAACATACCTTCTTTTTCGCTTTCATTTAAATCCAATTTATTTCTGTATAGATATGCTTGATATATTACTGCCATTTGAGAATCATATTTAAAATCTCCCCATAATCCTCTGTTTTCGCATAATTCCAATGTTTTTTTGTTTAGTCTTTTAGAAACATTTAGAGATATAAATTCTCCATTTTCGATAATATCTTGTATATTTGTTAGATCTTCTTTAAACCATTTTTTATCAATATTCATTTTTAATTGATAAGATTTAACTTTAGGTAATTCAATTAAATTAGTTACATCAATATTCAATAAAGATGGATTACATTCTTCACATATTTGTTCTTTGTATGTTGCTTTTGAAAAAGATACTTCTTCTCCTTTCCAGTTGTAATAAGATATTCCTTTTTCTTCTTTCTCATTTTCATTATCTATAACTTTTAAATATTTATAATTGTCTTGTAATTTTGCTATAATTTCATATAGTGCAAGCCACTGATATTTTTTACCTATTCTTTCAAATCTATGTTCATGCCTATCATATCCATATCTATCTCTCTGCCACATATCGTAATTTCCAAATTTTTCAACATCATATCCAAAGTCAAATATTCTTTTTATTGCAATATTACTTAATATTTGTTCTGATGGAAAGTTTTGTTTCCAATCTGATATATTAGCACCAAAATAATACCTTCCAAAATCTCCATACATTCCAAGTTCCTTTGCATCCTCTGTTAACATTGAATCAATTATTTCATTTTGTGCATATAAGTACCTATTATTTTTATTGATTTTTTTATAATCTATTTTGTAGCTTTTTATTTCATCATTGGTTGGAATTACTTCATACCACTTACTATTATATGGAGCATAAATTCTATTTAAGTCAAATTCAATATTCATTCCTTTAAATTTTCCGTATAAAATCAAGTTTTTAGCATAATATCTAACAACAATATTGGGAATAACTTCTTCTATATCAAAAACATTTTGATAAACTATATCTAATAATTCTTCTAATTTCTTGGTATTATCACTTCGTAAAACTGCACCATAACAACTTGCATAAACTCTTTCTATAATATACAAATCATCTACATTTTTAAAATTTTCAATTAATTTAATCATTGTTTCTATATTATCTGTTAGTAAGTTTACCAATGCTTTGGTAGAAATATCTCGTAAATATCTATTAGGACTAGCTAAAAACCAGCTTAAAGTTATTGCTAACATTATTCTGCTATTACTATTCAAACCTTTCATGTCAGTTTTCAAACAATATAACGCCATTCTAGTTGCAATTTCAAAGTTTAATCTTATTGTATATTTAAAATCTCGTTCCGCCAATGACATTTTTTTTAATTTTTCATTATAATAATAAATATTAAAAGGACTATCCTCTATTGATGCACAATAATAAAATAAATCATTGTAATCAGAAATTAACCATGTATACTTTTCATTTATTATGTTTATAAAACTTTTAAATTTTAACTTTTTATCAAAATTATCTTTTTTTCTCCATAGTAAACTCAACATATATGCATTTATAATTTTAAAATCATTATCTACATCTTTACTAAAATCAAATATATCATATATTTCAATACCATATTCATTTCCAATTAGTATAAATATATTTTTTAGTACATCAGAATCCATTGTTTCCATTATTAAAGTCTTTAATTTATCAACATTCAACTTATTACCATCTTTTACTCTTTCAAATAATAAATCAGCTTTTAATATACTATTATATTGCTCATAACTAAAATATATAATTTCATCTTTAGCATAAATACTTTTAAATATTAACCCCTCAGACCTCAATATATCAATAAGTTTTATTGGAGCTATTCCATAGTTTTGTAGTAAATCTTTTTCTATATTACAAAATTCTTTTTGTGTTATGTATAATTTATTCTTCTCTACCATATATTCTACTATATTGTTTATAACTTCATCTAATAAATGATTTTCAACATTATAATTAAATTTTCTTGACAATCTTTCATTTATCATTGATATATATTTTTCAAAAATAGTTCTAAATGATGTATAATTTTGTATCAAAATATCAATTTTATAATCTCTTACTAATTTGCAAAAAGAAATAATAAAAAGGGGATTAGTATATTCATCATTTATCATTGGAAATAAAGGAATTGGAACTCCATAATAATGAAATATTTCATTAATTATAGAATATATATCCTCTTCATCTTGAAATCCATTATGTTGTATTCTCTCTACAAATTTATTCTCCATATCGTCTGGTAGGCATAATTTTGCATAATCTGTACGTAATGTTATTATTAGTTTTACATATTTATATTCCTTTATTATGCTTATTATTCCATTTAATTCATTTTTCCAATTCAAATTATACAAACTTTCATTAATAGCATCTATAAATATAGGAATAAATATATTTTTTTCTTTACCTTTTGCATCTAATAGTTTTATAAATCTTTCAAAATTTTCACTTATTTCTAATATCTCTTTAATCTGTAATTTAAAAAGTTTAGTATCATTTAAATGTTGTCCTAAAATTAAAATTGCTTCATTTTTATTTTTAAAACAATTATTTTCTATATAACTAGCCACTATATGAGATTTTCCAGTTCCCATATTTCCAGTTACTATTAAAACTCCTTTTTTCATTAACTCCAAATATTCTTTGCATTTTTGACATTGTTCTAATATTTCATATATTTTCTTTTTTTCTCTATAGACATCATTATTTTCACCAACTAATTTTTCTATCACAGATTGTTCATTTTGACTAATTTCTCCTTGAATATCTTCTATAACACAATAAAGCTTATTTACCTCTATAATTTTCATTTCTTTAATAAAGTCTGAATAAGATACTTTGAATTTTTGCATACTTTCCTTTTTTACCAATCGTTCTTCGAAGTTCATTAAAGAATATATTAAACCTTTAATATCTAATAAAACCTTGTTCAAAAATTCCTCATCACATAAAAAATTTTCTAATTTTCTATATGTTTCTGTTGTAATATCTATTTCCTTATTATATCTACACCCTAAATCTTCAATATTGTTTCTATTGTTCTTTTCATACCATTCATATTTTCTTTCTATATTCTCGCCAAAAAAATCATTTTCAATTATATTATATACTTCGTCTAAATTTTTTCTTGATAATTGACTAAAATCTTCAATAAATAAAATATCTTTTCTTTTATCAAAAGCATATCCACTTTCTATGTTAAAAACTTTATTAAACCTTTTTTTGTCTGAAATAATAATAAATTTTAGCTTATAAGAATTATTAAATTTAGCTTGAAACTTATTAATTGTTGTTTGTATCTTGTCTGCACTGTCATCTGCAGTAATTTGAAAAACTATTTTACTATTTGTATCTATTAAATCAATTCCCTTAAAATTATTTTCTAAAACATTTGCATTTATTAGTTTATATCCAAAAATGGAGTTTAATAATTTGCAAAAAAAATCTTCACTAATAACACAAATATCATTTAGATTAATATGTGAATTTAATTTTATATATGTTTTTAACTGTGCTAATTTTTCATTAATGAATTTTATTTTTGTTTCATCTTCTAACATTGTATCCCCTTACTATAATATTATAATTTTAAATAATCAAAATAATCTTGTAATATAATATCACTTCTTTATTTTGATTTTCGTTTGTAATTTATTTCTTATTTTATAAATCTTATTTGTAAATTTAGATTAAAATAATTTTCTCCTTTATCTGGATAAATATCAAACATTTTATATCTAGATGAACTTGGTGATTCTAATTTAGTATTTTTTATAAGATATTTTACTAAATATTCTTTATAGTAAATAGCATCTAAAACTAATATCTTTCCATCATTTTCAACTAAAATTATTCCGCCAGTAACATCATATTCACCATTCCAAATTTCACCAGGCATCATTCCCAATGTAACTGCTAAAAGAAAATCTCCTATTTTCTTTTTATAATACATTTCTGAATTTCCAGCATAATTCAAAATATTATTTTCAGATACATAATGCAATAGTTTACCTATATTTTTTTCTCTTGTTTCATAAGATGCTAGTAGTAAATCTGCTAATATCTCTGGTAATCTCGAATCAATCATCTGCAAATTTTGACTCATTGTACTACTTATAACTTCATCAAATTTTATTTCAGCATTCTTATCTTTCATATATTTTAATCTATCAACTAATTTTGTATTAGTATTAATATTGTTTACCTTTTCTATGTCCTCAGCAGATAAACCTTTTATTAAATATTTAAAATTTGTGTTGTTCGAAGCATTCAATAATGTTGCTGGACTACCTAGGCTAGATTTTATACTATATCCAACCTTATTAACAATTGTATTTAATTTATTATCTTTTAATTTAGCACTAATATCTTCTTTTGAAGTCGATGATGATTTTATTTTATTTCCTTCTGTTAATTTTTCAAGAATATATTTCATTTCTTGTATTGGGAAGCTACCATTTCCAGGCAATTCATTAATTATTTTTTCTAATAATACTTCTTTATATTTTTGAATTTCTGTTTTTTTAACATTTGAAATAACTTTATTATTTTTTAGTACCTCTACATTTATCCCTTTAATATCAAAGTAGTATTCGTTGTTGTTATTTTGAACATATAATCCTATAACTCTAAAAGTGCTATCATCAATTATCTCTAAATTATCATCTACTATCTTCAGGTCCTGATTATCTAATAATTCTAATAAGGCATATAATTCAGACCATTCTCCTCTATTAAATTGCATTGAATTCCTCCAATCTTTTATACATATATTTTGCCATCTCTTCAATTACTGGTATGGACACAGAATTTCCAAACAACTTATATTGTTGTGTTACACTAACATCTTTTGGAAATGAAAATTTTTCTTTTTCTCCATCTTTAAAGCCATAACCAATAAACCCTTGTAATTTTCCCCATTCGTTTGGTGTCATAACTCTAATCCCATCATAATTTAATTCCGACTTCTTATTTTTTACTATTTTACCTCCCCAAGTATAATTAGGTTGTTTTACTAAATTTCTTTCCTTTCCTGAACCTCCCGTCGCTAAAATAGTGTTTGAAATTGGATTTTCTCCTTCGTTTACTATAACATATCCAAATCCATTCCCTTTCTCTTGATGTTTACTTCTATGTCTTTTTAATGTTTCCCAATATGATTCAGACAGATAATATCTTTCATCAACTTTTTTATCTAATAAATCATATAAATTTTTATATATTACTCTTTCTTTTTTTCTTGGTAATGATGGAAATATATATCCATTTGGAATTAAGTCCTTTCTAAATCCCATCATATAAGCTCTAGCTCTCTTTTGTGGCAATCCAAAATCTTTAGTATTTCTTATTATTTCATCTTTATAAATTTTAAGATATCCGCCAATTCCCTCTTCAACCCCTATCATGTGATAACCCAAATCATTTACTAGGGTTTCAACTATTGTTTCAAATGTTCTTCCTCTATCATGTGTTATAATACCTTCAACATTTTCTAGAAGAAAAGCTTTAGGTTTAGTTCTATCAATAATATCTGCAACATCAAAAAATAGTGTTCCTCTTGTTTTATCTTTAAATCCCTCCTTTTTTCCTGCAATTGAAAATGATTGACAAGGAAATCCACCTAATAATACATCATAGTTTGTTTTTTCAACCTTATTTTTAAATTCTTCACTTGTTACATCATTATATGGATCTTCTCCATATAAATGAGCATAAGTTTCACATGCATATTTATCAATCTCTGCAGATAATACGTTTGAAAAATTTCCTGTCATTTCAAAACCTTTGCGAATACCACCTATACCTGCAAATAAATCTATTGTTTTCAAACTCATCTCTATACCTCTTTTTATTCATATTATCAAATGTATTCTATCATATAATTTGATTTTTTTCTACTCATATTCATTTAATTTATTTCGAATTTCTTATTTTATATTTATATCAAACATTTGTTCTTTTGTCAATAAAAATTTAAATTTTTATTACTTTTTATATATAATTAATAATCTATCTATCTTATTATACTTATAATATTATATTGTCCTATTTAGAACATACCTCTGTCCCAGATATCGAATAGGGTATGTCCTATTTATCTTATTGATATAGAAACAATAAAAATACAAGATGCTTTAAAACACCTTGTTTATGTAAATATTTTTATTTTTTATTATTATAATTTTTATACATGGAAGTTAATCAAATCTACAGGTGTAGATTTAAATTTGCAATTTCCTGCTGGTTGGGAACAAGCTCGAGAAATCAAATATGCACAAGGTTTTATTCAACCTGCTCCACGTGATTTTGTTGGCTTTGGTCCTTTAACAGAGCCAGAAGCTTTAACTATTTATAATTTTACTTTAATGCATGATTTTAAACTAGTTCTTGCTTATCATACTCAAGGGCAAGAAATTTATTGGCAATTCCAAAATTTTAATCCCCAAAACAGTTTAGAAATTGGTCAAAAATTAGCAGAAGCAAGTGGTTATAGATTAGCCGAAACGCCGTATAATTCAAGTTTTGCAGGATACAAAGATTGGTTTATTCAAAATTACAATCGTCCTGGATACACCATTGAAGCAGGTATTGGAGAAAACCCTTTACCAATTTCACAATTTGATGAAATTTATAATGATAACATAGGTATTTTAATTTTAAGTGCTGTTTTACAATAATTTTTACTTTATTATATCTGTAAAGTGCGTCGAAATCTTTGATTTCATTACGCACTCCTTTTCTCTTATACTACCCATCCTCTTAAATCCTTGTATTTTGTTTCTATTTTATAATTCTTATAAAATTCATTCTTATAAAAACATAAATTATTCTACATACCTAGAAAACAATTTTTCTAAGTATTTGCTTTTGGTAAATACTAATTAAAGTAATTTGCCTCATAACCTTTAACTATTCCATGTTTATCAATCAAATTTTGTATTTTTTCTTTATCATAAATATATTTATCATATCCCATATTTTTTAGTTTATAGTAATCTTCTATTATTGTTTCTGGTACATTATTTTCTGTTTGCCACCCCAATTGCGGATATATGATTAGTCTTTGTATATCTCCAACAATTACTGATATTATATTTTGCTTTCTCTCTTCTGTAACATTACTTAATTTTTCAATGAATTGAGAAAAAGTTTTATCAGGAGATGTTATTATTAACTTTTTATCTTTTATGATTGCTCTTGCCACACTTAATGTTCTTCTTTGTGATAAATTATTATGAACTATTATTATTCTATCTGATTTTATTTTATATTTTTCTATTATTTTTAGTGAAAATCTAAAATTATCTCCTGTATTAGTAGATTTATTTTCAATAAATATCTTGTTGGATTTTATACCTTCTTTTATTGCTATATCTTTATATATTTCTGCTTCTGTTCTATCAAAATTACTTGTTGTCAATTTGCCCAATCCTCCAGAAAATAAAATGTTTTGTGCATAATTTTCTTTTAGTAGTTCTGCACATTTTACTGGAATTTCTAAGTTCATACATCCACATCCAATTATTAAATCAGATTTTTCTGTTTTCATATTTAATTTCATATAGTTCCAAATTTCTTCAAGTGGTTTTATTATTTCTTTATTTACCATAAATTCTCCTTTTTTAATTCATTGTATATCTTTATTTTTATTGTTTTATTAATATTTTGTATAAAAATCTCCTTAACAACAGATTGCTTTTTATTGTTTTTGATATTCTCCATTTTTATATATAAATAAATCTCCTTCTTTTGCTATTTGATATAAATCTTTTGGAAATTCTATTTCTTCAATTCCTTCCATTCCCCCATTTGCATTGTTGCTTAAATCATATAACCATATTCTTCCTGAATATTTTTCACCTACTTCGTACACATGTCCTTCAATTCTTTTACTATCTAAATATTTGTCTTGTTGTTTCAATTTTTCTTGAATCATTTGATTTATTTCTTCTCCGACAGTTTCCGTTGCTTCTACATCTAATATAAAACTTCCATTTTGTTCTCTCAAAACACTACCTGGTCCTGCTCCTTCTGGCAATTCTTCAATTTGCTTTGTAATTACTTCATTACTCTTTTCAGTTATGCAATTAGATAAATTATATGAATTTTTTTCATTTTCACTTATATTATATATATAATACATTTCTCCAGATTCTTTTGTATTTTCAGCATATTTTTGCAAAATATTATTTCTTTCTGTCAACATTTCATCTCTATATTTTGCTATCACTTTTTGATTATCTATTGTTAGATCATTAGAAAGTAAATTATTCCATTCTCCAACACTTGAAACAGTATTAGAATTATTTCCTATATTATTTTCTAAATGCTCTGATAGTTCTTTCATAAAATTTTGCACAAATTCATTCTCCTTTAAATTATTAAACAAATTGTTAATCAAATCTAAATTCAATATATAATCACTCCTTCATTTTTATTGTTTTTGATATTGGAAATCTAAGATTAATAAATAGTAGATTTAAATTTATTACTACGAATTCAATAAAACTAGAGCGATTATATACTATTTTACATAAATTTACAATAGTTTTTTATAAAATTTTTTCGATTCGTAATAAAATAAAAAAAGGAGTATTATAATATAAATGAGTGGAACGATTTTGCGTATCTAAATTTGAATTAGAAATTCTATTGTTCTTGGCTTTCTCCTGTTGCATAATCGATAACTATACCTGGTTGAACATTATAGCAATATACATTAAAATGAATTCCTTCTCCTTTATCTTCAACAGACCATGCTTCCATTTCCACGCCACTTGCCAAAAGATTATTTCCCTCAAAAATAGGTGTTACTCTATATAAAACATGATTATTTTCATTTTCATCAATATATTCTGCCACTTGATTTTCAAATGGTAACATACCTTCTGTATTTAAATATCTTGTTCCTGTAATCAAATTATTTTTATTTGCATTTTCTCCGCTAAGTTGCCATCCTATCAAATGACATCTATTATATAGATATTTATTACTAATTAAATTATCATATCTCTTTTGTACCCAACCTGAAAGATTATCCACACTTCCTATATCGCCACGTTCTTCACCTTCTTTTGGCATTGTTTCCTTACATACATTTGCAAAAGCTACACCACTTCTTCCTAAGCTATCCCAATCACTATATTTTTCAAAAGCCTCTGTAGTATAGTCTTCTTCTGTAAAATATGGCATATTATTATTTATTTCAACATACGGACTTGATGAATATTCTGGAATTGTAGATAAATCAATTGCTACTTGTTGACTATTTTGTGTCTGATTTTCTGTACTATTTTCATTTATTTTACTTGCAGTTTCCACATCTTGACTCATATATCCATAAATTGCAATACAAATTACTACTATTATTGACACAATTGCTTGCCAAATACTTTGTTTTTTCTTTCTTCTTCCCATAACTAATACCTCCTCTTTTGGGTCTTTTGGGGACGTGTCAAAATGGACAAAAAATGGTCAAAAGGGACAGGTCTATAGAACTGGAAAGTTATATTATATTTATTTCTTATACTTTGTGTATCTCAATCATTAATTAATGCTTAAAAATGAATTTCCTTATATTAAATGTTATTTAAACCTATTTAAAAATTCATATTTAAGTGAAAAAAGGTTGCCCCATTTTGCATTCTCTAATTTCTTTTAATGGCTTACATAGTATTTCAAAATAGATATAACTTTCCAATTCTATAGACCTGTCCCTTTTGACCATTTTTTGTCCATTTTGACACGTCCCTAAAGTTCCATCTTTGTGATAAAACTTTTTAGTAATCCACTAGGACTTGTAGTTTCATCTTTTAAGCATTCTATGTTTCCAAATACTAAAAATGAATCTTCTGCTCTTGATACAGCTACATTCATTAAACTTTTATTATTATCTATAAAAAAGCAACCTTCATCTTTTCCATATGTTGTTGACATTATGATTATTTTTCTTTCTCCACCTTGTAATACATGAATTGTTCCTACAGTTATTTTATTACTTATTTCCTTTGGTAAGATTCGCTTTAAGACGTTTCTTATCATAACTGCCTGAGCCTTAAATGGAGTAATTATACCTAATACATTATTAGGATTTACTTCTTTATAGTACTCAAATATTTTACTATAGTTTTCTTTTATCCAATTTGCTATTCCAACTGCTTCTGTTAAATTATTTCGACTTGTTCCAACTTTTTGTGAATGTGAACTTTCAATTTCTTTATATCCCATTTTAGGAAATAAATCTTCTTTTTTATCTTTTCTTTTATTTCCTCTTAGTGGATTTAGTTTTCCATTGTACACTAATTTATTACAATATTTAATTATATCGTCAAAACATCTTCTATGTTCACTTAAAAATAATCCTTTTTCTTCATATTTTCTATATTTACATGATTTGCATGCAGTTTTCATAACATTTGAATTTGATGCTGTTATACCATATTTTTCTAGAATGTCAAATTCTTTTTCATTTTTGATTACTCCTTCTTGAATGGCTAATGATTTATCTAATGCTGTTTCTATTCCCCATACAGGTGAAATTTGATGTTCATCACCTACTATTACTGCCTTTTTTGCTAATGAAAAAGAACATCCTGCAATTTCAGGACTTACTTGTCCTGCTTCATCTACTATTAATAAATCTATGGAATTGTACATATAGCCTTTTTTTACACCATCCCATGTTTCGAATTGTTTTGGTAACATATAAAAAGTCATAACCATACATGGTGTTATTAAGGCAAGTCTTTCATAATACATCATAAGTACATTTTCAAAATTTGTCCCTTTTTGTTTTTCTGTGGGCATATTTTCCTCTTCTAACCATCTTGCTTCATAATAATGAACACTTAACCAAAAAGCTATATATCTTGTATGTGTATCTAGCCAATTATCTAATTCGTTTTTATTTGTTATCATTTTTTCTTTTGGCATATCATATTTTTCTAATTCTGTTTGGATTTTCTCATATTTTGATTTATTTTCTTTTACTTTTTTTATTATTTGCTGTATTTTTCTAATTTCTTTATTTTTGTTCTCTATAATTTTTGAATAGTATTCTTCTATATAATTAATATCTAATATATCTGATTGAAATTCTTCTTTTTCGTTTACATATATTTTTAATCTATTTGAGATTTTTACTTTATAGATTTTTATAAAACTTAATATCTTCCAAAAGATAGGTAATTCAGTATATTTATTGTTCCAGAAATTTATTCTTTCCTCTATTTCTTTTTTAGTATTTTTGATATTTTCAATACTTTCTTCTTGAAAATTCAAATATTCTTCTACTTCTTTTATATCTAAGCTTTCAAAAAAATCTACTATATTTATCAATTCATTTTGGATTTGATTGATTTTTCTTAATCTATTATGAATTTTCTTTTTATATATTGTAATATCATCAGTATTTTCTTCTTTATCAAAAAATTTTCTGGCTTCGTTTATAAATTTTTCTTTAGAATTTTGAAAAACATCCTCTTTTTCTATCTCTGCTATAAAGAAGTTTCCTTTTTGATCTGTATATTGAAAATTCTTTTCTTTAGCTTGTTTTCTTTTTCTTTTTGATGGAAAATATACTGCAAAATTATTTACTTTTTCTATCCATCTATCTTCTAAGTTATTTTTATATTGTTTTTGAATTTTCCCAAATGATTCTATGATATTTGTTACTGCTTGATTATTTGTAGATGATGCTACTATTAGTGGTGGCAATTCTCCTCTTATCGCTTTTTTTACATATTCATTTGCTACAATTGATTGAATTAATGTAGTTTTTCCTGTACCTGGAGGTCCTTTTATTGCTAAAATTTCTCCTTCTTTTAAATTATTAAAATTATTTATGCTTTCTCTTTGTGATTCAGATAATCCATATTTTCCACCCATTTGCCCTATATGTTTTTTTCTATTTTCTACTGTATTTTCATGTATTTTTTCATCTTTTTCTTCTTCTAAGTTTATAAACTTTTCATATAAAGGCATTTCTCTTTCTTCATTTAATATGTTTTCATATAAAGATTTTATAGCATATGTAGGATTAATTGTTTTATCTGGGAAAATATATATATTATTTTCTAGTTGTATTTTGTCTTTCTTTCCATTTAAATTGTAAATGTAATCTTCATTAAAATCACATTGTGTTGTAGCTTCATATATTTCTATACAGAATTTTAAATATTCTTCCCATGAAAATATATCATATATATGATACATTTTATCACTTAATATTTGCTCAAATATTTGGTTGTCCCCTATTGCTAGTTCTGGTTCTATCATAGGTTTTAAGAACTCCCTTGGAAACCATGGGAGTTTATTGTCTTCTATTGCTGGAAGTAAAACTGATTTTTCCTTGTTTAGCATTGCAGGTATAAAATATATTCCTGTTAAGTCTTCTGTCTCTTCATCTTTCTTTTGACTTCCTTCTTCTATTGTTCTAATAACTTTTACCGCTATAATGATATATAGATTTTCATCTATTTTTTCTTTTTCCTTATCTGTGTTTTTCTCTTCTGCTTTGTTGTTTTTAAATAATTTTAATGTTATATTAGGATCTATTTCACCTTTATAAAATTCTTCTTTGCTAATTTTATAAAATTCATCATTTTTAAAATCTATACATCTATCCACTTGAGCTAATACTGCCTTTTTTAAATATCTTGTTATTTCATTTTTTAATTTCATAATAAAATTTTCCCTACTTTATTTCTTATTAATATATTCTTCTACAAGTTTAACTAATTTGGACTCACTTAATATCACTCCTTCTTTTTGAACATTCATATAGAATGGTAGTGCCTCTAACCAATAATTAAATTTATCTATATTTTTTACTATTGGAGATAATGTAATATCAAAATTATTGCAAAATTCAATATCATAAGCCATATCTGAAATTTTTACAAAATACTCATACATTTCATCATCTGTTAAATCTGTTAAAATCATAATATCTATATCTGAATCTTTATTAAAATCTCCTCTAGCATATGAACCATATAATATTATTTTTTCTACCCTATCTCCTAATATCTTGTTAACTCCTTCAACAAATTCATCAATAATATTTTTTATATTTGTAGGAATATTCTTCATATAATCTCTTTCCTTCCTATCTAATGATTTCTTCTCCGTCCCCAAAATCATCATTAAAAAATTCCTTCCACATTTCCATTTTCATCTATATCTATATTTTCTGCTGCTGGTATTTTAGGTAATCCTGGCATTGTCATAATCTTTCCTGCAAGTGCAACAATAAATCCTGCTCCTGTTTTTAATTCTATATCTCTTATAGTGATATTATAATCATCTTTGCATTCTAAGTTTTTAGGGTCATCTGAAAAAGAATATTGTGTTTTAGCTATACATACTGGTAGATTAGCATATCCTAATTTTTCAATTCTTTCTATTTCTTTTTCGGCTTTTTCTTCAAATATAACTCCTTTTGCTCCATAAATTTTAGTTGCTACTTTTTCTATTTTTTCTTTAATCCCTTCATTTAATTCATATGTATATTGGAAATGTTCTTCCTTTTCAGTTAAGTTTACTAATTTTTGAGCAATATCTATAGCACCTTCTCCACCTTTTGCCCATCCTTCTACTAAACTTAGTTCTACACCTTTTTCTTCCAATTTCTTTCTTAAATAATTTATCTCTTCCTCTGTATCAGAATTAAATCTATTGATTGCTACAATAACATTTAATCCAAATTTATCTTTTATATTTGATATATGTCTATATAGGTTGTCCATTCCTTTTTCAAGACCTTCTATGTTTTCTTCTTGAATTTTATCTTTTTCGATTCCACCATGATATTTGATTGCTTTTATAGTTGCAACTATAACTACTGCATCTGGTTTGATTCCTGCTTTTCTACATTTAATATCTAAGAATTTTTCTGCTCCTAAATCTGCACCAAATCCTGCTTCTGTAACCGTATAATCTGCTAATTTTAAGGCAAGTTTTGTTGCTACTATGCTATTACATCCATGAGCAATATTTGCAAATGGTCCCCCATGAATAATAGCTGGTGTATGTTCCAATGTTTGTACTAAATTTGGTTTAATTGCATCTTTTAATAATACAGTCATTGCTCCTTGTGCATTTAAATCTTTTGCATAAATTGGTTCATCTTCTTCATTATATCCAATTAAAATATTTCCTAGTTTTTCTTTTAAATCTTTTATGTTTTCTGACAAGCATAATATAGCCATAATTTCAGAAGCAACTGTTATATCAAATCTATCTTTTCTTGGAACGATTTTCTTTTCTCCTGAAAGTCCTGTTTCTACTACTCTTAATTGTCTATCATTTAAATCTACACATCTTTTCCATACTACTTCTTTAAATTTTAATTCATTTCCAAAATAAATATGATTATCAATTAAACTAGCAAGTAGATTATTAGCTGATGTTATTGCATGAATATCTCCTGTAAAATGTAGATTGATATCTTCCATTGGTGCAACTTGTACTTTTCCTCCACCTGTTGCTCCACCTTTTATTCCAAATACAGGTCCTAAAGATGGTTCTCTTAATGCTAAAATAGATTTTTTGTTTATTTTTCTTAATCCATCTGCAATTGCGATAGACATGGTTGTTTTTCCTTCTCCTAATGGTGTTGGACTGATTGCTGTTACTAATATTAGTTTTCCATTTTTTCTGTCTTTTACCTTTTCATATAATCCAGAAGAAAATTTTGCTTTATATTTTCCATATAATTCTAAATCCTCTTCTTCAACATTTACTTTTTTTGCCACATCTACTATATTGTCTAATTTTGTATTTCTTGCTATTTCGATATCTGTCATTTTCTTCACTCCTTTTAATGAATGATTATCTTTCTTAAATTACTTAATTTTATACAGACAGATTAGTTAATTCCTCTATGTTAAATATTATCTTTAAAAAACTAAACTTGTAACTTGTTTTTAGATATTTACATTCATTCTATTTATATTTTAAATTTTAATTTTAATGACTATTATACAATCAATCCAGCTCCTACACCTATTAAAGCTCCTACAAGCACTTGAAAAGGTGTATGTCCTAATACTTCTACTAATTTTTCTGATACTTGTACTCCTGTAAGGCCTGGTGTTTCTATCAATTTATTTAATAATGCAGCTTGCTTTCCTGCTGCTCTTCTTACACCACAAGCATCATACATTACAACAAATGCAAAAGCAAATGACAAGGCAAATAGAGGTGTGTTAACACCTTCATACTTACCAATCAAAGTTGCTAAACTTGTTACAACTGCTGAATGAGAGCTTGGCATTCCACCAGCTCCTATTATTCTTTTAAAATTAAATTTTTTAGTTTTTACTAAATCATATATTAATTTAAATAATTGTATTCCAAACCATAATAATAATGGTACATATATGTATTTATTTTGAATAAATTGCATAAATCCATTCATTCCTTTTGTATCCCCCTCCATAACATTAGCCTATAATTTTTTAATTCTTATTAGTAATTTTGTTTTAATAGTTAATTTTTATTTTATTCTGCATTAAAATCCTCTTCACTTACTTCTCCATTTTCATTATTTAATAATATAGTTATTTTCTTTTCTGCATTTTCTAACATTTTATTACATTCTTTTGAAATCTTCATTCCTTCTTCAAATTTAACAACAGAATCATCTAAATTTAAATTACCATTTTCCAATTCATTTATTATCTTCTCTAATTCAGATATTTGTTCTTCAAAACTTTTTTTCATTTGAAACTCCTTTCTTTTATTCTATATTTATTTCATACCATTTTAACTTGTACTATTAATAGTCTCAAATTTATCTTATAAAATGTATATATATTAATATTGAATAGATTTAAAAACTCTAAAAATTGCTTTATTGTTGTGTTACTGTATTTGTAGATATGTCTACACTATACCATGCTATTACTGCAGTTGTATTTGTATCATTTACTGAAACATGATAGATATTCCCATCTTTATTTGCAATATTAAATGTTACTCCTTGATCTGTTCCATACTCATTTTTTACAAGCTCTATGACCTTTTCCTCTTCTGTTTGCACATTATTTGTTGTTTCTTGTTCTTCTGTTCCTACATAATCACTATTGATTTCATTTTCTGTAACATTAGGTTGTATTGTTGGTGTTATATTATTATTTGTAACATTTTCTGTAATAGTTTCATTTTCCACTTCTTCTGTGTTTGTTTGACTTGTTTCATTTAAATCTATTTCATTTATTATATTACTATCTTTGTTGCTATCATCTTGCTTATTATATAAATTATAACAAGCCATTACTATCATAATTACTAACAATATTATAGTAATTATCATTAGTATCTTTTCTTTTATTCCCATTATTTCGTTTTCCTCCAACTTATTTTTTTATGTACTTTTTAAATGTATTTCAAAATATGTCTATCTCATTTTTAGTATATTCTTAAATTAATTGCTAAGATATGCTTATGTCAATTTTTTCAATCAAATAAGACTTTATATTATTTTTGCTTGTTTTTTTCCGTCATTTAATCTTATGGAAATTTCGTCATCTTTTTGTAATTCTAATACACTTTTTATTGATTTTCCATCTTTTTCAACTATTGAATATCCTCTTGTCAAAGTTTTTAATGGACTTAGTGTATCAAGTTTAGACACTAATTCTATATATTTGTTTTTATTTTTCTCTTTTACCTTATTTATTAAATTTTCTAACTGTTTCACATATGTATCTATTTTTATATAATTTTCATTTATTTTTCTTGTTGGTTCTTTAAAAACTGAACTAGACATACATTTCTCATATCTTAATTTCATAATCTCTAATTTTTTTGTTAAAGACATTTTTAATCTATTTTGATATGTATTTATTTTTTGTTTTACTTCATAGACATCTGGTACCGCAAGTTCAGCAGCTGCTGATGGTGTTGGTGCTCTTAAATCGGCTACAAAATCTGATATTGAGAAATCTGTTTCATGTCCTACAGCAGAAATTATTGGTATTTTGGAATTATATATACTATTTGCTACTATTTCCTCATTAAATGGCCATAAATCTTCTAATGATCCTCCTCCTCTTGCTAATATCAATACATCTGCTAATTCATTTTTATTCATGAATTCTATTCCTTTTGCGATTTTCTCTCCTGCACCTTCTCCTTGAACTGGTACTGGTAATAGCCTTATATACACATTGGGATTTCTTCTTGTTGATACATTTATTATATCTCTTATTACTGAACCTGTTTGCGAAGTTAGTACACCTATTACTTTTGGCATCATCGGTATTTTCTTTTTATGCCTTTCATCAAATAATCCTTTTTCTTCTAGTTCTTTCTTTAATTTTTGATATCTTGTATATAAATCTCCTAATCCGTCTTCTTCCATTACTTTAGCATAAATTTGATATACACCATCTCTTTCAAAAACAGAAACTGAACCTAAAATATATACTTTCATACCATCTCTGGGTTCAAAATTTAATTTTTGTGCATATGATTTAAACATTATACATTTTATTAGTGAATTTTCATCTTTTAAAGTAAAATACATATGACCTGTATAATGATGTTTAAAATTTGATATTTCACCTTTTACTAAAATGTTATTTAAATATTCATCATCTGCTATTTTATTTTTTATATATCTATTTAAATCAGTTACACTTACTGCCATATCTGCATATTTCATATATACACTCCTCATATACTTGAATTAAGAATATTTTTTAAGTTACTAAAACAAAAGCGAATACTAATTCAACTGACATATCGCTCTTTGTTTACTTGCCAAGTTTATATAATAAATTTGTGTGTAATATCTTTTATCTATTAGAAAGTCAGTATTACTTCTTAATAGATAAATTATAGGAATACAAATTCCTATAATTTATCTCTCCTGTCTTCTATTAATTTACTACACTTGCCAATATGCCATTTACAAAATTTTTAGAGGTATCTTCTCCATATTTTTTAGCTAATTCTACTGCTTCATTAATTACAACTTTGAATGGTATATCTTTATATTTTATTTCATAAATTGCAAGCTTTAATATTGCCAAATCAATTTTAGAAATTCTTTCTATTTTCCATTCTGCTTTTAGATTTTTTTCTATCAATTCCACTATTTCTTTTTTATTTTCTTCAATTCCTAAAACTGCATCTTGTATATATTCTTTTGCTTCTAAGTTTACTATATTTTCACTTTCAAAATATAAATCTATTTGCTCTTGCAAACTATTATATTTTTGTATCTCTAAACTATATATCAACTTAAAAGCTTTTTCCCTTATTGCTGTCCTATTCATATTAATTTTATTCCTTCCCCTTAATAATTCTTTTATTACATTTTATCTATAAATCTTTTTAATTTTGTTTTTACATCTTCTTTGTTTCTTTGTACATAGTTTCCTATAAAGGCTCCTAAAAATAGCACTACTATTGCTAAAATTAATTGGTCTAAACGTGTAATTAAAATTAATATAGCAATTATTACTCCTATTATAGCTCCTTTATATTGATTCCAAAAATCTTTAAAATTGTTCATGCTTTCCACAACCTTTCTTACTTCGAACTGAGTATCATCTTTTATTCTTCTTGTTGTTTTTCAGCAACTTTTTTTACAGTTATATTTACTTCATTTACATCTAAATCTGTAGCTTTCTTTATTTTATCTTTTATACTTGTTTGAAGTTTTGCAGATAAATCTTTTATTACTGCTTCTGAACTTACTACAAGATTAGCATATACATTTACATTATTGTCTTTGTCTAATTCTACTCTAGTTGTTACATCTTCTGTGCTTTCGAAACCTTTTGCTACTGAATTAACTAGATTTTCTATTGTTTCTTTAGAAATCATAAGTTTTCCACTTTCGTTTTCTAATAAAACTCCTTGTCTTTCCTTAATTTGTTCTTTTGAAGTTGAATCAAAAAATATACATTTTATTGAAAGTAATATAAATATAACACTTACTCCTAATATTACTTTTCCCCATACATCACTTGCAATTGCTCCGCTTATAATTTCTCCTACTAGTTCTACATCTAACCAATTGAATACTAGCAAACATAATATAACTGATAATATTAACATTACATAAGAATATATAATTAATGTGATTTTTTCTAGAATTTTCATACTTTTATTCTCCTTTACATATTTTATTTTTTCTTTTATTTATTAACATTTTTATTATTTTCAATTTTACTCTATTTTATTTGTTATCTTTCAATTTTTCTAGCTTATTATATAATATGCTATTAATTGTTTTCGTTCTCATTTTCTACATTTTCTTCTTTGTCATTTTCTTTTTCATTCATAACAGCATCTGTATTTACACCTTGTACATGTACATTAACTTCTTCTACCTTTAATCCTGTCATATTCTCTACTGATTTTTTGACTCTATTTTGTATCTCAAAAGCTACATCAGGTATTCTTGAGCCATATTCTACAATAATATTTACATCTATTTTAGCTGTATCTTCATTTATTTCTACCTTAATTCCTTTTGCCAAATTTTTCTTTCCACTTAGCACTTCTGTAATTCCTCCAGCAAAACCGCCAGACATTCCTGATACACCTTGTACTTCTGATACCGCTACACCAGCTATAACTGCAACAACATCATTTGATATTTGTATCCCTTCGTTTTCTGTTTTTATTTCTTCATCTAATTCTACAACTTCCCCATTTTCTACATTTTTGTTTTCTTCTTCCATGTTATTTCCTCCTTCTCTCTTTTTTTATGAAAAAAAGATATACTTAAATCTATATAAGTATATCAATTTTTTGTGAATTTTACAACCATTTTTCCAATATTTTCTTATCTTTCAAATTCATCTTCACTTTGTCTTTCAATAAAAAAACTTTTATAACTTTGATATTCTTTAGCATCAGGTAATGTTAAATCTGTAAATATTACCTCTCCATTTTGTATTACATATTCTATATCATAATGATTAAAAGGTATATCTTTTAAAAATAAAATTACTTTTTTAAAATTTTTGAAATCATTTTCATCTTTTTTTAATAAATCCATTTTACTTATCCATAACCTATCGTATATTATGGGAATAGTTATTCTATTATCAACAATTTCTTTTTTTCTTTCATCAAAATTTTTATATGTTTCAATTACTACAGATTGAGTATGCTCTAATTTTGACATAGAACCGATCACCTCAGGTTTTACAGTATAGTGAGCAAAGATATTATAAACTTTATTTTTTTCTATAAATGTTCTTATTTCATCTATATCTGAACAATTATGTATTGAAGGTAAGTAGACATTCCTATCAAAATTATTTCCTCTTGGTGAGGCTCTTAAACTTAAACCTTGTTTCAATGAAATTTGTCCATTTAAAATTCGATCTATGTCTAGTTTATTTATAGTTGGTAATTTTAGATTTTCTAAAAGCTGAATACCTTCTAACTTTGTCATTTTCATTATTTTATTCCATCTCCTATATGTGCAATTGCTTTTATAAAAGCTTCTCTTATTTTACTTTTATCATTTGTATCTATATGTACCTCAGTATCCCTTCGAGATAGACAGGGCTTTAATTTTTTTTCAGTTGTAACTCTTATATACATATAGTCTGTACAAGAATCGCATAACTTGTTATCACATAAACTATGCATCACTGTTAAATACCAGTCTTTAAAAAAAATATATTCTACAGACTTACAATCCGATAATATAATTTTATCTGCTCTATTTTTGATTTTTTCAATATATTCTTTGAATTTTTCTTTTTTATATGTTATTTTTAGTCCGTCTACTACAGATGGTTCTACTAATCTTAATCCTAAATTTCTATCTTTACAAAATTTAACAATTTCGTTATAATCTTCCTCTTTATAGTCTTCGTCAAATATAATACAATTAACTCTTAATTTACCTGTAAACTTTTCAATTACCATATTCAAATTTTTAATCATCATATCATAATTGTTAAATTTACTTAACTTCATAAATTTTTCCTTTTTTAGTGTATTTAAGCTTAAAGTTAAAGCATTTACCTTATATTTATTTAGCATTTCAATATTTTTAGAGTTTAAACAAGATATATTAGTCGTTAAATCAATATACGGAATTTCTATTTCTCTAATATACTTTAATAGTTCTTCCATTTTAGGATAAAGTAAAGGTTCTCCTCCTGTTAGTTTTATATTTGTAATTCCGAACTCCTTTGAAACTAAAAGTATTTTCTTTAAATCTTCAATATCTAGAACTCTTTTGTTTTTATCTATTTCTCCCTCAGCAAAACAATATTTACATTTATAATTGCATTCTGTAGTTAGGACTATTCGAAGTGTTCCTGAAGGTAAATTTTTTTTGGGAAAGAACATATCGTTAATTATTACTCCATTTGTTAATACAGTATTATCTGTTTTTGTTTCCATTATTTAGCCCTCCTTTGTAGATAATGCAAGATATGTGTTGGATGATCAAAAATATCATTTTGGAATAAATCATCTAAAGGATTTTCTAGAATATTTCCAACATTAATTGAATCTTCTTCATAAAAGCCTTGTGATATAACATCACCTTTAGGAGTCAAAAGAACACAGGAATGTAGATATTCATTATAATCATACAGTCTTATATTTCTTTTATCAGTTTCTTTACTTTTTAATATAATTTCTTTAATTTTTTCAACTTCTTCTTCTGGTATTATTTCTTCTGTATGTTCTCTTCCTCGTCCTTGCGGTGTAAAAATTATAAATAAGTGAGAAAAAAGTTCAAAATTCTTTGACAAATCAATCAAATCTTGTACATACATTTTATTTGAATTAAATATAAAACTATTTAATCTTATTTTACAATTTGCATCTTTTAATTTTTTTATATTTTCAATAGTTTTATTATACACATTTGAATTTCTTTGAAAATTATGTATGTCTTCGGGACCATCAATAATTTTTTCAAGTCTTTCCTTATTAGTGGTTCTCCTCCTGTAAAATCTAATCTATTTACACCTATTTTTCCTAAGTGATTGATTATTTCTATAGCTTTTTCAGTTGATAGTCCATAATCGCCACTCATATTTGAATTTGATATACAATACTTACAATTTAAGTTACATTTTGTAGTTATTTGCCAACAAACAGATAGTGGTGATTTCAATTTTATACTATATATATCTTTTTCAGTGTCATATTCAATAAAAGCATCTGTTTTCTTTATCATATTATAATTCCTCCCATCCATATGGTATATACATTTTTTTTGTATTTTTAAATACTTCTTTCATAAACGGTATTACATTATCTGGTAAATTATCTAAATCAAACCATCTCAGTTCGTCAGATTTGTCTTTTTCGATTATTGTTACTTCTCCTTTCCATTCTTTACATTCGAATATAAAATCTACATAAGCATTATCTCCGACTTTTCTATTACATATATGTACTAATTTTAGAGCTTTATCATCAATATCTATGCCTATTTCTTCTTTGGATTCTCTAATCATTGCTTTATGGATAGACTCACCTTTTTCTATATGTCCTCCTGGAAAGCAATATTTTCCGTCTTCATATCCAGTATTAAATCTTCTTAATAAAAGTATTTTATTTCCTTTTATTAACATAAGTAGTGCTGTCATTGGTATAGTATTTCTTTCATCTTTCATTTTTACATACCTCCTTGAGTTGCATTATAATACATATATCTGTACTTAACAACAGTATAAATGTATTTTATAGGATAAAAAAAGAAAAATTTTTTATTACGTTATAATTACAAAATCATTACAGCAGATGTACTCAAACCTTTTTTATTTTAAAAATCATTATCTAGTAACTTCTAATAGTTACAATTCACAACTTATAAATGAGTATCAATAAATTCCTTTCTAATACTTGATTTTTATAAACCCTTATGTTGAAATAATTATGTTGACTTTTAACATAATATTAGAAGGAGTGTGATCATAATGAGACTCTCAAGAGGAAATTTCACAACCACTCGAGAAAGAATTTCTAACGAAACTCTTTCTCAGCAGATTTTGTTTCAATCTGGTCAGTTAAAACGTTACGCAGCAGGTATCTATGGTAAAAATAACCTTTTGGTAAAAGCTCAAGCCAACATCGAAAATGTTATTCGGGAAGTTTTGGAGAAATATGACTGTGTTGAGATAGTTTTGCCTCTTCTTCAACCTAAATCTCTTTGGGTAGAATCACAAAGGTGGAATAACTACAATGCATCTGGTCAAATGTTTTACTGTGATATGCCTAATGGCACTTTCTGCATGGCACCTACCGCTGAAGAAGCCGTCCTTGCTTTCGTTAAAGGTAATGTAACTTCTTACAAACAGCTACCTATTAACGTATACCAAATTGGTGCTAAGTTCAGAAATGAACTTCGTTCCCGTGGTGGATTGTTAAGAAGTAAGGAATTCACAATAATGGATGCGTACAGTTTTCATGAATCTCAAGAAGATTTAACAAGAGAATATGAGAATATGCGTAAAGCATATCTCGAAATCTTTGATAGACTTCATTTAAAAGTTATTCCTGTCAAAGCTTTGAGTGGAGATATTGGAGGTAATTATTTATAAATGTCAATATATAAATGAACAAAAAATCAAAAATAAAAATGTACAAAAAC
>CAKNJL010000031.1 GCA_930982035.1 uncultured Clostridium sp.
CTTATTATTTGTTCATTTGTCATATCAAAAAACCTCCTGTTTAATATATTTGCAATCAATAGATTACATAATATATATTATACAAGAGGTTTTATATTTTTTCAAATCTATTCATTCGAGCCACAGCGAGGTACGAGCTATTTAGTACAATTTTTAGATATCTTTCATTTTACTTATTATTTGTTCATTTGTCATATCAAAAAACCTCCTGTTTAATATACTTGTAACTACTAAGTTACATAATTATATTATACAAGAGGTTTTATATTTTTTCAAATCTATTCATTCGAGCCATAGCGAGGTACGAGCTATTTAGTACGTCCTGTTAAGGTTGCTATACTTACTTCTGCAAGAATTAGCAAGACTACAAATAAGGTTATTATAGAAGAAATTGCAAGGGTTATATTTTGTAAAATAAATTGATATTTTTTAAGTAATTTTATGTCTAAAACAAAAATCTTCTAATTTTTAGCTCAGTACATTTAAGCTTATCTTTCATATTGCCTATTATTTGTACACCTGTCATACAAAAAAGTACAGTTTAACATATTTACAATTTTAAATAAAAACATAAATGAGAGTTTATATTTTTTAAACCATATTTATTTTATCCATTGCTAGGAACGAGTATTTTAGTATATTAACATATTGTGGAGTATTTATATCAAATAAATTGCAAAATAACCCAAAATTCAACATTTACATCATATATATAATTGTTCTAAAAGTACAATAATACCATTTGTCAGATATGTTAAAATTATTTCTCTTACTTGTATTATCAACGCTTCCATTGTACCAGCCACCTCGACGAGTACAAGGCGTATTTGCATAAGTATATGTTTCTGTGGTCCATTCGTAAAGATTTCCAGCCATATCATGTATATTCAATTTTTTATCGCTGTTTACTCCTGTATTTGAAAAACTATCGCAGATGTTTTTACCAGTTTGTTGTGAATAAACACTATCTTCCGAGAATTCTTGAATAAATACTATTGCTGTATCCCAAGCATAACTATTAATCAAATCGCTTGTAAATTCATTTGACTTATACATTTTTCTAGACACCATAGCTGCGTATGGTTGAGTTATATAATTCCACAATGTACCTTCTGACATAGAAAGTGTACTATCAGAATAATTTAAAGATATTTTTGAATTTGGTTTTTCATCTACTCCATAGCTTGATTCATATCTTGCAATATAATAACCTCCATTCATTCTAGTATTTGTTTTAAATTGTTCTATAGCTATTGAATGAGTATTAGTTCCATTAGTTGTATCTTCCATAAAAAAATATGAAAAATTTGGTTCGGAAATCAATTCACTTTCTTTTTCTATAGGAGTTCCTATAGATGGTGATGAAATTATATTACCGTCTTTATCAATATAATCCCTAATCCCATCTG
Source organism: uncultured Clostridium sp. (assembly GCA_930982035.1). Classification (GTDB taxonomy): domain Bacteria; phylum Bacillota; class Clostridia; order TANB77; family CAG-508; genus CAG-269. The sequence continues at coordinate 1,410 of CAKNJL010000031.1, forward strand.
CAAATTCATATCTACTTAATTTTATTGTTTTTGCTGTACTTTCTTTAGTTGATTCATCTGCTGTTGTATATATTTTTCCTACAGGTACCCATACAAATTGATTTCCTGTACTTTTTGTTCCATTTTCATAAGTTATTATGTCGTTATCTTCTATTACTATTCCTTCTGTTACTTTTGTTGTATCTTTTGTTATTTTAAATCCTGCTGGGATTATTACTATATTTCCAAATTCATCTTCTACTGCTGAATTTTCTGCATTTGATAACATATTGTCACTTTGCGCTTCTGTCATACTTATTAAATTACTTATACTTCCATTTCCAGTTATTACATAAGTATTTCCTTCTAACTCTACTTTAGCAGGTAATTTTGTTATTCCTGCATCTTCTATTCCTACATTTTTTAAGTTTTCATTTAATTGGTCTACATCTATTTTTCCATCTGTCTCATAACTTCCCATTATTTCTACTTGTAGCTTTTCTCTTTCTTCTGCTAAATCATTTGCTTCTTTTGCCTCCTGTGCTTTTGTTAATAATCCGTTATCTCCTGTCAATGTCGCAATGCTTACTCCTGCTAAAATCAATAATACTATTATCGTAATAACAAGTGCTATTAATGTTATACCATTATTTGTTTTAATCATTTGATTTTTCATAAATTTAATTCCTCCTTATATTTTCTTTTGTTCTAGTTAAACTTGTATAGATTGATAAAAACTATTAATTATTTGTTCTTAGATTTTTTAGTAAAATAAAAATTTTTATCCTTGCAAATAGTTTTCACGCTCTTTTATCATTTTATACAAATAATGGTATTTGTTTTTTCAAAGTTCTTACTATTTGCAAAAATAGTTCATTTTTATTTTATATATTTCATTGTATTAAGTCAATATATAATCGTAAATTATTTCTTGTTTTTACTTAGATTTCAATACTCTAGGAAAATAAATTAATTTTATAGGCATTTATAATGTCCTATTTCATAGTATTTTACAGATTAAAAACCTCTTTAAGTATAAAAAATTTTTAATTTATTTTTTTGAAAAAACACATAATATTTTTTATTCAATTTTGTTGACTTTACTTTATTTTATTGTTAAAATTTAGACATAAAAAAGTTCTTAGAGTATTGAACTCTAAGAAAACATTTAACAATTTATAAAATTTATAAATTCAGGCTTTTATCTTTCTACTTCTTCTAAAATTTTCTGTTTTATATATTTTGCGACTCCATCATTCATATTTGTATCTGTTACAAAATTTGCTACCTTTTTTACATTTTCTTCAGCATTTCCCATTGCTATACCAATTCCCGCATTTTTTATCATATCTATATCATTATAATCATCACCAAAAGCTATTATATTTTTTGTATCTATTCCTAATTTTTCTGTTAGTGATTTTATTGTATTCCATTTAGACACTTCACTATTCATAATTTGACAAATTGTACCATTATCTGTAACTACACCTTTAACAAAATGTGGCAACTCTTCTAACAGATCTTTAGGAATTGGATTTTCACTACATATTATAGCTTTGTATGCTGTTTCAAATTCTAATTTTTCTAAATCCACTATTTGGGTTAAAGCATTCCCAAAAAATTCTGAAGTATCAAAATTTGAATATAATGCATCATCTATCTCTAGACATAACTGATTATATCCAAATTTCTTAATTTCTTTTAATATCTCTAAAATATCTTTTTGGGTCATTTCTTTTCTATATAATATTTGTTTTTGAGAATTAATTACACATGCACCATTATAACAAATAATAGGATTATCTCTTAGTTCTTTTGGAACATATTTATATGCATCTCTCGGTGGTCTCGCTGTTGCAAATAAAATTTTGTTACTTTGACTTTTAAATTTTAATAATGCATTTATTGTTTCTTGTGATACTGTTTTATCTTCTTTCAAAAGTGTTCCGTCTAAATCTAACACTATTGCTTTTATCATTTTACCATCATCCCTTTTCAAAAACGCAAATTTAGTCGACAAAAAATTGTTATTTTTATTCAACCTTCTTGCTTAATTTACTATGTATTATTTGAATTTTGTAATTGATTCTCATAAATCTCATTTATATTATTAATATCTTCACCATATTCTTCTTGTATTTTCTCTATTTCAGTTTCTTGACTTATATTTTTATTACTAATATTAAAAAATATTGCAAATGCAATTACTATAAACATTAACATTGCAACTATCACAAATATAGTAATTGATCCTTTCTCTTTTTTCAAAATACTCACCTCTACTTAACTTAGATTATAACTCATAAAAGTCTGTTTAGCAATATAATAATGATGATTTTGGAATGGAAAAAAAATCATCATATAATTTGACAAATATATTCGAATCCTCTACAATAAAAAATATAAAAATATTAATAAAAGGGGGGAATCACCATGAATAAATCAGGTAAAGTTTTTTTAATTATATCTATAATACTTGCTATTATTTTAATAATAATGACTTATTTATATTTTAATGCACTTAATTCGCTTAGAGCTTCTTTGGATAATAGTGTAAACAATAGTGATATCTTACTAAAAACAAATCAGGCTATAGAAGATGCTGGTTTTGAAATACAAATTCAAGAAGATGGTTCATTTAAATTAATTGAAGAACAAATCTAGCTTCGCTAGACCTTTTATCTACTTTTTAACAGTTGCTATATTAATCTATGGTCTAGTAAGAAGCGTATAAGATTTGTTGCGCGAAAAATTGTAAAACAATTTTTCTGTGCAATTCTGTTTTTTTAAATTCTAGGAAATGCACTTTCCTAGAATTTAAAAAATGTCCAATTTGACACGTCCCTAAAAAACTAAGGAGATTAAAAATATGGAAATAAAATACATTTTGACTGCAAAAGATAAATCAAAATATAAAAATATCAATTCATTTCTATCTCAAGAACTTCAAATTTCTAATCGTTTAATTACAAAATTAATAAACAAAAAATGTATCATGCTAAATGATATAAATTGTGATACAAGAAATCCATTTAATATTAATGATACTTTAACTATAGATTTTAATTTTGAAGAAAATAACACTAATGTAGTACCTACTGAAATGAATTTAGATATTGTATATGAAGATGATTGGTTATTAATTGTAAATAAACCTGCTGGAATTGCCATACATCCTTCTATATTACACTATTCTGATTCTTTATCAAACGGGATTAAATATTATTTTGATTCAATTGGTTTAAAAAAGAAAATTAGACCTGTGAATAGATTGGATTTTAATACTTCGCGGGTTAGTTATCTTTGCAAAATGTGAATATATTCAAGAATGTTTAAGTAGACAAATGTCTACAAATGTATTTAAAAAAGAATATCTTTGCATTATTGAAGGATTTTTGGATAAAAAATCTGGTGTTATTGATTTACCTATTGGCAGAAAACCTGGTAGTATTATTGAAAGATGTATTGATGAAAATGGTCAAAACTCTGTAACTAGATATCACGTTTTAAAAGAATTTCAAAAAAATACTGAAAATGGTATATTAGCTTTTTCTCTAGTAAATTGTATTTTAGAAACTGGGAGAACTCATCAGATACGTGTACATTTCAGTAGTATTGGGCATCCTTTATTAGGAGATACTTTATATGGAAATATTTCTAGTTTAATTTCTAGACAGGCATTACACAGTAATAAACTTTCTTTTTCTCATCCAATAACAAAAAAAGAACAATGTTTTACTTGTCCTTTGCCTGATGATTTTCAACTATTACTAAATTAGGATCTTTGTATATATTCTATTTTTTGTAATTACAATTTATAATTTTCAATTATTAGAAATATACTTAAATATTATTAAAAGATTCTTATTTCCTATACAATAAAAAAAGAGTAAATCTGTAAGCCGGGTTCTGTCGTTTAAAATAGTCATTTATCTAGGATATATATCACTATATACCTCAAGCCACGCAATTTAAGAAGGCGCCAGAGCTGGCTTAATCTTCTAATTTAGGTGTTGCTCCAGATGGGGTTTACACAAACACAATATGTCACCATATTGCTGGTGAGCTCTTACCTCACCTTTTCACCCTTACCAAAAAATTGGCGGTTATTTTCTGTTGCACTTTCCTTAGGGTCGCCCCCACTAGACGTTATCTAGCATCTTTGCTCTTATGGAGCCCGGACTTTCCTCTCGTAACTCCTTTCGGAAATTTACCAGCGACTATTCAATTTACTCTATTATTTATTATATCACATATTATTAATCTCTTCTAGTAAATTTTTATATTTTATTAAAAATACTGAACTATTTTTTACATCTACTGCATTTTTCAGTTCATTTAACATTACATATCCCTTATTTACACTGGCTTGCTTATTTATTTCAATTTCTGCATTAGTTAATAAAGAAGAATATACATTTATTGCATCTGTAATATCAGTACTCATGCCATCCCAGTCTTCACTATCTAACTTTGAATATGCTTTAAAAACATTTAATTTTGTATCTATTATAGTTTTATATAAAGTATCAGTTATCGCATTTTGAGCAAATTTAGGTATATATTCATATACTTTAACCAAATTGTCTAAAGTTGCTTGCTTATCTTCACTTTCTACACTTATAGTCAAATTATCTATTTCTTTATTAAAATTTAATATATCATCTTGTGATACATTTAAACTATATAAATCCAGAGTAATTGTAGAAACAGATGTATAAATCAATTCTAATTCATTTTTACAGGCTGTCCAATCAATATTTCTATCACTTGTCAATATTCCAGACTCTTCCATTTCATAGCTTTTTTCTGTATTTTCAGTTTCTGTATTATTACTAGAACCTCCTGAAGAATTACTTGAACTTGAACCATTCCCATTCCCAGAACCAGAACCAGAACTAGAATTAGAGCTATTGCCACTCCCTTGTTCTCCTTCTGATGAACTTCCTCCTTCTCCAGAATTTTCAGCTGACCTAGATTCTTCTACTTTAGTTGTATATATCCTATAATTTCTCGTTTCAATATTGTTCATATTATTAAATAAATCTACTAATTTAGTATCTAAATATTTGATTTCTGCGGATACCTTCTCTTTCTCATCTTCTTCATTATTTTGTGTTGCACTTGTATAAACCGTTAATGCTAATACTACCAATACTATTAATAAAATTATATATGACATAATTTTATATTTTTTCAAACCAATCCCTCCATATTATTTTTTGTTGTTATCTTTTTAACTTTATCGTTAATTTTTATCTTCAGTATTGTATTTTTTATTCTATTATTTTCAAATTCATTTTTATTACATTTTTTTATTTACCATTTTCAATTTCATCTTTATTTCACTTTTCTATCTATTTTTTATTATTTACTTTTTTTACAACTTTATTCTATGTATAAAAATTAATTATTTTTTTATAATAAATATTATGGAGAATATTATGTTTGTAAGTGTTAATTTATATAGTAAAAAACTAGGAGAATTAAATAATTTTTTAAGTAAATTTTATAATACAAATCTTGAAATATATGATGATTTAAGTTGGGAAAAAAAATATAATAATCCGATTGAAATAGCTGAAATTATTGGTGTCTTTCTCGACAACATAGATGATTATTTTATTAATATGTGGATTTGTCTTGATAAAAATGTTTATATAAATGTTAATGAAAAAAATGGTAATGATATTATAAAATATTTGTATGAAAGATTCCCATGGTAAATATACGTTATGGACGGAGATTATGACAACATTGTTATTGATAATGTTGTCATAATCTCCGTCCACATTGACAATCCTTTGACACTGCAGAGTCTGTCCTTTTCATTCCATTTTGGAACGATTTAGCCCGTCCCTAACGTTCCATTATTATTGTTACTGGTCCATCATTTATTAAACTTACCTTCATATCAGCTCCAAATATTCCCTTTTCTACTTTGATACCAGTTTTAGAACATTCTTCACAAAAATATTCATATAACTCTTTTGCTTTTTCTGGTTTTGCTGAATCTGTAAATGATGGTCTATTTCCATCTGCACAATTAGCATATAAGGTGAATTGTGATACTATCAACAATTCTCCCCCTACATCCTTTAAAGCTAAATTCATTTTATCATTCTCATCTGAAAACACTCTTAACTTACATAGTTTTTTTACTAAGTAATCAGCATTTTCCTTTGTATCATTATGAGTAACTCCTATTAAAACTAGAAAGCCTTTTCCGGATTTTGCTAACTGTTTTTGTTTCTACTTTAACTTCTGCTTCTTTTACTCTTTGTATTACAAGTTTCATCTTTGTCTCCTATTATAACAATTATTTTTTTATTTCTATTTTTAAACTTTACTACTTTATGAATTCTTTCCTATATTATTTCTTTTTGAACCTAAGAACCTAAATATAACAAATCGGAAAATCTTATAGTTCTTAATTAATTTCCTATATTTTTCATTTCTTCTTCTGTTATGTCTTGTGCGTCAGGTTTTATTTCTATTTCAGTTGTTTTTTCTAAATTAGTCTTTTCGTCTTCACTGTTAAATTCATTTTCACTATTATTAGTTTCTTTTGGTTCTTCTTGTTGGTTGTTATTATTTTCTTCATTTTTATTTATATTCTCAGTATCATTTTGATTGTCTGTGTTTTTTGTTGTTTCAATAATTATTTCTGGTTCTTTTACTTGTTCTGTTTCTTGTTTTGCTCCACATTCTGGACAAAATTTCATATCCTTGTCTATTTCTTTAAAACATTTTGGACATTGTTTTTTATCTTTTAGTTCTAAACATTCTTTTAATAATCTTTCTATTTCGCTACTCATTTGGTCAATTTTATTGCATTGTTCTGATAAATCATTTTCTATTGAAATTCCTTCTTTTGCAACATGTTTTTCATATACTTTTTTCCCTATTTCTTCATATACTTCTTCTATTTTGGATTTCAATTCACTTATTTTAAATTTCAATTTTGTTTCTTTTGCTATTTTTCCTGTTTTATCTGCTGTAACCTTATATGCTTCTGATGCTTTCTTACCTAATTTATCAAAAAAATCCATTTACAACATTCCTTTCAATTTTTCTTATATTATTTGTAATTGCTTCGTTAATTATTCATTTTTTTAAATTCACATAAAAATGTCCAAACAGAAACGTCCCCAATGGACATTATTCACTTTTTTTCTCAAGTGTCATTAGATTATTTACTGCTACTTTAGGATCTAATTTGTCATAAATTACTTGATATACTGTTTCTACAATTGGCATATATACATTGTGTTTTTTTCCTAATTCATAGGCTACTTCTATGTTGTCAATACTTTCAATAACCATTCCAACTTCTTTTTTTGCTTCTTCTAGAGTTTTTCCTTGTCCTATTAATTTTCCTGCTTTTCTATTTCTACTATGTTCACTTAAACATGTAACAATTAAATCTCCTAGTCCACTTAACCCATAAAATGTGTCTTTTTCTCCTCCTAATTCTACACCAAGTCTTGTTAATTCACTTAACCCTCTTGTTATTAGTGCTGCAAATGTATTATCACCTAATCCGATTCCACTTGCTACACCAGCACAAAATGCTATTATATTTTTTAATGCTCCTCCTAGTTCCACACCTTTTACATCATCTGATGTATATATTCTCATTTCTGGACACATGAAAGTGTCTTGAATTAAACTCAATATTTCTTTATCGTGTGATGCTATTACTAGTACTGTAGGAATTGCAATTGAAACTTCTTCTGCATGACTAGGTCCTGATAATACTCCTAATCTGATATCTGGCAATTCTTCCTTTAATACTTCATCTAATGTTTTTAATGTGTCTTTTTCAAATCCTTTTGAACATATTATTACTGGCTTTTGTCCTACATATTGTTTGTATTGCTTGAATGTATCTCTTGTAAATTTTGATGGTGTTACATGAAGTATAAATTCTGCATCTTTTATTACTTCTTCAAAATCTGTTGAGCATTTTATATTTTCTGGTAATTCTACTTTAGGTAAAAATTTACATTTCCTTTCATTATTTATTAAGTCTCTTTCTTCCTCTGCAAATGACCATATTTTTATATTATTTCCACATCTTGCAAGGTGAGTAGCTAATGCTACTCCCCAACTTCCACTTCCTATTATTGCTATATTTTTCATTTTTATTATCCTTCCCTTCTTCTTATGATTAAATTTACATTATTTTTTAAAACTTATTTTATTTTCTGTTCCACTTAAAATTCTTTTTATATTGCTTCTATGATTAAATAGAACTATTATTGCTAATATTACACTATATACAAAATATCCACTACCTTGTGAAACTATATAGTTTTCTGAAATAAACAATGTTAATACTGGAAATAGTACTGCTGCCGTACATGATCCTAAAGAAACCATTCTTGTTAATGCTATTAATACCACTCCAAATACTAAACAAATTAAACCGATTTGCCAGTTAGTCATTATTAATATTCCTAAAGATGTTGCTACTCCTTTTCCACCTTTGAATCCAAAAAATATTGGAAAAGTATGCCCAATTACAACTGCTATTCCTGCTATCTGAACAAGAAGTGATTGATTTTCTACTTTAAATGTCCAACCTATAAGCATTGCTATTAATATAGCTACTACTCCTTTTAATATATCACAAATTAAAGTTATTGCTGCTCCTTTTTTTCCTACTGAACGTAACATATTAGTGGTTCCTGCATTTCCACTTCCTTTTTCTCTTACATCAAATCCGGCCATTTTTTTACTTATTATTACTGAAAAATTTATACTTCCTATTAAATATGCAATTATTGCTGTTACTATATCAAATACCATTTTTTCCTCCTTTGCCTTTCTTATTGTATAGGAAAAATCGGATTTTATCTTGACCCGATGTAGATTTTTCCGTATACAACAAGGTTAGGCTTTTGTTATTCGTGAAGTACTGAGAAACAGTCCTCACATGTGTGCGTCGAAATCTTTGATTTCGTTTACGCACGCCTTTTTTATATATTACATATTATTATATAATAAAATTCCTTATTTCTCTATATTTAAATATAAGAAACTTAACTACTTTTCCTGTTTTTCTCTTACAATTATTCTTACAGGTGTTCCTTCTAATCCAAATTCTTTTCTAAACTGATTTATTAAATATCTTTCATACGAGAAATGGAATAATTGTTTATCATTAACAAAGATTACAAATGTTGGTGGTTTTGTTGATGCTTGTGTTCCATATAATATTTTTAACCTTTTTCCTTTATCTGTTGGGGGCTGTACTATTGCTATAGCTTCATTTATTACTTGATTTAATACAGATGTACTAACTCTCATGCTATTTTGTTCATTTACATTGTTTATCAGGTCAAATAATTTATTTACTCTTTGTCCTGTTTTTGCTGATATAAATATAATCGGTGCATATGATAAATATGATAATTTACTATAAATTTCTTTTTTATATTTTTCTAATGTTCCTGTTTCTTTTTCATATTCATCCCATTTATTTACTACTATTATTATCCCTTTTCCTGCTTCATGTGCCTCTCCTGCAATTTTTGCATCTTGCTCTGTAACACCTTCTAAAGCATCTATCATCATTAAACATACATCTGCTCTTTCTATTGCAAGCAATGTCCTCATTATGCTAAACTTCTCTATTGATTCTTTTACTTTGCTTTTTTTCCTTATTCCTGCTGTATCTATTAAAATATATTTTCCTTTTTCATTTTCAAATCTAGAATCAATTGCATCTCTAGTGGTTCCTGCTATGTCACTTACTATTGTTCTGTTTTCTCCTAATATTTTATTAATTAAAGAAGATTTACCTACATTTGGTTTTCCTATAACTGCAACTTTTATAATATCATTTTCTTCTTCATCTGAAGTCTTTTCTGGGAAATTTTCATATATGGCATCTAATACATCACCTATTCCTATGGCATTACTTGCTGATATTGGATATGGATCTCCTAATCCTAAATTATAGAATTCATAAACTTCTTCTTTATCTTTTTGAAAATTATCAGCCTTATTACAAACTAATACTACTGGCTTACCTGATTTTTTTAGCATAACTGCAATTTCTTGGTCAGCTGACGTTATTCCTTGTCTTATATCTGTTAAAAATATTATTACATCTGCCATTGATATTGCTAAATTTGCTTGTTCTCTCATTTGAGATAATATTATATCTTCTGAATCAGGTTCTATCCCTGCGGTATCAATTAATGTAAAATTTCTTCCTCTCCAATTAGTATCAGCATATATCCTATCTCTTGTTACTCCTGGTGTATCTTCAACAATTGACACTCTACTCCCAACTAAATAGTTGAAAAAAGTTGATTTTCCCACATTTGGTTTTCCTATTATTGCTACTATTGGTTTTGACATCTTTTTATTTCCTTTCCTAATTATATGTTATAGTATATCATAAGTTTTATAAAAATGTCCACTTTTATTTGAAAGAAGTTCAATTCATAATTAAAAGTAAAACACCAACTATTATAATATAAAAAAATGAAATGATTTTGCGTATCTAAATTTGAATTAGAAATTCTTAAAGAAAAGAATGTGGGATATGCACGGTACTCTCGATAAGAGAGGGTCTGAGTGCAAGAGCACATTTTTTTCTTTTAGAATTTCTTTGAAAATTTAGCTTATACAAAATCATGTAATGACTTTATATTATAATAGTTGGTATTTCACCTTTAATTATGAATTGAATTAAAGAACTCTACTTCTAACATATTCTATTTTTTCATTTATTTTATTTATAAATTCATCATCTTTTTCTATATAGTAATTATTCATATTATATTTCTGTTTAACTTTTAAAATTCTTCTTACACTACTATTTATTCTTTTTAATTCTATTTTATTTTCTTTAGCTAATTTCACAATTTTCTCTATCACACTAATATCATTATCATATTTAAAAATAATAATATCATTACAAGCCAAAAATGCCTTTTTCACAGCATTATTTTTTCCATATCTTACCCTAATCCCTTTCATTCTTACATCATCTGAAATTACCAAACCATTAAATCTATATTTTTTTCTTATATATTTTGTAATAAATCTTCTAGACATTGATGCAGGAAGATTTCTCGTAACTTTGTTAATTTTTAGATGACCTACTAATATCCCATCTACTTTATTTTCTATTGCCATTTTAAACGGTTTCATATCCTCATTTTCTAATTTTTCAAAATCGCAATTTATTTTTGGTAACCTGAAATGAGAATCTTCCTTAGTTGCTCCATGTCCTGGAAAATGTTTTACTACTGATATAATATTATTTTCTTGTAATGCTTTCATATATTCAATGCCATATTTAGATACTTTTTCAACATCTTCACTATATGCTCTATCACCTATTGCATGAGTATCTTTAAATCTTTTTATATCTAAAACAGGAGCAAAGTCCATATCTATTCCTAATTTATTTAACATCTCTCCTGTTATCTCTCCAGACATTTTAACAAAATCTTCTTCTACACTTTTTTCCACTAATTTACTTGCTACTGGAAGATTTTTAAACTCATTTGGCATTCTATTCACTCTTCCGCCTTCTTGGTCAATTGATATAAAAATTGGCACTTTATTATTACTATTTAACTCTTTAATTTTATTAATTAAACTTACCATCTCTTCATAGTTTTTGTAATTTTTCTTGTATAGTAGAATTCCACCTACTTTATACTTATTTATTATTTTTTCTAAAAGTTTTTCGGTAATATTTGTATCTAAACCAATAATTATCATTTGTCCAATTTTTTCCTCAAGACTCAATTCATTTACATCAAAATTCATAGGCATCTATCCTTTTTAATATATCTAGCAATATTATATAATTAAAATATTTTTTAATCAATAGATTTTTCAGTAAAAATGTGTTATCATTGTAATAGCACGTTACAATAATTCATATCTATTTTTATAAAAGCGAAAAATTATAAGAAAGGTGTGCGTATATGTAAAGGAGTGAACCCTTATGGCATTTGATGGAATTGTTACAAAAGCTATCACGTCTGAACTACAACAATTAGTTGGTGGTAGAATTGATAAAATATATGAACCAAATAAAAACGAAATTGTTTTAGGTTTTTATTTGAATGGTGTTAACTATGCTTTAAATATTTGTACAAATTCACAAAATTATAGAATACATTTAACTACACATTCTAAACCTAATCCAAAAATAGCTCTTAATTTTTGCATGTTACTTAGAAAAAATTTAATAGGTCTAAGAATTAAAAATATCATATCTGCAAACTTAGAAAGAGTTGTCACAATTGAATTTGAAGGCTTTGATGATATTGATGATATAATCACAAAAAAATTAATTATAGAATTAATGGGTAGACATTGTAATATTATATTAGTTGATGAAAATAACATTATTATTGATAGTTTAAGACATATATCATCTTCTGATAATGAATTAACTAGAAATATAATCCCTCATGTAAAATATGTATACCCATCTACGAATAAACTTAATTTTTTAGAAGTAGTAGATTTTAAAGATTTCAAATTAAAATTAAATTATAATGAAACTACTGTAACTCAATTGCCTTTACTTATTTCTAATACTTTTAATGGTATAAGTAAAAATTTTGTGAAACATATTATCAAAACACTAGGTATAGACACTTCTATTATTGTAAATGATAAAATTTTAGAACAAATTTATAATTACATAAATGAGATTATTATAAGTACTGACAGTTTAGATTTAAGTTTTGAAATTATCAAAGATTCTAATGATGTCGCAAAAGATTATGTATTGACTAAGAAAAAGGTAGATAAGGTTTTTCCTCTTAATTTTTTTATAGATGATTACTACTTTAATAAAGAAAGTTCAGAGGAGTTTAAAATATATAGAAACAGTATTTCAAAGTTAATCTTAGATACTTTAAAAAAATATAACAAGAGACTTTTTAATATTAATGAAAAGTTAAAAGAATGTGACAATATGGATAAATACAAACTATATGGAGAATTGATTACTGCTAATTTGTACAGAATAAAAAATTCCAATACAGATAAATTAGAATTAGAAAATTATTATGATAATAATTCTATTATCACAATTCCTTTGGATAAGAGATATTCTCCTAGTCATAATGCTAAATTATTTTTTAAAAAATATAATAAATTAAAAAATGCTTTAACAATAGTTGGTAAACAAAAACAAGAAACTCTAAAAGATTTAGATTATATTGAAAGTGTGGTTTATGAATTAGAAACTTGTTCTTCTATTGATGATATAACAAATATTTTTGAAGAAATTTCTGAAAGTTCTGTTTTCAAGGAAAGGACAGATAAATACAAGGAAAAAAAGCATCCTAAAGTAAAAAAATCTAAATTGACCAAAAACAAAAATGTGAATTTCAATCCTATAAAATATAAAATTGAGGATTATACTCTTTTAGTAGGAAGAAATAATGTCGAAAATGATTATCTTACTTTAAAATATGCTAAAAAAACTGACATCTGGTTCCATACCAAAGATATTCATGGAAGTCATTGTATCTTAGTATTAAATAATAAGCCTTCCCCAGATAAAGATATTTTAATAAAATGTGCTGAAATTACCGCATATCATAGCAAAGCTAGAAATTCTTCTAATGTCCCTGTTGATTTTTGTGAAGTTAAATATGTGAAAAAGCCTAATGGTAGTAAACCTGGTATGGTAATTTATAAAAATAATAAAACGCTTAATGTAACCCCAAAAAATTAAATAATTCTAGACAAAACAAATTTTTATTTTAGTGAAAATCTCGCTTTGCTATAACTTTTCTCTACTTTTCTAATTTAACTATATACTTTTAAGTTATCAAAGAAGCGCGTAAAGATTTTTCTGTGCAACGTTGTTTTTTTATTAAATAGGAAAAACTTGATTTTTCCTATTTAATAAAAAAGACGTACATTAACAAAATCTTTGTTTTTGCTAACACACGCATTTTTTTATAAACTCACATTTTATTATATTTTTATCTTTACTTTTAGCTTGAACTTGTAATGTTCTCCAATGTATTATTTGTTATTCTTAATTATTAGATTATCACTTTCACAATCTACTAGAACTTTGCTTGAGGGTAAAATTTTTTGTTTTAAGATATTTTCTGCTATTAAAGTTTCTAGTTTCTTTGTCACAAATCTTTTAAGAGGTCTTGCCCCATAAACTTGGTTATATCCATTATCTATTAAATAATCTTTTGCTTTTTGTGTTAATTCTAATGTTATATGTTTGTCTTCTAATCTCTTTTCAAGGTCTTTTATTAATAAATCTAAAATTTTTGATACTTCATTTTTTTGTAATGGTTTATAAAATACTATTTCATCTAAACGGTTTAAAAATTCTGGTCTGAAACTTTTCTTTAATAATTCATTTACTTTTTCTTTTGTCTCTTCTGAAATCTCACCTTTTTCATTTATTCCTTCTAAAATATATTCAGAACCTAAGTTTGATGTTAGAATTATTATTGTATTTTTAAAATCTACTGTTCTTCCTTGTGAATCTGTTATACGACCATCATCTAGGACTTGCAATAAGATATTAAATACATCTGGATGTGCCTTTTCGATTTCATCAAATAGTACTACTGAATATGGTTTTCTTCTTACTGCTTCTGTAAGTTGACCACCTTCCTCATATCCTACATATCCTGGAGGTGCTCCAATTAATCTTGATACTGAGTATTTCTCCATATATTCTGACATATCTATTCTTATCATATTGTGCTCATCATCAAATAGACTTTCTGCTAGGCTTTTTGCAAGTTCTGTTTTTCCTACTCCAGTAGGACCTAAAAATAGAAATGAACCTATTGGCTTTTTAGGATCACTTATTCCTGCTCTTGATCTCATTATAGCTTCTGATACATCTTCTACTGCTTCATCTTGCCCTATTACTCTTTTATGCAAAATGTCTTTAAGATGTAATATTTTCTCTCTTTCACCTTCCATAAGTTTTGCTACTGGTATTCCAGTCCATTTTGATACTATTTTTGCTATTTCTTCTTCTGTTACTTTGTTTCTTAATAAAACATTTTCTTTTTTATTTTCTTCTGCTTCTTCTTTTTCTAATTCTTTTTGAAGTTCTGGAAGTTTTCCATATCTCAATTCTGCAACCTTATTTAAATCATAACTTCTTTCTGCTTGCTCTATTTCTCCATTTGTTTTTTCTATTTCTTCTCTCAATTTTTGTACTTTTTCAATTACTTGTTTTTCATTTTCCCATTTTGCTTTCATTGAATTAAATTTTGTTTTTAGCTCTGCTTTTTCTTTTTGAATTTCTGCTAACCTTTGCTTTGAAAATTCATCTTTTTCTTTACTAAGCGCTGTCTCTTCTATTTCTAACTGCATTATTTTTCTAGATACTTCATCTAATTCTGTTGGCATTGATTTCATTTCTGTCTTTATTAAACTACATGCTTCATCTACTAGGTCTATCGCTTTATCTGGTAAAAATCTGTCTGATATATATCTGTTTGATAAAGTTGCTGCAGAAATCAAACTATTATCTGATATTTTTACTCCATGGAATACCTCATATCTTTCTTTTATTCCTCTCAAAATTGATATTGTATCTTCTACACTTGGTTCATCTACCATTACTGGTTGGAATCTTCTTTCTAGTGCTTGGTCTTTTTCTATGTATTGCCTATATTCATTTAGTGTTGTTGCTCCTATACAATGCAACTCTCCTCTGGCAAGCATTGGCTTTAATAGATTTCCTGCATCCATTGCACCCTCAGTTTTTCCTGCTCCTACTATTGTGTGTAATTCATCTATAAATAGAATTATTTTTCCTTCACTCTTTTTTACTTCTTGAAGTACTGCTTTTAACCTTTCTTCAAATTCTCCCCTGTATTTTGCCCCTGCAACAAGTGAACCCATATCTAATGCAAATATTGTACTATCTTTTAGCCCTTCTGGTACATCTCCTCTTACAATTCTTAATGCTAGCCCTTCTGCTATTGCTGTTTTTCCCACTCCTGGCTCTCCTATCAAGCATGGGTTATTCTTTGTTTTTCTTGATAGTATCATTATCACATCTCTTATTTCTGAGTCTCTACCTATTACTGGGTCTAGTTTTTGGTTTCGTGCTAATTCCACTAAATCTTGTCCATATTTTCTTAGTACATCATATGTGCTTTCTGGATTGTCACTTGTTACTCTTGTATTCCCTCTTACACTTGATAATACTTTTAGAAATTCATTTTTGTTTAATCCATATTTTTTGAATAAATTTTTTAAATAGCTATTTGCATTGTCCATTATTGCTATCATTATATGTTCTACAGAAATATATTCATCTTTCATTTTTTTTGCTATTTTTTCTGAATTTGCTAAGACTGCGTCTACTTCTTGTGATACATATATTGAATTTGCTTGTCTTGATCCTCCAGTCATCTTGGGTAAATTTGCTATTTTGTTATTTAATTCATCCTCGAATTCTTGTGATATATTCATCTTTTTTAGTAATTCTTTTATTAAGCTATCTTCTTGATTTACTAATGCAAGCATTAGATGTTCTTCTTCTATTTGTGCATTTTGATTCTCTATTGCAATATTTTGTGCTTCTTGTATTGCTTCTAATGATTTTTGTGTAAATTTTTGTGCATCCATTTTTATTCCCCCTTCATTTGATATTTATTATCTTATCGTATTATATCATATATATACTTTTAATATGATTTTTTGGGGATACTTTTGTGAAATTTTGGTGTAATATTACATTTCAAAACTATTTTTTGAAAAATATATTGCTATACAAATATTTTTATAAATTTTATATTTATTTACCAGAATATCAACAATGTAATTGCTGTTGCTAATATAATTTCAGATGTTGTCCAACCTTCTGGAAGAATTTCTATCTCTTCTGTTTCTGGTTTTTCATCTAGCACACTTACTGTATAATAACTTACATCTTCTAACTTAAATAAAATCTCAAAATTTTGTGTTTCATTTTCCTGTAAATCATTAATGTCTATAAATTTTCTTCCAAGGAAAACATCTCTTTTTGAGTAGAAATCAAATTCCAAATATTTATTACTTAAATTATCTGGTTGTGAGTTTGTAATTAATCCTCTTATTCTTCCATTTACTAGAGTTGCTTCTGCTTGATATATGTTTACTTGTGATATATTATCTCTTCGTTCTATTGGTTTATATGTTGAATTTAGTCCTACATTTATTATAAATTCAGAAAATACTATAAATAATACTACCCATAAGGCATATTTCAAAAATGTTTTTATTCTATCCATTTTTATACATCCCTTCACAAATTTTAACAAATACTAATTTCTACTACATTATCGCATATTTTTCTTATTTATGTCAAGTAATTTATATACATTGCTTCATAGTTAAATCTATGAATAAATTTCTTTTCCCAGATATACTGAATAGATATATGTCTTTTTAACTTTTTTATTTAAACTTTCTTCTAATGCTTTTTTATACAATTCTAATTGCAAATTATATTTTTCCACTAAATCATTTTCTTTTCCATTTTCTACATAATCAGTCTTATAATCTACTAAAACAATATCTCCATTCTCATCTTCATAATACAAATCTATAATTCCCTGAACCAAAATTTCTTCTTCCAGGTCCTGATTATATATTTCCTTTGCAGGTATATTTATAAAAAATGGTCTTTCTCTATACACTTTCTTAGCCTTTTTTAATTCTTTCCAAATATTAGATTTAGTAAATTCTAATATTTTATATGGGTTTATATTTTGAGCTTCTATCTCTGTTATAATTTCTCTTGTAACTAAATCACTTATTAGTTCTTTTATCTTTCCTAAATCATATTCTATCTGTTCATTTAGTCTCTGCATACATAAATGTACCAATGTTCCTTTTTGAGCTCCTGTCAATTTTTCCTTTTCATCTTTTCTTAGGAATTTAGGTTTATTAAAAATTGTAGTAGTTTCTGATATTTCTTCTATATTTTCATTTATATTTGATTTTTCCACATTACCTTTTACTTCATTTTCTGTAATTGATTGATATACCTTTTCCATGTTATTTGTATATTCTGTTGTTTCTTGATTTATCTTTGTTTTTATTGTCTTATTATTATCTGTTTCTTTATTATTTTTTTGTTCTTCTTTCAGCTGTTTTATTTTTGTAACCGATGTCATTGTTGGAATTGTTGTTGCTATTTTATATTTATATTCATATTCTAATAATTTGTTGATTTTATCTATTTCCTTTTTTTCTATTTTCACATTGTTTAAAATTTCTTCGACATCTATTTCCTCTTCTTTTGGCTTTGCAAATGTCTTTAATAAGTCTTGTTTGTTAAAAACATTTAGTTTCAGTAAATCATCTACATTATCTTTTTCATATAAATATACTAACAATATCCAATCTAGATATTTTTTGTATTTTTTTACCAATATATAATTTATCTTGTCATTTGTTTTGCTATATCTATTTACTTGATTTTGCATTTTCTCTATTTCTTTATTGTAGTCTTTTTTTAAACCTGTAATATATAGTTTTTCCTTTGCTCTTGTTAATGCAACATATAATATTCTCATTTCTTCTGATAATGTTTCTGTAAGGATTTTATTTCGTATTGCCTCTTTTGTTAATGTATCATATTGTACTTGTCTTTCATAATCTATATATTTTACACCAATTCCTAATTCTTGATGTAATAATATACTTTGATTTAAATCCATAAGGTTGAACTGTTTTCCTGTTGCTGATAAAAATACAACTGGAAATTCTAGTCCTTTACTTTTATGTATGCTCATTATTCTTATTACATCATCATTTTCACCAATTAATTTTGCACTACCTAAATCTCCACTTCCTAGATGTAATCTTTCAATAAAGTTTATAAAATTATATAGCCCTTTAAAACTTGCCGTTTCATATTGTTTGGCTCTTTCAAATAACATTTTCAAATTAGCCTGTCTTAAATCTCCATTTGGCATCATTCCTACATATGTATAATAATGCGTATCTGAATATAGTTTCCAAATAAATTCGTCTAATGCTAAATATTCTTTATCTTTTCTCCATGTTTCTAAATTATCAAAAAATTTATCTATCTTTTCTTTTAATTCTTTGCTAACATTTATTTTTGCCTTTTGCATAGCTGTATAAAAATTATCATATTTATCTGATAGCCTGATTTGTACTAGTTCATCATCTGTAAAATTACCAATATGTGACCTTAAAACTGCAACTAGTGGGATATCTTGTATTGGGTTATCTATTATTTTTAATAGATTCATTATTGTTTGAATTTCTACAGAGTCTAGATATTCTTGTGAACTTTCTGAAAATACTGGCATGTCTAAATTTACTATTTCTTCTTCAAATATTGGTGCATTTATTTTTGTAGACCTTAATAAAATTACTATATCTTTATATTTAATATCTCTAAAACTATTTGTTTTTCTGTCAAATACTTGGAATTTATTATCTACTAACTCTTTTATTTTATTTGCTACAAACCTGGCTTCAATTTGTATATCTTCTATTTTTTCTAACTCTTCTGCATTTTCTGATTCTTCATCTATATCTATTTCTTCTTCATTTTCTTTTAAATCTATGATATCTATTTCTGTTTCTAAATCTTGATTAATTTTGCTATAATCTGCACCTAGATTTAAATATTCCTCTTCATTATATTTTATATCTCCAAGATTTTCACTCATGATGTCTTGAAATATTAAATTTGTAAAATCCAATACATTTTCTCTACTTCTAAAGTTTTTAAATAACTGTATCTTTAAATTATCATTTTGAGTTTTTTCTGCCTTTAGCTTATAATCTCTGTATTTTGATAAAAATAACTCTGGCATTGCTTGCCTAAATTTATATATACTTTGTTTTACATCTCCTACCATAAATATGTTGTTATTGTTAGAAATTGCTGTTAATATATACTCTTGAACCATATTACTGTCTTGATATTCATCTATTGCAATCTCTACAAATTTTTCTTTATACTTTTTTGCAGTTTCAGTGATTTCTATATTTCCATTTTCATTTTTTAACAAAATATCTAATGCAAAATGTTCTATATCATTAAAATCTACAATATTTTTATTTCTCTTTCTTTTGGAAAATTCCTCTCCAAATTCTAATATGATATTTTCCAATTTTAATAAAATTTCATACATATCATATATATCTTGATTTGCTTCTTCTGAATTATATATTAATATTTTGTTTAGTTTATTTGAAAATTTCTTTTTTATATCATCTCTTATTGTTTTAGCTCTATCTTTTATTTCAGAATCTATTTTTTTCCTTGGCCAAACTGCAAATACAAAATTGACATATATTTCATATGCTTTGTCCCAACTATCTAAATTAACTTTTAACATTTCTAATTTATCAATATCATCAACTATTGTTTCTGCAAATTTTTCTAATTCGGTATCTTTTCTTAACGTTTTTTCTACTTCTGTTAATGTATTTATGTCATCAATTATTTCTTCTTCAACTTCTTTTAAAAGTATCTGTCCCCATGGATTTTTGCTAAAGTCTTTTTCTAATTCATTTATGTTGAACATTTCTATTTTTTCTTTTAGCCATTCTTTGGGAAATGGGTTACTTTGTATATATGTATATATTTTTAATATTAATTCCTTTAGTGGTGTGTCATCTCTATAACTTGTATATGTATTTATCAATTTTGCAAAATCTTCATCTTGTTTCTCATATTTTTCCTCAAACATGTCTTCTAAAACTTCTTGCTTTAATAGTTCTATCTCTGTTGTATCTGCAATTCTAAAGTTTGGAGATATGTTTTCTAATTCATAAAAGTTATTTCTTACTATATCTAGACAAAATGAATCTATTGTACAGATACTTGCCTTGTTTAGTAATGTAATCTGCCTTTGCAAATTTTCATTTTCTGGCTCTTCATCCAATTTTTTATATATTGCTTCTAATACTCTTTCTCTCATCTCTCCTGCTGCTGCATTTGTGAATGTAACTACTAATAATTTATCTATATCTATTTTTTCGTTTATGATTTTATTTATTATTCTTTCAACTAAAACCGCAGTTTTTCCACTACCTGCACCTGCCGCTACTAAGATATTGCTTCCTTTTTCTGTTATTGCTTGTAATTGTTCATTTGTCCATTTAACCATGTTTTTTTCTCCTTTAAATCTAGATTATTACTAAATAATTTGAATAATTCCTATCTGTTTATTTTTTATTGTATTATAGCATATCGCAAAGTATGTCCGCAACTTATAAATCTCTGATCTCAACTGAGGTCAGAGATTTCTTTATTGTATAGGAAACTCCATGAAACTTTTTCGTTTCGCAGTACAAAGTGAAAAAAAATTAAATATTATTCTATTTTCAAAAGAAAAAATCATCACATATTATTTAACAGATCTTGCAATGCCAATTTTCTATGGCTTATCCTATTTTTTTCTTCTGCACTTAATTCTGCAAGAGTTCTACCATCTTCCAATTCAAAAATCTCATCAAAACCAAATCCATTTGTTCCTCTTGGATTTCTTGCAATTTTTCCTTTTATTTCACCTTTCCCTACTATATATTTTTCTTTTTTACATTCATTGTCATAATATACTACACAACATTCAACTCTTGCATATCTTTCATTTTCCTCTAATTTTTTCATTTTTTCAAGGATATATTCATTTCTTTGCTTTGATGTTGAATTTTCTCCTAAAAACCTTGCTGTATATACTCCTGGCCATCCATCATATTTATCTATACATAGCCCACTATCATCAGCTATACATGGCATATTTACTTTTTCTGATATTTCTTTTGCTTTCTTTTTAGCATTTCCTTCAAAAGTATTTTGGTCTTCGTCCACTTCTATATTGCAATTTATCTCTTTTAAAGATACTAACTGATAATCTTTTAGTATTTCTCTTATTTCTTTTAATTTTCCTTCATTATTTGTTGCTACTACTATTTTTTTCATTGATTTACCTTTCTATTTCTTCTTTTTTATAAGTACCTAACACAATATCCATATCTTCTCTTTTATAAAGGGTTCTACATATTTCTTTTATATTACTTTTATTCTCATCATATTCTTTATCTATGTACTTTAAAATTTCGTTATATCTTATTTTTTCTATTCTTTCATGTTCTGACATCATTGCTAAATGTCTTTGTTCTCTCACTCTTTGTAAGTATGTTATTAAATTTTCTAATCTTACACGCACATCTTGCTTATTTTCACTAAATGCTCTACGTGATAAGATTTTAATTGATGTTATTACATCATCATATTTTTTTTCTGGACTAATTTTGCTCATTTTTAAACTCATCCCTTCCTAAGGCATAAATGCCTTAACTAATATAACAAATTTCATTTTATTTTTCAAGTCCAAAAAAAATTGAGTGACACTCCTTGATAAGGGATTGAGGGAACGGTCGAAAAGGGATTTAGGGGACGGTCCTTGAATCCCTGTTTTTTAAATATTTTAAGATTTGTTTTCTTACTA
>CAKNJL010000032.1 GCA_930982035.1 uncultured Clostridium sp.
GTGAAATATTCGTTTCTAAACTTTTAAGGTGATTTTATCATAAATTAAATACATTATTATTGCAAAAATAATTGACATTTTAAGAGTTATGGTATATCATTATAGCAAATGTATTATGTAATCTGGTTGAAATTTTGACTAGAGAATAATGCTAGTAACAGGTTAACATCATATTTTAACATTTAAGGAGGTAACATTATGAGAAAAAATTATGATGTAATCATTGTGGGCGCAGGACCTGCGGGAATATTCTGTGCTTATGAGCTGATTAAGAATACTAAGCCGATATCAAAAAAAATACTTTTAGTAGAAAGAGGAGAGCTAGTAGAAAACAGGAAATGTCCTTTAAAGGCAAAAGAGGTAGAGAAATGTGTCAAATGTAAACCATTTTGTACAATAACAAATGGATTTTCAGGAGCGGGTGCTTACTCAGATGGAAAACTATCATATTTTAATGAAGACGATGATGATTTATATGTAGGGGGAAATCTGCATAAATACACTGGGGTAAAAAAAGCAAAAGATCTTATTAGATATACTTTGCACCAGTATATCCAATATGGAGCTGGAGAGAACAAGGAATTAGAAGGAACTAAAGACCCTTCTAAAATAGCCCAAATACGGAAAAGAACACAAAGTATAGGGTATGAGCTAATTAGCGTTCCGATATGTCATATAGGGACAGACAAGGCTCCAGATATTTTCAAAGAAATTGAAGATGATTTACAGGTTGCAGGTGTTGATATAAGATGTAACACAGAAACTGATGACCTTATTATAGAAAACAATAAGGTAAAAGGAATCATTTATCATGACGTAAAAAGTAAAAGTGTGTATGAAGCATATGCACCAAAAGTCGTTATTGCTGTTGGAAGAGGAGGAGCAGATTGGCTATTAAATATGTGTAATAAATATAATATTAAATCTTCTCCGGCAACAATTGACATAGGAATAAGATATGAACTTCCAAATGATATTATGTTTGAAATAAACGAATATCTTTATGAAGGCAAAATCATAGGAAGACCAAATCCGTTTAATGATAAAGTCAGAACATTTTGCCAAAATCCAAGTGGATATGTATCTACAGAAGTGTATGCTAATGAGCTAACATTGGTAAATGGACAGTCATATAAAAATAAAGGAAAAGGTAGTGATAATACCAATTTAGCATTATTAGTATCACTTGATTTAAAAGGAGTAGCAGATCCAATGGAATATACTCGGAATGTTGCTAGAAACATGAATGCATTGGCGGATGGACAGGTATTAGTTCAAAGACTGGAAGATATCAAAGCAGGAAAAAGAACTTGGCAAGAAGAGCTGGAACAAAATTCAGTAGTACCAACATTAACATCTGCAAAAGCAGGTGATATTAGTTTGGCAATGCCATATAGAGAATTAACTGATATCTTAAAGTTTATAGAAGAATTGGATAAAGTGATTCCAGGTTTTGCTAATGGAGATAATCTGCTTTATGCACCTGAGATTAAATTCTACAGTAATAAAGTGGATTTGACTCAAGAGTTAGAAACTAGTGTAAGCGGATTATATGCCATTGGTGACGGTTGCGGATTAACACGTGGATTAATGATGGCCTCAGCGTCAGGCGTTCATGTGGCAAGAAGTATATTAAAAAAATTGTAATAAAAAACTAGTAAAAGGTGTGTGCATTGCACACACCTTTGGCGTTAAAATGCAAAACTTAAAAAAGATTATAAAGAGAATGTATGTATAAATTTTTGAGATATTACAATATAAGTAATATCTTTTTTTCTATATGAGAAAAATATGTAGCCAAAAATAAAAAAATATGCTATATTATTATAAGAAAAATATAAAACCAAAAAATCAATTTATGCAATCTAAAGTCGTTACATAGAGTATTTCACAAAGTTTATATAAGTAAAATTAATGGTTATAAATCAACTTAGAGAAAAAGATAGATATAAAAAGAAGATAAAAAAGTACTCAAACTTTAATGAAAGGAGAAGAAAATATGGCAAAACAGATTATTTATCATGGAAGCTACTGCAAAGTCGAAAATCCAGAAATAAAAAAAGGAAAATATACAAAAGATTTTGGAAATGGTTTTTATTGTACAATATTGAAAGAGCAAGCTCAAAGATGGGCAAGAAAATATGATACACCAATAATTAATATATATGAATATAATGAGAATCCGAAATTGAACATAAAGGAATTTGCAATAATGACAGAAGAGTGGTTAGATTTTATTATTAATTGTAGAAATGGGGAAGAGCATGATTTTGATATTGTTATAGGAGCAATGGCTGACGACCAAGTTTATAATTATATTACAGATTTAATGTCAGGACAAATTACCCGTGAAGCTTTTTGGGAATTGGCTAAATTCAGACATCCAACTCATCAAATAGCATTTTGTACAGATAAAGCACTAGGATGTTTAAAATTTGTAAAATCGGAGGAATTTTAAAATGATAGGTGAATCACAAAAAGAAAATGATTTATTTTATACATGTAGTTTAATAGAATATATTTCTAGAAAAACCAAAAATACTAAAAAAGTAATTGTAGAAAAATTAAAAAAAGAAAATATAGAAAAAATATATGAATTAGCAGATGTATATCATTGTGAAAATATAGAAAAAG
This sequence comes from uncultured Clostridium sp., assembly GCA_930982035.1. Taxonomy (GTDB): domain Bacteria; phylum Bacillota; class Clostridia; order TANB77; family CAG-508; genus CAG-269. The sequence continues at coordinate 2,635 of CAKNJL010000032.1, forward strand.
TTGCTAATGAATTTATAGAAAAGGCAAATATAAAACTTGGTACATATGATAATATTTCTGAATGTAAATATGATGTACCTACATACTGGGATATTGGAAAAGTCTATAAAAGATTAATTATTATGGTTAATAAAGATGAAAGCAAATATGTAGAGACATTGATTGAAGTATTATCTTCATGGATAATAGAAAAAATTGACAACTATAATAGTAATATGTATTATGAAAATCCAGGTTATATATATGAATGTTATAAAAGTGGTAAAATTATTTAACGGTATTATTATCAATATAAAGAGGTTTTTATGATGAATGAAAAATATAATGAAAAAATATTAGAAAAATGCCTTCCCAAATATTTGGAAGAAGATTTAAAACGATTAAAAGAAGGAATAAAAAACAATGTGAGTTATCTAGATTGTTTAATAAATGAGCTACAAGGTTCGGTAAATAGTGCATTTGTAGATGGAGATATAACAGAAGAGCAATGTGACTATTTTTATAAAAAATATATTTACGGAGGATTAATTTGAAAAAAAGAATTTTAAAGTTTTTAAAATTTGATTAGTGAATAGGAGTGAATTAGATAATGATAGATTTTACGAATTGTGAAATAAATAAATTTAAATATTACGGAGGAAAAAATGGAGGTAAAATTTGCATAAGATACAACAATGAAGATTATATGTTAAAATTTCCTGGAATAAATGAAGGAATTTCTGAACATGGATATTCAAATAATTGTATTTCTGAATATTTAGCTTGCAATATAATAAAAACACTAGGTCTTAAAGTACAAGACACAATATTGGGGGTATATAATTCAAATAATTCTGAAAAAGTAGTAGTAGCTTGTAAAGATTTTACATCTAATGGAACTGTATTGAAACAATTTGCTGAATTAAAAAATAGTCAAATAGAAACATCAAAAAATGGTTATGGAACAGAACTTAGCGAAGTATTAGAAACTATAGAAGAACAATCAATATATGATGAAAAAGAATTAAAAAAATTTTTTTGGGATATGTTCATAGCTGATTGTTTGGTAGGAAATTTTGATAGACATAATGGTAATTGGGGATTTTTAATAAATGAAACTCAAAGAAAAATTGAAATTGCTCCAATTTATGATTGTGCTTCATGTTTATATCCACAGCTAACAGATGAAAGAATAGTTGAAATTATAAATGACCAAGAAGAGATGGAAGCAAGGGTATATGTTTTTCCAACGTCAGCATTAAAAATTAATGATAGAAAAATAAATTATTACGAATATATAAATGGACTAAAAGATGAAGAGTGTAATGATGCTTTATATAGAATATTTCCAAAAATAAATTTAGAAAAAATAAATAAAATTATCGATGAAACAGTATTTATTTCAAATGTTAGAAAAGAATTTTATAAGAAAATCATACAAATGAGATATGAAAAAATATTAAAATGCAGTTATGAAAAATTGCGTGATTTTAAATAAATTTTTTGTATCATTGTAAAAATAATTGACATTTAAAGAATTAAAAATTTGACTCACACATGTGAAAAAGGAGAAAAATTAGTGAAAGAAAAACTACAAAAGTTAACAGAAAACAAAAAAATCCTATTAATAATATTTGCAATTGCATCAATAATGTTTGCAATACCATCAATAATATACATGATAAACAATGGAACCGTGTTAAACTTTGATGAATACTTCAAATTCTGTTTAAACGATTCAAATAGACTAGGCCAAACAACAATATACATAATAATACTAACAGTATTAACAATAACATATTTCTTAATAATAAAAAACAGAGAAAAAATATTCAAAAACAATAAACAAATGTATATTTATATAGCAATCATATCACTAATATTTGTAGTAGTATTACCAATTATAAGTTCAGATGTATTCTACTATTTAGGTATTGGAAGACTAGACAGCAAATATGGACAAAATCCATATTATGTAACAATAAAAGACTTTGTAGATGAAAACAATATAGATTTATCAAAGGATACAACTTTAGCAGAAGGATATAGAAATTATTGGTCAGATACAACAGTAGTATATGGACCAATATGGACACTAATTTGTAAGATAATTTCAGGAATAACATTTGGAAATATAGATATAGCATTACTAGTTTTAAAACTGCTAAATGTAGGAGCACATATCTTAAACTGTTATTTAATATACAAAATATCAGGAAAAAAGATATTCACATTAATATATGGTTTAAATCCATATATGTTTATAGAAGGAATTGCACATGTACATAATGATATATATGTACTTACATTTGTATTAGCTTCAATATATTTCTTATTAAAAAGAAAAAACTTGATATTAAGTATATTATTTTTAGCACTTGCGACAGCAATAAAATATTTTACAATATTATTATTACCACTTATCATAATATATTATTTTAGGGATAAAAAGCCATTAGAAAGGTTTAAAAGATGTATTTTATATGGTATACTGTTTATACTTATGGTAGGAGTTACATATTTGATTTATGTACAAGACATTCAAGTACTAAGTGGAATAATGACTCAACAAGAAAAATTTGCTAAGAATTTCTACATAATATTGATGGAATATTTTGATATACCAGATTTAATACCTAATGTAAATAAAATATTCTTAATTTCTTTTGTTATTATATATTTCTTTACAAATCTTACATTATTATTTAAAAAGAACATTAAATTTGGAGAAGAATCAAGAAAATATGAATATTTTTTAATGGCATTCTTATTTTTATTAATCACAAATTTTCAAACATGGTATATAATGTGGTTATTCCCATTGATAATGTGGCAAAAAAAAGAAAATATGCAATTAATAATTCAAATAGCAATTGTAAGTCAATTTGCAAACAGTGTATTTTTAATAAATGGTGATGGATGGAGAAATGGAACGTCATTTACCTTTTTCATGGTATTAGGAATTTACTTATGGTCATTGTATAATAACAGAAAATTAAAAATAAAATCTAAATACTAAATATTAAAAGGGATTGAAGGAATGTGCCAAAGAGCAATTATATTTATTTTACAATACCGCATAAGCAACCATTCGATACGATTGTGACTGGTGCAACCTTTTTACGTTTAAATATATGTGGTTGTGATACCAAAGTAACGTCGCCTTAATGTAATTGCTTTTTAAAATTGTATTCTTAATCCCTAAGGAGGAAAACATGGATAATTTTGTTTTAATTGATGGAAATAGTATAATGAATAGAGCGTTTTATGGAATTATGGGGAGTAAAATGCTTACAACTAAAGATGGAAAATATACAAATGCAGTATATGGTTTTTTAGCAATCTTATTTAAATTAATAGAAGATGTAAAACCAAAATATATGGCAGTTGCATTTGATTTAAAGGCCCCAACGGCAAGACATAAATTATATGAAGGATATAAAGCTAACAGAAAAGGAATGCCTGATGAACTTGCAGAGCAAATGCCTGTAATTAAAGAAATACTAAGAGCAATGAATATAGATATAGTAGAAAAAGAAGGATATGAAGCAGATGATGTTTTAGGAACACTTTCTAGATATGGAGAAAATCAAGGTCTTGATGTTACCATATTATCAGGAGATAGAGATACATTTCAATTAGCTACAGACAAAGTAAAAATAAGAATTCCTAGAACAAAAGGAGGAAAAACTGAAACAGACGTATTTGACAGAAATAAAATTATAGAAACATATGGCATAGAGCCAAAACAATTGATAGAAGTAAAAGGCTTACAAGGTGATAGTTCAGATAATATACCAGGTGTTCCTGGAGTAGGAGAAAAAACAGCATTAACATTAATCAAAAAATATGGTTCAATTGAAAATTTATATGACAAAATAGAAAAAAATGAAGATGATTTAAAAGGAAAGCAAAGAGAGAAAATAAAAGATAACAAAGAATTGGCAGAATTATCTAAAACATTAGGAACTATAAATTTAGAAGTACCAATAGAAGATACTTTAGAACAATTTAAAGTAGAAGAATGGGACAAAGAAAAAGTATTAAAAATATTTAAAGAATTAAATTTCAACAGATATATTGAAAGGTTTGGACTAACAGGAGAAAAAAATAGCGAAGAAGAGCAAAAATACAAAATAGAATTTGCAGTAGTAGATAAATCAATAGAAGAAGTACTAAATATAATAAAAGAACAAAACAGTATGATATTTTATTTACAAACAAAAAAAGATGAAAATCCAGAAAATATTATAAAAGAAAGAATAGAAGGTATAAGTATATATAATAAAGAAAAGCAAGAAGCATATTATATAAAATTACAAGAAAATGAAATATCAAAATTTAAAGAAATATTTGAAAATAAAGATATCAAAAAAACAGGAATCAATATAACTAAAGAATATATATTATTAAAACAAGTGGGAATAACTTTAGAAGGGATTGAAAATGACATATCAGTTGGAGCATATATATTAAATCCTACAAACAACAAATTAGAATTGAAAAATTTAGCGATGGAATATCTAGAACTAGATATTGACGAATATATAGGAACAGAAGAGGATAACCAAAAACAAATGACATTATTCGATGATAATAATGTAGAAGATAATAAAAAAGATTCAGAAAAATATAATTTATATGTATATATAATAGACAAAATTAATGATATCATCATAGAAAAATTAAAAGATACAAACAGTTTTGATTTATACACAAATATAGATATACCAACAATCGAAGTATTATCAAGTATGCAGTGGAATGGAATGTATGTAGATGAAGAAGAACTAAATGAATTTGGAAAAGAATTAACATCTCAAATCGAAATTTTAACAAAAGTTATACATGAAATGGCAGGAGAAGAGTTTAATATAAACTCTACAAAACAACTAGGAGAAATCCTATTTGAAAAAATGCAATTACCAGTTATAAAAAAGACTAAAAATGGTTATTCAACAGATGTAGATGTTTTAGAAAAATTGAAAAGAGAAGACCCAATAATAGGAAAAATATTAGAATATAGACAATTAATGAAATTAAATTCAACATATGTAGAAGGACTAAAACCATTTATAAATCCAAAAACTAAAAGAATACATTCATTTTTCCATCAAACAATAACTGCCACAGGAAGAATCAGTTCAACAGAACCAAATTTGCAAAATATTCCAACAAGATTTGAATTAGGGAAAAGAGTCAGAAAAGTATTTAAACCAGCAGAAGGAAAAGTATATGTAGATGCAGACTATTCACAAATAGAACTTAGAGTGTTAGCACATATTTCAGAAGATAAACATATGATACAAGCTTTTGAAAATAATGAAGATATTCACAAACAAGCGGCTTCAAAAGTATTTAAAACACCAATAGAAGAAGTTACAAAAGAACAAAGAAGTAATGCAAAAGCGGTTAATTTTGGGATAGTATATGGAATAAGTGATTTTGGATTAGGCGAACAATTAGGAATATCTAGAAAAAAAGCAAAACAGTATATAGATGAATATTTAAATGAATATGCAGGAATAAAAGAATTCATGGAGAATATTATTGAAAAGACAAAAGAAAAAGGTTATGTAGAAACTCTATTTCATAGAAGAAGATATGTTCCAGAACTAAATTCAAAAAATTATATGGTAAGACAATTTGGAAATAGAGTAGCAATGAACACACCAATACAAGGAACAGCTGCAGATATAATGAAAATAGCAATGATAAATGTAAACAAAGAATTGAAAAATAGGGGATTAGAATCAAAAATAGTTTTACAAGTACATGATGAAATGATGATAGAAGCTCCAGAAAGCGAAAAAGAAGAAGTAAAACAAATAATGAAACAAGAAATGGAGTCAGCTATAAAGTTGAAAGTGCCACTTATAGCTGATATATCAGAAGCAAAAAATTGGTATGATTGTAAGTAAAATAATTTTACTTCAAAATTGACTAGATGAATTTATGTTTTAAAGAAACAGAAATAATGGAGGAGAAAATAGGTTGAATAAAAACAAGAAAATTCTTATAAGTGTAATAATTGTTATACTTATTATGATTCTAATTTTTGTATTATTTAAAGATAATATCCTAAAATCAATATATCCAAAAACATATAGTGAAATTATAGCCACATATTCAGAAGAATATAGTGTAGAAGAAAATTTAATTTATGCTGTAATAAAAGCAGAAAGCAACTTTGAAAGTAAAGCTGTATCTAATAAATCAGCAATAGGAATAATGCAAATAGTGGAAGATACAGCTATAGATGTTGCAAAGAAAAATAATATAGATATTGACACAGAAAATATAAAAGAGGAATTGTTAGATATTGATAATAATATAAATATTGGAACAAAGTATTTATCAACATTATTGAATCAATATGGAAATATAGAAGTTGCTCTAGCTGCATATAATGCAGGGATAGGGACAGTTAATAACTGGATAGAAAAACAAATTATAAAAGCAGATGGATCTGATATAGAAAACATTCCATACAAAGAAACAAATAATTATGTAAGAAAAATACTTAGAGATTATGATATATATAATTATTTATATGGATAAAAACGGGAGAGTATATGTTAAAAAAAGTTTTAAAGATTATTTTAGATATAATAATAGTAGTAGTAATAATATTGTTAGTATATATTTTGATACAAAAAAGTATAACAAAAGAAAACTATACAAATATATTTGGATATACATTTCTAGAAGTTTTAACAGGAAGTATGTCTGGAACCATAGAAATTGGAGATGGAGTAATTGTTAAATTAACAAAAGATGTAAAAGAAGATGATATTATAGTATATGAAAAAGATAATAGCCTTATAACACATAGACTAATAGAAAAGCAAAATGATAAATTGATAGCAAAAGGAGATGCAAATAATACACAAGATGAACCAATAACCCAAGAAATGGTTGTTGGAAAAGTAATAAAAATAATCCCTAATGCTAATCTATGGAAAAAAATAATAATTGGTGTAGCATTCATTATCATATTTATTGTTATAATTCACAGGTTGTAAAATAATCTTAATATTAATATATATACATTCTATAAAATAGATTGAATAGTAATTTTTATTATAATGAAAATAATTTTTTCCAAAAACGGTTGAAAAAATAACAATATTGTAATATAATTGTAATGAATTTGTAATAAAAGTAGGAAGGGAAGATATGCAAATGTTTAAATTTGGTCAAGATGTAGGGATAGATTTAGGAACAGCAACAGTTATTGTATATGTAAAAGGAAAGGGAATCGTATTAAGAGAACCTTCAGTTGTTGCAGTTGATAATATTACTGGTGATGTTTTAGCAGTTGGACAAGAAGCTAGAAGAATGTTAGGAAGAACACCTGGAAATATTGTTGCAACAAGACCTTTAAGAGATGGAGTTATATCAGATTATACAGTAACAGAAAAAATGTTAAAACATTTTATAAATAAAGTTTGTGGTAAATTTATTTTTTCACCAAGAATCATGATTTGTATACCTTCACAAGTAACAGAAGTAGAGAAAAAAGCAGTAATAGATGCAGCTACACAAGCAGGGGCAAGAAAAGTATATTTAATAGAAGAACCAATAGCAGCAGCGATTGGAGCTGGAATAGATATATCAAAACCATGTGGAAATATGGTTGTTGATATAGGAGGAGGAACAACAGATATTGCTGTCATATCATTAGGAGGATCTGTTGTAAATACTTCATTAAAAGTAGCTGGAGACAAATTTGATGAATATATAGTAAAATATATAAAGAAAAAACACAATATCATGATAGGTGAAAGAACAGCAGAAGACTTAAAAGTAAATATAGGTTGTGTATACCCAAAAATACAAGATACAGAAATGGATATAAGAGGAAGAGACTTAGTAACAGGACTACCAAAAACATTAACAGTACATTCAAGTGAAATGCTAGAAGCATTACTAGAACCAGCAATGATGATTGTAGATGCTGTGCATTCTGTATTAGAAAGAACACCCCCAGAACTTTCAGCAGATATCAGTGATAAAGGAATCTATATGACAGGCGGAGGATGTTTAGTAGATGGATTGGACAAACTATTACAAGAAAAAACAGGAATTAATGTTATGATAGCACAAGACACAGTATCATGTGTAGCATTAGGAACAGGAAAAGCATTAGATAATTTAGATGTGTTAGAAGGAAAAAACTCAAGATAGAAGAGATATAGTAAAAAAAGAGAGGGGGCCTTAAAAAGGAGCCCCTCTTTAAAATGCTGGTAATTACCTGATGATAGCCAACATTTCTTCATCTGATAATTCTCTATCGGCAATTATTGCAACAAATTTGTTTGGGAATAATATGCCAATGTTCAAAATGTAAATAGAATCAGGTGTTGCCAATGAAATTGATGGGGTTTTGCAATAATTTTGCAATTCAGGTTTTGTATGATTTTTTGTTGATTGGAACATGACAAAATATTTTTTTCCATCATTTACTTTTTTATGGCTTGCAGGTAAAAAAATGGTCTTTCCGTATGAATTAATGTCAATCTCCTCAAAGTGAGATATTCCAGTCTTTTTATCATATGCTTGCTTTATGCCCAAATAATAATTAGATGGATGTTTGCAAGGCCAAATGTCAACAAATACAGGTTCACATTTTATAAAAGAACCATCTGGCAAAATTGGGGTAATAACACCATATAACCGACCTGTTTCGATTGTTTTTGTTGCTGTCATATGCATTCCTCCTTAAATTTTTAAGTCTTATATCATACAGTAAAAAAGGATATAAGAAAATTTTTTATAGATAAATTATATATAACATAAAATAGTAAAAAAAGCAAATTAGCTTGAAAATAAGGCGAAAATATGGGATAATTGTTAACATATGAAAATAGAATGTTAAAAAATAATTGAAATAAAAAAATGATTTGTGCATTAGGAAGGAAAGTGAATAAAAATGAAAAAAGTAGCATTTATTACATTAGGTTGTAAAGTAAATCAATATGAAACAAATGCAATGGCACAACAATTTATAGAAAAAGGTTACAAAATAGTTGAGCATACAGAAAAAGCAGACATTTACATTGTCAATACTTGTACAGTAACAAATATGTCTGATAGAAAATCAAGACAAATGTTAAGAAGAGAAAAAGAATTAAACAAAGATGCCATTATTGTAGCTTGTGGATGTTATGCCCAAACAGCAAAAGAAGAGCTAGAGCAAATGGAAGAAATAGACTTAGTTTTAGGAAATAATGAAAAAAAAGATATAGTAAAATATGTTGGAAAATATATAGAAAGTAAAATACCAGAAATAAAAACAGAAGATGTTATGCAACAAAAAGAATTTATAGAATTTGGAGATGTTATATTTACAGAAAAAACAAGAGCTGTAATAAAAATTCAAGACGGCTGTGACAGATTTTGTTCATATTGTATAATCCCATATGCACGCGGAAGAGTAAGAAGCAGAAAACCAGAATATGTAATATCTGAAATAACAGAAATTGCAAAAAATGGAATAAAAGAAGTAGTAATAACAGGAATTCATATTGCATCATATGGAAAAGATTTTAATAATGGATATAAATTAATAGATTTATTAGAAGAAATAAACAAAGTAGAGGGAATTGAAAGAATTAGATTAGGTTCTATAGAGCCATTGATTATAACAGAAGAATTTGTAGAAAGATTAAAAAAATTAGAAAAAATATGTCATCAATTTCATTTATCATTACAAAGTGGTTGTGATGAAACATTAAAAAGAATGAATAGAAGATATACAATAGAACAATTTAAAGAAATTGCACATCTATTAAGAAAAAACTTCAGTGATGCAATATTAACAACAGATATTATTGTAGGGTTTCCAGGAGAAAGTGAAGAAGAATTTGAAACTACATATAAATTTTTAGAAGAAATCAAATTTTATAAAATGCATATATTCAAATATTCACCAAGAAAAGGAACAAAAGCAGAAAAAATGGAAAATCAAATAGATGGAAATAAAAAAGAAGAAAGAAGTAAAAAATTAATAGAATTATCAAATAAAAACGAAAGAGAATATAATCAAAAATATATAGGGCAAGATGTAGAAGTGCTTTTTGAAGAAGAAAAAAATGGAGTATGGCAAGGACATACTAAAAATTATATATTAGCACATTATAAAACTTCAAAAAATGTAGAAAATCAAATAATAAAACTAAAATGTATAAAAGCAATGGAAGAATACATAGAAGTTGGATAATTACTATTTAGGATTGAATAATTTAGTAAAATGTAACAAAAATGTAATAAAATTGTAACTAATATTTAATAAAAAAAGGTACCAAAAACTATTGCTAAAAAAGTAAAAATATAGTATAAATATTATAGTGAAGTTATAAAAGCTACAAAGGAGGAAAAATAAATGGCAGATATAAGAGAAGAAAATAATGTATTCGGTGGAGTACAATTTGAAAATGGAAATGAAAACAATCAACAAGAATTCAATGGAAACAACCAACCAGAACAAGCATCAAATAACAAAAAATTACCAGTAAAACAAGGATTCTGGTCAAAATTCAAAGCGTTCTGGTTCCAGGAAATTGATTGGAATAAAGAAATAAAAGTAGAATTAACTCCATATCAACAAAAAGTAGAAGATGAAATAAATGAATTTTTACATCAAGAAATAACATGGGAAAAAGTACATGATTTCTTATTCCAAGAAATATCATTTGGAAAAAAGAAAACAGAAGTATAATGTCCATTGGGGACGTTTCTGTTTGGACATTTTTATAGATATGAATTTTATTGTAAAAAGGTATAGCAAAAAATGGAAAAATATGCTATACTTTTTTTGTTATAAGAAAGGCGTGCGTTTCCGATTTTTTCTATACAATAAGAAAAGCATGAAACTTTAATAGATGGGGTTCAAGGCAGAAAGAAATATTTAATTTTTATTTTCACTAAATCTTAGAAAATCTAAAAGATTTATATAGTTTCTTATAATTAAATTAGTAAATTCAAATTTAATTGCTAATAAAGTATATTACTTTTGAATTTTAGGGGCAAAACTAATAAATATAGTTATTTATATTTAAATAAAAAATTATAATGTAAGGAGAGATGAAATTTGCCCCGTATTGCAAGAAAAATTAGTAATTCACAAATATATCATATTATTTTAAGAGGAAATGATAGACAAGATATATTTTATGATGAGCAAGATTACAATAAATTTTTAGACATAATAAAAATATACAAAAAGAAATATCAATATGAAATATATACATATTGTTTAATGACTAATCATGTACATTTAGTAATTTTTGATAAAGATAATAAAATTTCTAAAATAATGCAAGGCATGGAAATATCATATTCAAATTATTTTGCTAAAAAATATAAAAAAGAAGGACATTTATTTCAAAATAGATTTATAAGTAAAAATGTAGAAACAGAAGGATATTTGATTAGATTATGCAAATATATACATCAAAATCCATTAAAAGCAGGAATAGCAAGTACAGAAAAATATAAATGGAGTAGTTATAATGAATTTATTCATGGTGAAAAGATTACAAATCCAAAAGTTATTTTATCTATATTGAGTAAAAATGAAAAAGAAGCAATAGAAAACTTTGTAATTTTACATAGTTATGAAAGTGAATGTATTAATGATGAAGTCGAATATGAAGGAATAGAAAAATTAACAGATGAACAAGTAATAGAAAAAATACGTAAGATACTGAAAATACAAAATATAAGAGAAATTAAAGACTACGATAAGAAAAAAAGAAATGAAAAATTACAACAATTGAAAGTGATAGAAGGAACAACAAAAGTGCAGATTTCAAGGATATTAGGAATAAATAGAAAAATTATAGAAAGAGCAATGGAAAGGAGGAAGTGGGGGTGACATAAAAATGTCCAAACGGAAACGTCCCCAATTGGACAAAATGGCAAAAAGTAAAACTATTTTTGTATGTAGTGAATGTGGAAATGAGTCTAGTAAATGGCTTGGAAAATGTCCAGCATGTAATAGTTGGAATAGTTTTTATGAGCAAAAAGTGGTAGAAACAAAACAAGGAAAACATAGTGAATTAAATAAAAGTGAAAATAAACCGCAAAAACTAAATTCATATCAAGCAAAAGAAACATTAAGAACTTCAACTGGGTTTGGTGAATTAGATAGAGTTTTAGGTGGTGGACTAGTTAAGGGTTCATTAGTTTTACTTGGGGGAGAGCCAGGTATAGGAAAGTCTACTTTAATTTTACAAATATGTGATAAGGTTAAAGGTGATGGAAAAGTTTTATATGTTTCAGGAGAAGAGTCAGCAGAGCAAATAAAGATGAGAGCTGATAGATTAGGTATAAATAATGATGATATATTATTTTTAGGTGAAACAGATATAGATATAGTAAATCAGGCAATTATGGAGATAAATCCTAAACTGGTAATAATAGATTCAATTCAAACAATGTATTCAGAAGAGATTAGTGCAGCAGCAGGAAGTGTTAGCCAAGTAAGAGAAATTACTTCACAAGTAATGAGAGTTTGTAAATCAAGGGCAATTACAACAATTATTATTGGGCATGTGACAAAAGAAGGAAATATAGCAGGACCAAGAGTTTTAGAGCATATGGTAGATACAGTGTTATATCTTGAAGGTGAAAGATATTTTTCATATAGAGTGTTAAGAGGAGTAAAGAACAGGTTTGGTTCAACAAATGAAATAGGAATGTTTGAGATGAATGAAGAAGGTATGTGTGAAATCACAAATCCTTCTGATATACTAATTTCAGAAAGAGAAGATAATCCAGCTGGTTCATGTATAGTATCAAGTATAGAGGGAACAAGGGCAATATTGATAGAATTACAGGCATTGACTACCCAAAGTATATTTGGATTTCCTAAGAGGACTGCTAATGGAACAGATTATAACAGATTAGCATTATTAATTGCAGTTTTAGAAAAAAGAGCAGGAATTATGTTAGGAAGTCAAGATATATATTTGAATTTAGTAGGGGGAATAAAAGTTAATGAACCATCAATAGATTTAGGCATGATAATGGCAGTAGCATCTAGTTATAAAAATGTGCCAATTCCAAAAGATATGGTAATCATAGGAGAAGTGGGATTAACAGGAGAAGTAAGAAGAATTAATTTGATAGATAAAAGGTTGAAAGAAGCAGAAAAATTGGGATTTAAAAGTTGTATAATTCCACAATCTAACAAAAAAGACTTGAAAGAAAAATATAAATTAGATATAATAGGTGTTGGCAATATAAATGAAGCAATGAAAAAGACAGGATTAAAATAGTAATAAAAAGAATTGATAAAATATAAAAATTTTTAAAAGAGAGTAATAAAAAAGTTTGAACATATAGTGAGTCAAGTATTATTATAATCATAAATAAATAATTTTATATGTAAAAAACAAAGGGGAAGAAAGGAGATTAATTTTGAAAAAGATAAAAGAAGACAACATAACATCAGTTTTAAAATTAATAGCTCCAGGAACACCAATAAGAGATGGATTAGAAAATATTTTAAGAGCTAAAACAGGAGCATTGCTATTAATAACAGATAATACAGAAGTACTAAAAGAAATTGTTGATGGAGGATTTGTTATAAATGAAGATTATACATCATCAAAACTATATGAATTAGCAAAAATGGATGGTGCAATAGTACTAAGTGGAGACTTAAAAAGAATACTATATGCAAATGCCCAGCTAATTCCAGAAAGAGAAATTCCAACAACAGAAACAGGGACAAGACATAGAACAGCCGAAAGAACAGCAAAACAAACAGGAGAATTAGTTATAAGTATTTCTCAAAGGAGAAATATAATTACAGTATTTAAAGGCAATGATAGATATGTTTTAGAAGACACAGATGTAGTACTAAATAAAGCAAATCAAGCAATACAAACTTTAGAAAAATATAAAAAAGTATTTGATAATAAGCTAAATATATTGAATGAATATGAATTTAATGATATAGTAACATTACAAAATGTTGTACTTGCAATTCAAAGGGCAGAAATGGTTATGAGAATAGTTGAAGAAATACAAAGGCAAATATATGAACTTGGAAGTGACGGAAGACTAGTAAAAATGCAACTTGATGAATTAATAGGTGGATTAGAAAAAGAAGAAAGTCTAATTATAAAAGATTATCTAATAAAAAAGAGAAAAGATCCATCTAAAATACTAGAAGAGTTGAAGGAATTAGAATATGAAGATTTACTCAAAGAATCAACAATAGCAAAAATATTAGGATATGAGTATATGGATAATTATGATGAAGTGGCAGTATATCCAAAAGGATATAGAATATTAAGCAAAGTTCCAAGAATGCCAACAAATATTGTAGAAAATTTAGTTGGGGAATTTAAATCATTTCAACATATATTGGCAGCAGATATTGAAAGTTTGGATGAAGTAGACGGAATAGGAGAAGTAAGAGCAAGAACAATAAAACAATCTTTAAAAAGAATGCAGGAACAATTTGTATTTGACAATATTATTTAGAAAAAAGTAAAAATATTTGTATATAAGTACATAAATCGAAAGTTCATTTAAAGAATTGTGAAAATAATAAATAATTTTGAATGTAAAAAATTAAAAAGGAAAGGAAAAGTGAATTAAATGGGAAAATTAAAAAATATTTTATGGATAGTGGCTTTAATTGTATTAATAGTATTAATCGGAGTAGTAGCATATGGATATTATCAAAATGCTACAATGGAAGTAAAAAGACCAGTAGCAACAATGGAGGTAGAAAATTTTGGTACAGTAAAGTTTGAGCTATATCCTGAATATGCACCAGAAACAGTAGCAAATTTTATAACATTAGCAAATAGAGGATTTTATGATGGATTAACATTCCACAGAATTGTAAAAGATTTTATGATTCAAGGTGGAGATAAAAATGGAGATGGAACAGGATTAGCAACAACTAGTGATTTAAAAGATGATGGAGATAGCACAGAATACACAATAAAAGGAGAATTTATAGCAAATGGAGTAGATAATAAATTACAATTTGAAGAAGGAACAGTCGCAATGGCAAGATCAGATTATACAAGTTATTCTTCATCATTAACAGAAGAATCATATAATTCAGGAAGTTCACAATTTTTCATAATGACAGCTAAAAATACAGGTCTTAATGGACAATATACATCATTCGGAAAAGTAATAGAAGGAATGGATGTTGTACATAAAATAGAAGAAGTTGAAGTAACTTCAAGTAGTGATTCAGAAGGTACTGAAAGTACAGATAGTAGTTCACAGGAAGTTAGTAAACCAGTTAATCCTCCTGTAATTACATCAATAAGAGTTGAAACTAATGGAGTTGATTACGGATTACCAGAAACTTTAACACCATTTGATTATACTTCATGGCTATATCAACAATATGGAATAGATCCAAGTAGTCTAACAACTACTGAATAAAATTTGAATTTTTGTAAATAATGTTAAAGTATTAAAATATATGATGTACAATGAGGTTATAACTCATAGTTAAAATTAATTATGAGTTGTAGCTAAAAAATAATTAGTTAATCCAAGTTATTTTAAGTGCTATTATAATGATAAATAAAAAAATATCTAAAATAAAATTAGTAAGAATGTATGTATATTATATTGAGTAACTTCTTGGCTCAATATTAATATATATTCTATAAAATAGATTTGAGACTGTGAATTATAACAAAAAATTATAGAAATTGAAAAAAAATTTATAAAATAGTTGACAAAATGGGGTGAAATAGGTTAAAATATGTAATGTGCTAATCAAAAGGTGCATATAAACCATGGTGGATGTAGCGTAGTTGGTTAACGCGCCAGTTTGTGGCACTGGAGACCGTGGGTTCGAGTCCCATCTTCCACCCCATGTATATATTGGGCTGTAGCCAAGCGGTAAGGCACCAGACTTTGACTCTGGCATGCGCTAGTTCGAATCTAGCCAGCCCAGCCATAAATAGCAGATAAGGAATTATCTGTTATTTTTTTATAAAAATAACACTAAAATAAGGCTTTTGTCAATAAAAACACCATATTTTAGTAAGAGAAATAGTTATTAAGTGAAAAATTAGTTTATATTAAAATAAAAATGAATTCAATCTATAAAAAGCTGGAAATATAGGAGAAAGAGAAATGAATATAGAAAAAATAAAAAATGCAAGTACAAAAAAAATAGGAAAAAAAATAGAATATTATAAAGAAATATCTTCAACACACAAATATGCAAAAGAAATTGCATTACAATCAGATACTAATGGAAAATTAATTATAGCAGAAATACAAACAGCAGGAATAGGGACAAAAGGCAGAACATGGTATACTGGAGAAAATAAGAACATAGCAATGACAATAATATTAAAACCAAAATGTAAAATAAGGGAGCTAGAAGGATTAACAATCAAAATTGCAAAATGTATGCAGAAAACAATTTATGATTTATATGGATATAAGTTAGAAATAAAAGAACCAAATGATTTAATATTAAACAACAAAAAAATATGTGGAATACTTACAGAGATAAATACTATATCAGAAAAAATCAATTATTTATTAATAAGCTTAGGCTTTAATGTAAATGAAGACGAATTTTCAGAAGAAACAAAAGATATAGCAACATCATTAAAAAAAGAATTTGGAAAAGAATTTGCAAGAGAAGATATAATAGTCAAATTTATAGAAAATTTAGAAAAAATTTTATTCTTAAATAAAAAAGAAATAGATAAATAGTTCTATTTCTTTTTTTTATAAATATAAATTAAAAAGAAAAAACAAGAAAGGAGATTATGATATTTACATATCATAAGAATTAATATGGAAAATACGGAAGTTTCAAAAAATAAAAGTATTATAAATATTTTGAAAGGATTAGGAATTGCATTAATCACAACATTTATTTTTTTATTAATATTATCAATTGTATTAACATATACAAATGTATCAGAAAATGTAATAAATCCAACAATAATTATAATTACAGCAATTAGTATATTAATAGGAAGCTCAATAAGCAATATGAAAATAAAAAAGAATGGATTAATAAATGGAGGGGTGATAGGGCGGAATATATATAATATTATTGTACTTATTTTCAAGTGTGTTTAGTTTAGAGTTTGCATTAACAATTCAATCTATCATTATGATAATTACAGGAATAGTTTTTGGAATATTAGGTGGAATTATAGGAGTGAATATAAAAAATTAATCCATTTTATTAGTACCAATGTAAGAATTCCAGTAGTCAACAAGATATTTTTTTTCTGATTTAGGAACAATATTAACTCTAATAGCAGAAAAAGGTTTATCATGTGAATAAGTGGTTTCTTCACCATCAGAAGAAGCCCTTAGCCAACCTACATCATGAACACAAATCTGATAAACAATAGAGTATTCAGAAGAGTCCTTTAAATTAAAAGCAATTCCGGAAAGTCCATATAGATTTTGTTTTGCAATTTCCTCTGGAATAGGGTTAGAGGTTCCTTTACATGTATAGTTTGGGGTATTATGACCATGACCACCTAAAAGAATACAGATTTTCCTAGAAAAACGAAACCAATGATATACAGAAGTATCATACCAAGTATTAGGACTTGGGCTATAGCCATGATGAGATTCGAGTTCAGAGGTCAAACATGTATAAGAACTACCTTCGCCCCAATAAGTATAATCAAATCCTCGTATTTGTAAAGAATCACTAGGAATATCACCCTCTATACATGCAATTACAAATTCGGTTTTATTATTAGTACCATCAAGTATTGCTTGCTTTCCAGAAATTTCACCACTACTATTAAAACCGCTTAAACGATAGCCATTGTAATTTTGATAGTATAGAACTGTATTTGTAGCATTTTTTACATCAACAAAAACGTCTGCAACATTGCCAGCGTAGTCAGTTATATTAATAGGATAATATATAGGAGAAGCAAAAATCTTAGATAAAGATGTATTATTATTAGATAAATCCCAATTATCAAAAGGTCGTAACTGTTCATTAGAATTTATAACATATTTAGATTTTTGATTTTCTATAGATAATTCCTCACATGTAGCTTTTGGTGCAATATTATCAATTAAAATATTAGTATTATAATTAAGTAAATCATTTACTTGTCCAGATGTATCTTGTATTATTCCTTCCGGAAAAGTTATGGTTAAAAAACCGTTTCCATATATGCTTGTAATTAAAATACTATAAATTAATTCTCCATTATAATTAGAAAGTAAATTTACTTGAAATGAATGAGTATAAGTTTCATTATTTACTAAAATTTTTATGTGTGAAGTATTAAAATTATTTATAGCTATATTTTTTTCTTTTACTTTTACCTTTAGTTCTATTTTATGCGTTTTATTTGCATAATTTTCATATCCAGTATTAGTGTTTGAAACAGATATAACTTCTATTTCAGGCTTTTTATCAATTTTTATTTTTGCTGATAAAAATGAATAGTCAAATACGTATTTAGAAAAACTAGATTTGCTAAAAAAAGGAACTACTAATACGACGATAAAAAATATGCATAATATAAAAATTTTTTTATTCAAAAAATCCCTCCTTATTATTAAATTATTTTTAAATTGGAATAAAACGAAATAAAATATTTGAATATGAATATCTGTATTATACAGTGAAATATACATAAAGTCAAGAGCGATTTTTGTCGAATTTTGCGATGAAAAAAGTCTAAAAATATCAAAAAGTAGTTGACAATTACAAAATATGGAAGTATAATCTGGTTAGTTTTTTCTATAATTTATGTCAAATTTTTAATTTCAAAATTATCTATCAAAAATCCAAAGGAAAAATAATAAGAAGGAGGTATGCCTATTTGAAAAAGAATAAAAAAATTTTATTTGTCATATTGATTTTATTAGCTATAATTTTATCATTTATAGGAGGTAAAACATTTTCAAAATACATGTCACAAGTACAAGGAAGTGGAACAGCAGAAATAGCCAATTGGGTATTTAAAGTGAACGGAACAGAAGATTTAGTACAAAGTGTAGATTTATTATCAACATATAATAATGAAACATTAATAGATAATAAAGTAGCACCAGGAACTAGCGGAAGCTTTGATATTATAATTGATGCAACTGGTTCAGGAGTTGGAGTAGATTATAAAGTTAAGTTCTTAAATGAAACTGAAAAACCTCAAAATTTGATATTTATCTATAATGATAATGAGTATGCAACAATCCAAGAATTACAAGAAGATCTATCTGGAACAATTAATGCTGACGAAGATAATAAAACAAGAACAATCACAATTAATTGGAAATGGCAATATGAAACAGGTGAAAATGAAAATGAAATTAATCAAAATGACATAATAGATACACAAAATGCAAAAGATTTTGAAAATTACACATTTGATATAAATGTTATTGGTACACAAGTAATGCCAAAATAAACATAAAAAATATTTGAATATGATATAGTTAAAACTATAATTTGGTATCTCAAAATTTGAAATCAAAAATTAGAAAATGTCAAAAATAATAAATTGTAGAAAAAATTAAAAATAGTTTATCTTGAATTTATCAAAAACACAAATTCTCTCAAATTAAGGACATTTTCTAAATGTCCTTAATTTAGCTAAAAATAAATTCGTTATAGGTAATCGATAAAAAACTAAATAAAAAAAGGAAAGAAAGATATGAAGTTTAAATTTAATTTTAGAAATAAAGACTTTAGTTTGAAAAACTTAAGTAAAGAAAAAATAAAATATAATAAACCAGCAATTATAATAATATTGATAGCACTAATATTAATAGTCTTTTTCTCAGGGATAAGCTTAGGAAAAACAATACATAATAGCACTATAAAAAATAGTACAGAAGTTGCAAAACCAATATTGGAAGTAGAAAAAGATTCAGAAATAATAATTACAGAAGACAACAAAAAAGGAGAATATAACTTTAAAGTAAAAAATTATAATGATTTAGAAGAAGTATCACAAGTAGATTTAAAATATTATATCGAAATACTTGAAGAAGACCTAGATAAATCAATAAAATATGAATTATATAAAGAAAATGAAAAAGTTGAATTAAAAGAAAATAAAACAGAAGAAATGAAAATGAATAGAGGACAAAAAGAAGAACAAGTATATACATTAAAAATAGAATATGATTCAAACAAAAACAGTATCGGAGACATAATACAAGACATACAAATAAAAGTACATTCAGAACAATTAAAAATATAGGTGATGCTATGAAAAAAAAGAAAAAGATAATTATTATAATATTCATCATATTAATATTTCTGTTATATATTTTAAACTCTGTAAAATATAGTTTTTTACAAGAAGATTTAATTTTCTTTCAACTTTTTAGTTCAATCAATAAACCAGAAAATCAAGTAAAAGATGAACAAGAATCAAATATTTTACTAAGCAGTACTAAATCTAATAAAAAAACAACTGTAAATAAAGAAAGTTCAAGTATAGTTCAAATAGGATTTGACGTCAGATATGGAGATACAAAACTAAAAGATTTGGAACTATCTGAAACAATAAACACCAAAACATTAGTATATGAAAAAATAGCACCAGGCACAAGTGGTAATTTTGATATAGTTTTAAAAAGTAAAGAAGAAACAAATTACAAAATAAGCTTTAAAAGTGAAAATGTGAAACCCACAAATTTGCAGTTTTATACATCAGAAAATGACAAAAGATATAATAGTTTAGAAGAACTAGGAAATGATTTAAGTGGAAAATTGTTAAAGGATGATGAAAAAAACATAACTGTAAATTGGGAATGGTGCTATGAAATTAATGAACAAAATAATAAAAAAGATACTACAGAAGCTAAAAAAATTAGAGAATATAACTTTATAATATATGTGCAAGGATATTGATGGAACGTTGGAGGGATTGAGGGACGGTCGAAAAAGGGATTAAGGGGACGGTCCTTGGAAAAAGGG
>CAKNJL010000033.1 GCA_930982035.1 uncultured Clostridium sp.
GAATAAAGAAATAACTATATATTATAAATTCAATATTTTAAATATGGGAAAAGAAAATAATAAATTACAAAATGTTGGCTAGATTAAAAAAATAGTCATAACGGAATATTAGGACAATAATAGTGTTATTAATATTAGCAGGTATAAGTATAGGTTCTTTATTTGGACACAATGGAATAGTAAATCAAGCAAAAGATGCAAGTAATGAAACTGTAATATCTTCTGAAAAGGAACAACTGCAAATAGCAACGATTAATGCTAGTGGAAAAAGTATAAATGGTATATATGATTATTCAGATTTGCAAGATGAATTAGATAAACTGACAGGGAGAGGAAAAACAGATGTAACAGGAGAGGATATGTTTACAGTAACTTTTAATGACAGCAAAAATGTTTATTATGTTACAGAAGATGGAAATGTATTAGAGAATACTAATCCGAATATATTTACATATAATGATGATGGATATATTACGGGAGTGAAAGAAGAATATTGGGATTGGATAAAAGAATTAGAACAAGGAGAAGTAGTTTCAAAAATTAAAGTGGCTTCAAACGATAAAATAAAAATAGCAGCAATAAAACCTCCTGAAGGAAGATTATTAAAAGCAGAAGTAGGAACAACTTTAATAATTCCAAGAAAAATTGAAAATACGGAAATTAAAGGAATATCAGAAGGAGCCTTTTCAGCATTTTTTAATTTGGAAAGAATTATATTCCCAAATACAATAAAAGAAATAGATGATGGAACTTGTTATTTTTGTAGTATGTTAAAAGATGTATATTTAAAGAATGGATTAGAAAGAATAGGAGAAAGTGCTTTTGCTTTTTGTGATATAAAGGATATTTTTATACCAGATACAACATTGGAAATAGGTTCAAAATGTTTTGAAAATTGTTTTCAGGGGGAAAATATAGGAAGAATTTTTATTCCTAAAAGTGTAAAAGTAATGGGAAGTGCAGTTTTTGCAGGAATGGGTTATGACAAACATATATATTGTGAAACTGAAAGTAAACCAGAAGGATGGGATGAAAATTGGACGTCAAATTATCATCTAGATGCAAATGTTGAATGGGGAGCTAGCAGATAAATAATTTTTTATGTTTTTTGAAAACTTAAATATATGAACTAAATGCTGTGGTCACGAAAAAGTTGAAAGACTTTTGCAACTGTATAAATGATGCTATTAGATCTAATGCAGGCATTATTCAAGTGAAATATGCAAACAGCTCTAAGGCGTTGTATTCAAAATATATGGTATTCAGTGTTAGAAAAAAGGCAACGTAAGTTGTCGGGGGGATTATGGAGATAAAAAGACCATAAATCTAGCCAGTAGATTTAAAATTAAATATATTTAAATAAGTTGGAAATATATAGATTTAGAGATTAATTATAAATAGTTTTTTATTTTCATTTACAATAAATTTGTGAAACATATATAATATAATTTTTATTTTTAATTATATTATATATGTTTTTTTGTTAATTATTTTTATGAATAAAAAAGAAATTGAATAAGTTTAAATTTTATATAAAAATTCTTAAAGTTAAATACTCTAAGAATATTTTTTACATTTAAATAATACCAATAAATTGCCATAAAGTCAATAAAAAATGGAGTTTTAATTATGGCGAAAATACCATAATTAAAACAAATATAGAAATATAAAATGTCGAAAAAAACAGTTTTTACATACAAATACGAATAAAAAAAACGTAAAATACTTATAAAATATTGATTTTATAATTGAAATGTTATATAATTATTAGTGAAGGTAAGGAGGAGAGAATAATGTTATATCAATTTTCATTTAAAAATTTCAAATCATACAAAAATGAAACTATTTTTGATATGAGAGCAGAAAATATAGGTGAATTTGAGGACGCCTTATTAATTGATAAAAATCAAGAAAGACTATTGCCAGTATCTGTTATATATGGACCAAATGCTGGAGGAAAATCAGGTCTAATAGAGGCGTTAAGAGGATTTATTACTCTTGTTATTGAACCAAGAAGGATACTTATGAATGATGATAAGAAAAAATATCATAGAATTTTTGCAAGTTACAATGATATAAAGCCATATATGTTTGATGATGAATCAAAAAATGAGCCAACAGAATTTCAAATATATTTTTCAACAGAGAGTAATGAATATCGATATAACTTATCAATACAAAATAATATTATAATAAATGAGAGTTTATACAAAAAAGGGTTCAAAGCAAAAAAACCAGCAAAAATATTTGAAAGAGAAAAAGAAAATATATCTTTAGGTGAAAGTTTAAAAAAATCTAGTGCTAGTAAAAATGTAAATGATAATATGCCATATTTAACATTTATCTCTATTACAAATAATAATGAGACAATAAAGGATGTAATTGAATGGTTTGAAAATATAACTGCAATTGATTATGCTAAAAATGTATTTGAGAGAAGAGTTGTCATATATGATGATATTGAAAAAGATTTATTTTTAGCACTAATAGAAGCAATGGATATAGATATATGTGATTATAGAATAGAAGAAAAAGATGAAGATAAAAAACGATTCAAACTTTTTACAAAGCATAAAAAAAATAATAAAGAATATGAAATAGAATTTATATATGAATCTGAAGGTACTAGAAAGTTATTTAGTTTAGTACCAGAATTAATAGAAGCGATGCGAAATGGGGGATTAGTAATAATAGATGAGTTAGATGCAAAATTACATCCGAAATTACTGAAATATATAATAATGTTATTTAAAACTAACGTATTGAATAGAAAGAATGCGCAATTAATTTTTACGTCACAAGATTTAACCACAATGAACAATCAGGTATTTAGGAGAGATGAAATATGGTTTGCATGTAAAAATGATGATAAAGAAAGTGAAATTTATTCATTATATGAAATAAGAGATGAGAATGGAGAACATATAAGAGCAAGTGCGCCATATAACAAACAATATTTATCAGGTAAGTATGGAGCAGATCCATATCTAGCTAAAATGTTAAGTTGGGAGGAATAGATGTCTAAAAAACCTATTAAAAAAAGTGATGCAAGTAAAGATTGGATTCAAAAAAGAAAAACTAGAAAAATAGAAAGTAAATTGGAATATCATCTTATAGTATGTGAAGGAACAGAAACAGAGCCTAATTATTTTGAAGCAATAAAATCAAAAATAAAAGAACAAAGAAATGATAAAATTACTATAAAAATTGTTGGAAAAGGACGAGGTACTACAAATTTAGTTGATGAAGCTATAGATGAAGTAAATAAGGCAACTAATTATATTAGCAATGTTTGGTTAATATATGATAAAGATGAATTTACAGAAGAAAGTTTTGATAAAGTAGTTACAATATGCAACCAAATAAACAAAGAAGAGGGGACCATTTATCATCCAATTTGGTCAAATGAATGTATCGAAACATGGATATTGTTACACTTTATAAGATTTGATACACCAATTAATAGAAAAGATTGCATAGGAAAATTAAATACACATTTTAAACAAAGAAAATTAGGAAAATATGAAAAAAATGATGAAAAGTTATATGAAAAAATAAAGCCATATGAAGAAGTTGCTATAAAAAATGCAAAGTGGTTAGAAAATAAATATAATAACCAATTACCTTCACAAATGAATCCTTGTACAAAAGTATATTGTCTAATAGAGTTTCTTAATAAATATATGTAATTACTTGAATATGAAGTAAGAATAAAACATGTACAGTAAAAACAGTTAATATCATTCAATAAGAAAAATGTTCTTAGAATTCAAAACTCTAGGAAAATTATTAATCGTTCAATGCTCTAAATTTAAGTAATTATCGCAATTTTATAAGTACAAAATAAATTTATTGATAAAAATCTTTCCCAAATTTTTTAAGAAAAAAATCTGCATTTTTTGTTGACTTTGTTATACTTTATTGATAAAATTTGAATGAAAAAAATGTTCCTAGAGTTTTGAACTAAACGACTGAAAAAATCAAAATCCAGTTTCTATTAAAATTTTATATCCATACTTCATTATGAGAAGTTAAAAAGGATTTTGTTGATTTTATATATGATAAAAAATATATTTTTTTAAAAGATGGACATTTTCAGTTGTTTAATAATAGAACGGAAACAAAAACAAGAAATAAAAAACTATAATATCTTGACTTAATTCGATAAAATTTGTAAAATGTAAATGAAGTATTTTCAAGCTAAGGAAATAGTAAAAGTTATAAAAAATAAAAACAAAAGATATGAAAAAAAATCAGAAAATGGGAGGTGAACAAAAGAAAAATAGAGTTTTTTCTACATTTTTGAAACTGTAAAAAAACTACAGTTTTATTATCTCATAAACAAGAAAAAAGAATAAAAAACGAAAAGAAAGAAATAATAAAAAAGAAATACATAAGAATAAGAAGGGAATGATAAAGAATGAAAAAAATCAATATGAAGGAAAAAGGAATAACATTAATTGCATTAGTAATCACAATCATCGTGTTATTAATATTAGCTGGAGTAACAATTGCGACACTAATGGGAGATAACGGAATATTAACAAAAGCAACAGAGTCAAAAAACAAGACAGAAGAAGGAGAAGAAGAAGAAAAAGTAAAATTGTCAGTAGCAGGAGCATTGGCAAAAGATAATGGAGGAGAAATAAAAGAAGGATATCTAGATGAAGAGTTAGCAAGCCAATTTGGAGAAAAAGGAACAGATTATAATTTAGAAGGAAGTGGACCATTCACGGTAACAATAATAAAAAGTGGAAGGATATACTTAATAAATGAAGATGGAACATTAGGAGAAGTAGTAGAAAGAGAAGGAATAGAAGTAGGAGACTATGTGAATTATGTGCCAGATACAAATGCAGAAGGATATACAACAGAAAAATTAAGTGAAAGCATAACTGGTTCAACTGACAATACAAGTGCAATAATTCAAGATGATTTAAAATGGAGGATATTAAATATAGACGCAAGTGGAAGGGTAGACTTAATAAGTGAGTCGCCAACAAGCCAGACAGTAAATTTTTATGGAGCCAGAGGATATAATAATGGAGTATATGTAATGAATGACATATGTAGAAGTTTATATAGTAATAGTAGTCTAGGAATAGAAGCAAGAAGTCTAGATTTAAAAGATATAGAAGATAAGATGAATGTAGAAGGAAAAGCGTCAAGAGATGGATATATAAATGGCGAAAGCGAAAGTAAAACGAAATATGGAGAGACAAATAAATATGGAAGTGGATACAACCAATATCCAAATTTATATGCCCAAGAAAACGGAAGTGGAATAAATACAGAAGAAGTAAAGACAGATGGAATAGATGTAAATGCAGATGGATATGATAGTCCAACAACAGAAGATTCAAGTACAGCAGAAGAATTAACAGTAAAGCAGACATATTATAAAAGCGATAACATATCAAGTAGTTATTTTGATGATCAAGAATTTTATGACATGGTATTTAATACAGGCTCATCCTATTGGTTGGCTTCTCGTTATGCTACATGTACTTCGCCTGCCGCGAACTTCGGATTGAATCGTGTGTACAATTCATCACTTGGTGGTAATGGCATATTCTATTCTAATGGTAATGCTGGACGGTTTCAGCAGATATCTTCGCCCCGTAGTTTCTCTAGGGTCTGACATCGAAATAACCCCATGCACAGGAGAAAATAGTAGCTCAAATATGCATCAAATCAGTAAATAGATGCCAGGGAGTGCGTAAGCATTGCCCAGGCACGCCAAAATAAACATAACATAAAAACATAATGCAACAGCAAGCAAAAATATGCGGTTAACAAAAAGTTCTTAGAAATCCAACTCTAAGAACTTTTTTAGGCTAGCTTTTATAATCTCTTTATCAGTTTTTCCTTTTTCCGAAAATAGAAAGAATCCTTAAGAAGATATTGATAAAGTCAAGATATAATTGCATAGCACAATAAATATATATTTTTTCATGGTCAATATTAGGTTCTGTTTGTAAAGCTTTAATCTTATTAATATCATAAATGGTAACCCCAAAAAATACAGCTAAAATTACCCAATCTAATATTAAATCAAACATAGAACTTTTGAAAATAAATAAGTTCACAATGCTAAGTACTAGACCAATTATCAAGAATACATTTAAATAGGTACGCCAACTACTTAAATCTTTATTAGTTTTATAGCCAATTAAACTTAAAACACCAAATATTAGTGCAGATGCAATAAATAAAGTAACAATAGAACTTAATTCAAAAACGGCAAAAATAACACAAAGAGTTACACCATTTAAACCTGCATAAACAAAATACAGTATACCTACAACTATAGGAGGTAATTTTCTAAAAAGAAGGCTAAATAATAAAACAGCAAGTAATTCCATAATAAGTAAAGCATTAAAGTATCCTTCATATACAATATTGATATATAACCCAGAAGAATAAGTATACCAAGCAATTATAGCAGAACCTATTAAACCTAAAAACATCCAGAAAAATGTCTTTCCAAAAAGTTTATTCTCTGTAAGCGAAGTTTTAACTTCATTTTCTTCCATAAATTTATCTCCTTTCTTACATATTCTATAATTAGTATACAAAGAAAATAAAAAATATGCAACTTTAATTTCTAATTCAAATTTAGATACGCAAAATCGTTCCATTCATTTATATTATAATAGTTCTTTTTTTCATTTTATTACGAATCGAAGATTGAGTATAATTTGACGTTTGACATGTTAAAAAATCAATGCTAGAATAAGAAAAAATTATATAAGGAGAATAAATACAATAAAAAATGAAACAAGAAATTAAAAAAGAGTTAGAAAATTTAGCAGATAAAAAATATAGAGAATTCCATAAAGGATTATGTCCAGGAACAGAAAATATATTAGGAGTTAGAGTTCCAGTACTTAGAAATTATGCAAAAAAATTATCTAAAGAAAAAGAAATAAAATATTTATTAGAAAATATAGATAATCAATATTATGAAGAAATTATGCTACAAGGAATGTTAATAGGGTTAGAAAAAGATAACAATATACAAAATATATTAAATGATATAGAAAAATTTGTACCTAAAATTGATAATTGGGCGGTTTGTGATGTTTTTTGTGGAGGACTAAAAATAACGAAAAAGTATTTAGAAGAAATGTGGAATTTTTTGCAAAAATATCTAAAATCAGAAAAAGAATTTGAAATTAGATTTGGAGTCGTAATGCTTTTAGACTATTATATAACAGAGGAATACTTAGAAAAAGATTTCAAAATATTTGATGATATAAAAAGTGAAAAATATTATGTACAAATGGCAGTTGCATGGGCTATTTCTATATGTTTAATAAGATTTTATGATAGAACGATTGAATATTTAAAAAATGCAAACCTAGATAAATTTACATATAATAAAGCTTTACAAAAAGCAATTGAATCATATAGAATAACAGATATACAAAAACAAGAGTTAAGAAAAATGAAAAAAATTTAAACTAAAAGCAAAAATATGTTATTATACTAAATATTTTGCTGTAAAAATTCATTTGTAATTCAATAAAAATCCTAAAATTTTATTTGAAATGCAACCAAAATCGAAAATTTCATTTGAAATGCAACAAAAATCTTGAAAAAATGAAAATAATCATTTGACTAATACAAAATTTATGTTATAGTAATAAAGGAAAATTAAAAGGAGATACGAAGGAGAGATATATGGGAAGAGGAAGAAGAGAACTAAAAAAAGAACCAATGAAAGTAAAAAAATCAAAAAAAATGTCACAAACACAAATTGAAAAAAAGAAAAAGATTATTATAAGGACAGGTCTAATTATATTAGCATTAATCGTATTATTTATAATAGCGATGATAGCGAATAATTATATAATATTAGATAAAAACAAAACTACTAATTTAGTAATAAATAACAATAATGTAACATCAGACTTAAGAAATCAAATAATACAAGAAGATGGAGTTATCTATTTATCAGAAGATGATATATCCAACTTTTTTGATAAGCATATATATTTAGAAGAAGAAAATAATAAAATAATTACAACATATGATAAAAAAATAGCAGAAGTTAGCTTAGAAGAAAATATTATAAATATCAATGGAGCAGATAAAGAAACATCAGCACATGCAATAGAAAGAGATGGAGTAATATATATACCAATTTCAGAGATGACAGAGGTATATGATATAGAAATAGATAATATAGAAGAAACAAAAGTTATCACAATGGACTCTTTAGATAAAGAACAAAGAAAAGCAATAGTAACATCAAATGTATCAGTAAAATCATCAACAAAATTTATTGCAAAAACACTTGATAGAGTAAAGAAAGGTTCAACAGTTGTAGTTATTTCAACAGATGATAAATATGCTAAAATTAGAACAGAAAATGGAAAAATAGGATATATCAAGAAAAATAAATTAGCTAATGAATATTTAGTAAGAGAAGACTTGGCAGAAGAAAAGCAAGTTGAAGGAAAAATAAACATGACATGGGACTATTATTCAGAAGTAGGAAGTGCACCTGATAGAACAGGAACAACAATTGATGGAGTAAATGTAGTATCACCAGCATTTTTCTATCTAAATGAAAATGGAGAATTTACAGAAAATATAGGAGAAAGTGGAGAAAACTACATAGAATGGGCACATGGAAATGGATACAAAATATGGCCAATGATATCTAATGCACCATCAGCAAATGAAAGCTTAGAAATAACATCAGAAATCATGAATAGCTATGAAAAAAGAAAACAATTAATAGAACAAATAGTAGAAGCATGTGTAAAATATGACTTAGATGGAATAAACGTAGATTTTGAAAATATGAAACAAGAGGATAAAGATTTATTTTCGAGATTCATAATAGAATTAACACCAAGATTAAATGAAATAGGAATGGTAGTATCAGTAGATGTAACAGCACCAGATGGAGGCGAAACATGGTCATTATGTTTTGATAGACATGTTATAGGAGATGTTGCAGATTATATCATTTTCATGGCATATGACCAAAATGGAGTATCAAGTACAAAAGCAGGGACAAATTCTGGATATGATTGGATAAAATTGAACTTAGTTAAATTTTTACAAACAGAAGAAATAGAAGAAGATAAATTGGTTTTAGGCATACCATTTTACACAAGAATATGGACAGAAGATTCAGAAGGAAATGTTATAAGAAAATCAACAGTAAATATGAATGATATAGAAGAAGTATTACCAGATGATGTAGAAAGAAAATGGGATGATGAACTAAAACAATATTATGTTGAATATCAAGATGGAGATAACACAAGAAAAATGTGGATTGAAGATGTTGAATCATTAAAAGCTAAAGTTTCACTAGTTAAAGAAGAAGGGTTAGCAGGTGTGGCATCTTGGCAATATGGAATGGAAACAGAAGATGTTTGGCCAATGCTAAAAGAAGAATTAGGAAATTAAGCTAGACAAAGACAAAACGACAAAACGAACAAAACGGGCCAGGTTATCTTTTGTATGTATTATGTCGAATATTGTCGAAAGCTAAAAATTTATTAATATTCTCGAAATTGTAGCTAATAGTGAATATTATAATATTCACTATTTTATTGCAAATCAAAGATTAGTATTTAAATTTTTTGACAATATTCGACATAATACATACAAAAGATAACCTGGCCCGTTTTGTTCGTTTTGTCGTTTTGTTACCTTCCACAAAATCATCAAAAATCATCAAAAAATTCTTGACAACAGTGATTTCAATGGTATAATAATACTAGTAAAGAGACATTTGGAGGTATTTTGGCGAATGCAAAAAGAAAATGTATATTTTTCTGTGGATAAATTTGATGAAATGACAGATGAACAAATAATAACAGAAGTACAAAAGGGAGATAAACAAGCACTATCATATATAATGAACAAATATAAAGAATTGGTTAATATGAAAGTAAGCAAATATTTTATGATTGGAGCTGAAAAAGATGATATTATCCAAGAAGGATTAATAGGCTTGTTTAAAGCAATAAAAACATATAATGAAGAAAAAAACAATAGTTTCAAATCATTTGCAAATATGTGTATAGAAAGACAATTGATAACAGCAGTGAAATCATCAACAAGACAAAAACACAAACCATTAAATTCATATTTATCATTAAATGCATCAGCATATGATAATGAAGATGAAAATGGAATGGAATTGATAAATACATTAGACAATAAAATGGTAGAAGATCCATTGGAAACAATTATGAAAAAAGAGTACTACGAGCAAATTGAAAATTCAATACAAAAATCATTAAGTACATTTGAAAAACAAGTTTTAGATGGATATATGAAAGGTTATAGTTATGTAACAATAGCAAAAAAATTAGATTCACCTGTAAAATCAATAGATAATGCAATACAAAGAATTAGGAAAAAAGCAACTAAAAGCTTAGGCAATACAAATTGAACATTTGAAATGTGTAAGATTATTCTAAAAAATTAACATGTTTCAGAAGTTCATTTTTTTTACATTATAGGAAATAGCATTTACTATAATGTAAAAAATAAAAATCTCATTTATAAATAAAATATCCTATAATTTTTATAGGACATTTTATACAAGATTGAATAGTATATAAATTTAACTGGTGGGGCTTCTAACGGGAATTGAACCCG
Source organism: uncultured Clostridium sp. (assembly GCA_930982035.1). Lineage (GTDB taxonomy): Bacteria > Bacillota > Clostridia > TANB77 > CAG-508 > CAG-269. The sequence goes on from CAKNJL010000033.1 coordinate 10,636, forward strand.
TGACCTCAGCCTTACCAAGGCTGCACTCTACCAACTGAGCTATAGAAGCAAATAAAAGTTATGATTTTTAAATAGCAATAATATAATGTTTAAATCGTAACAATTATACAATATAAAAAAACAAAAGTAAATATTTATAATATACTTTTTAAAAAAATTAATTACTATTATAAGTTGGAATTTATTAAAATAGAAATGCAAAAAGAAAGAAAACAAAAAAACTGGAATTTATAATTTCAATAATAAAAGAAAGAAGGAATATTAAATGAAAAAAATAAATGGAGTAATATTACAAGCTTTTGAATGGTATTTAGAAACAGAGCAAAATTGGTGGAATATTTTAGCAGAAAAGGCAGAAGAATTGGCTGATATGGGAATAACAGCAATGTGGCTTCCACCTGCATACAAGGGAATAGGAGGAAAGGATGAAGTAGGATATGGAGTATATGATTTATATGATTTAGGCGAGTTTGACCAGAAAGGAACAATAAAAACAAAATACGGTTCAAAAGATGAATATTTAAATTGTATAATTACATTAAAACAAGCAGGTATAGAAACATATGCGGATATTGTATTAAATCATAAAATGGGAGCTGATATGCTACAAACTATACCAGCAGAACAAGTGGATTGGGGAAATCATAATACTTTTATTGAAAATCAAATAGTAAGAGTTGCTACAAAATTTACATTTCCAGGAAGAAAACACAAGTACTCTGATTTTGAATGGAATTGGACACATTTTGATGGGATTGACTATGATGATAAAACAAAAGAACATGCTATTTTTCGTTTTAAAAATAAAACATGGAGTGGAGCTGTTGATGAAGAATTTGGGAATTATGATTATTTAATGGGAGCAGATTTGGACTTTAAAAATCCAGAGGTTGTTCAAGAATGTTTAAACTGGGGAAAATGGTACTTAGAAATAACAAAAGTTGATGGTTTTAGATTAGATGCGGTAAAACATATTGATGCAAATTTTTATAAAGATTGGATAAAAACATTAAGAGAACAAACAAAAGATGAATTATTTGCGGTAGGAGAATATTGGAGTGGTGACATATCAAAATTACATAGATATATAACAGAGACAGAAGGACAAATTTCTTTATTTGATGTGCCTTTACATTACAATTTATATAATGCTTCAAAAGATGAAAACTATGATTTAAGTAAAATATTAGAACATACATTAGTAAAAGAAAATTCAAGTAAAGCGGTAACATTTGTAGATAATCACGATACGCAACCAGGACAAAGTTTAGCTAGCTATATTGAAAGATGGTTTAAATTACCAGCATATTCATTAATTTTACTAAGAGATGAAGGATATCCAGATGTGTTTTGGGGAGATTTATATGGAATAAAACATGATAATATTGAACCAATAGATAATTTGAAAACATTAATAGAATTAAGAAAAGAAAGGGCTTATGGAAAACAAAATGACTATTTTGATAATGCTAATTGTATTGGATGGACAAGAGAGGGAGACGAAGAACATATTAAATCAGGATTAGCAGTATTAATATCAAATAAAAATGATGCAGAAAAAAGAATGTATATTGGTAGTAGAATGGCAGGGAAAAAATTTATTGACTCAATAGGAAATTGTCAAGAGGAAGTATATATAGATAATGAAGGATATGGGAGTTTTAAAGTAAAAGCAAAATCTATTTCAGTTTGGATAAATGCATAGAGATATTTTGAAGAAATGATAAAATAAATTAGAGACTGTTAATTGTAACTATGTGCAAAAATTTCATAAAGGAATTTTTAAAAATTCCTTTATTTTTTTACCTGAATTGTATATAATATGAAAGAAAAAACATAAAAATGTTCAAAAAAGAAGTTTTTAAGAACAAATCGAAAAGCCTTAAAATTTATATTAATTTTATCCTTCCTCGTTGGCTTTCCGTAAATTTGTTCTGCGCCAATTTTACGTTAGTAAAATTGTGTGCAACCGTTAGAGCGAAGCGATTTTTATACAATAGGAAAGGATGACTTCCCTATTGTATGAAAAAAGGTTTATGGGTAACCTTTTAAAAACCTAAATATATTATACAAGGAGAATTCTACTAGAAAAAATGAAAAAAACAGAAGCTAAAAAAAGAATAAAAGAATTAAGAGAAAAGACAGAATATTATGCAAAAAAATATTATGATGATGACAAACCAGAAATATCAGATTTTGAGTATGATATGTTAATGGTAGAATTACGTAATTTAGAAAAAGAATATCCAGAATTTGTTTCAAAAGATTCTTTAACACAAAAAGTAGGAGGACATGTTAAAGAAGGATTTCAAAAAGTAACCCATGAAGTTCCACTTCAAAGTTTACAAGATGTGTTTAGCTTTGAAGAAGTAGAAGAATTTGACGAAAGAATTAGAAAACAGGCAGAAGAAAATGGAATAAAAGATGTAAATTATGTAGTAGAAACTAAAATTGATGGATTATCTGCATCATTGGAATATAAGCAAGGAAAATTTGTAAGAGGAGCAACAAGAGGAAATGGTTTAATTGGAGAGGATGTTACAGAAAATTTAAAAACAGTAAAAACTATTCCTATGGAATTAACAGATAAAATTGATATAACAGTTAGAGGAGAAGTATTCATCTCAAAACAAGACTTTGAAAAAATGAACAAAGAAAGAGAAGAAAATGAAGAGGAACTATTTGCAAACGCTAGAAATGCAGCAGCAGGTTCTTTAAGACAATTAGATAGTAAAATAACAGCAAAAAGACCACTAGATATCTATATTTTCAATGTACAAAAAATAGAAGGAAAAAAATTTAACTCACATTTTGAAGAACTAGAATATCTAAGTAAATTAGGGTTTAACGTAAATCCTGTAAGAATTCCTTGTAAGACAATACAAGAAGCAGAAAAAGCGATAGAAAAAATAGGAGACGATAGAGAAAATTTAACATTTGGAATAGATGGAGCAGTTATAAAAGTAGATGATTTACATTTTAGAGAAATACTAGGTTCAACAATAAAAGTTCCAAGATGGGCTGTAGCATATAAATATCCACCAGAGAAAAAAGAAACAATTTTAAAAGACATTATTTGTCAAGTAGGTAGAACAGGAGTAATAACTCCAATGGCAATATTAGAGCCAGTGAAAGTAGCAGGATCTACAATATCTAAGACAACACTTCATAACGAAGATTTTATAAAAGAAAAAGACTTAAAAATTGGAGATACAGTTGTTATACAAAAAGCAGGAGATGTCATTCCAGAAATTGTAGAAGTGATTAAAAGTAAAAGAACAGGTAATGAAAAAGATTTTGAAATGCCAAAAAATTGTCCTGTATGTGGAGCGCCCACAGTAAGGGAAGAAGGAGAATCAGCAGTAAGATGTACAGGAATTGAATGTCCAGCAAAACTATTTAGAAACTTGGTACATTTTGTATCAAGAGAAGCCATGGATATTTCTGGACTAGGTGAAAATATTATCCAACAATTATTAGACAACAATTTGATTAAAAATATAGCAGATATTTATACATTAAAATTTGAAGATATAGCATCATTGAAGAAAAATGGTAAGAAATTTGCACAAAACTTAGTAAACGCCATAGAAACTAGCAAACAAAATGACTTATCAAAATTAATAACAGCTTTAGGAATCCGTCATGTTGGAGTAAAAGCATCTAAAATGTTAGCAAAAAAATATAAAACAATAGATAACTTAATGAAAGCTAGTTTTGAAGAATTAAGTATGATAGATGATATTGGACCAATAGTAGCAAATAGCATTACAGAATTTTTCCAAGAAGAGCAAACAATAGACTTGATAAATAAATTAAAAACAGCAGGAGTTAACATGAACTCATTAGAACAAGAAAGCGAAGATAATAGATTCGAAGGAAAAACTTTTGTGCTAACAGGAAGTTTAGAAGAATTTACAAGAAATGAAGCCTCTGAAATTATAGAAAGATTAGGAGGAAAAACATCAGGAACAGTATCAAAGAAAACAGACTATGTATTAGCAGGAGAAGAAGCAGGAAGTAAACTAACAAAAGCGCAAAATCTGGGAGTAACAATTATAACAGAAGCAGAATTTAAAGCAATGTTGGAACGATAGGGACGTGCCAAATCGTTCCAAAATGATACCAAAAGGGACAGACCTTATAAGGAAAATATGTAAGTAAACTAGAATGAAAAAGTAATCATTGTAATGAAAAATATTTTCAAAATAATAGAACTAACAATTGAGCAAAAAGGAGGAAAATATGAACGAAAAATATACATTTGAAATGATGTGGGAAGATTTAGATAATGGTTATCAAATATATTATACTTATGTTAGAAATAAATATTTATTATTTAAAACAGCGCCAAATTGCTATACACAAAAACTATTATCAAGCAACCCTAAAAATCCACAACCAAAAATGACAATGCTTACTTTAAAAAGAGTAAGAGAGATGTTTCCACATATGGAATCGATTGAATATAAAGTGGGGATATTTGATGATGAGCAATAATAAAAAAATATTAATTCACAAACAATTCACATTTCATGCAAAAATAATACATATATATAGGGTATATTAATAACCATAAACATCCCCTTTTTTTCAAAGGCTATTCTGTTAAACCATATGGGTGACAGAATAGTTTTTTACTTTATAGGAAATTGCATTTCCTATAAAGTAAAAAATATAGGTGCACAGAAAAATTGCATTTCCTATAATTTAAAAGGTTGCACACAAATTTTACTAGCGTAAAATTTGGCGCCGAACAATGACGCGGGCTTTGAATGTTATTAACAGAAAAAAATGTTTAGGAAAGCCCGCTATTGTTCTTTAATTGTTTGTTATTAATTTACTCTTGCAAAAAAATAATCACTAGTATATAATTATGGAAGAAACAAAGAAAGGAGATATAGAGTAAAATCTATAAAATATAAAATGGCAGTAATAATAGATGGAAAAGAATTAGCAAAAAAAGTAAGAGGAAATTTAAAAGTAGAATGTGAAAATTTAAAAGCAAAAGGAATAAAACCCAAATTTGCAGTAATAATGGTGGGAGATGATCCTGCATCAAAAATATATGTAAAATCAAAAAGTAAAGCATGTGATGAAATAGGTATAGAATATGAAGAACATATATTAGATGATAAAATAACACAAGAAGAATTAATAAATTTAATACACAAATTAAATGAAGATAAAACAGTAAATGGAATATTATTACAAAGTCCTATTCCAAAACATCTAGATATAGATGAAGCATTTAGAGAAATATCATATAAAAAAGACGTGGATGGATTTAATCCAGTAAATGTAGGAAAACTTTTATTAAACCAAGATACATTTGTTTCTTGTACACCATATGGAATAATGAAAATGTTTGAAGAATATAAAATAGATTTAGAAGGAAAAAATGTAGTTATAATAGGCAGAAGCAATATTGTAGGAAAACCACTTTTGGCATGTTGTTTAAATAGACATGCAACAGTAACAGTTTGTCATTCAAGAACAAAGAATTTGAAGGAAAAAACAAAAAATGCAGATGTATTAGTGGCAGCAATAGGAAAACCTAATTTTATAACAGCAGATATGGTAAAAGATGGAGCTGTAATTATAGATGTAGGTATAAATAGAGGTGAAAACAAAAAAATCACGGGAGATGTAGATTACGAAAATGTAAAAGAAAAAGCAAGTTATATAACACCGGTTCCAGGGGGAGTAGGACCAATGACAGTAGCAATGCTTATGAATAATGTTATAAAAGCAACAATAAATCAAAATAGATAATAATAAGGGGCACTTTTTTAAGTGTCCTTTATTAATTAGTATTTGTATATTTAATTGTGTTTTGCATTATATATCAATCAAAAATAAGGAGGAAGAAATATAGATAATTTAGAAAATAAAAGATATTGGATATGGTTATCTTTGATAAAAGGATTAGGGAGTAAAAGAAAACAAGTACTGTTAAATAAATATAAGACACCTGAAAAAATATATAATCTAAAAAGAGATGAGATACTAAAATTAAAAGGATTTAGTGAAAAATTAGTAGGGAACATATTAGATAAACAAATTAAAGACAATCTAAATTCTTATATTGAAAAAATGGAAAAAGAAAACATAAATATAATAACAATACAAGATGAACAATATCCACAAATTTTAAAAAGTATATATGATTATCCAATATCATTATATATAAAAGGAAATTCAAGCATATTAAATAATTATACAATAGGAATAGTAGGGTGTAGGAATGCAAGTGATTATGGAATAAAAGCATCACAGTATTTTGCTTATAACTTAGCAAAAAAAGGAATAAATATCATAAGTGGGCTAGCAAAAGGAATAGACAGTTATTCTCACATAGGAGCTCTTAAAGCTAAAGGGATAACCATAGGAGTAATAGGAAATGGACTAGATATTGTATATCCAAAAGAAAACCAATATTTATATGATAAAATTGTCCAAGAAAATGGAGCAATCATATCTGAATATCCATTAGGAGTAGAGCCAGAAAAAATGAATTTTCCAGCAAGAAATAGAATAATAAGTGGAATGAGCAAAGGGATTATTGTAGTTGAAGCAAAGAAAAAAAGCGGGACATTAATAACTGTAGATTTTGCATTAGAACAGGGGAGAGATGTATATGTGGTACCAGGAAATATAAATTCAATTAATTCTGTGGGAACAAATGAATTAATAAAACAAGGAGCAAAAATGGTAACAAAAGTTGAAGAAATATTTGATGTTACAAGTTAATGAAAATATTATAATTACAATGATTCTATATACTTAAATTAAAACAATAGATATTGTACACAAATTTTTAAATATACTGGTAATATAAAAAAATATGTGATAAAATGTGAAAAATAAAATATTATATTAAATATAAATTAATACTTAAATGAATAACCTAATATAAACTAGTTTTAATAATAACTTATAAAATAATTATGGGTTTATAGGTGAATCCCATTAAAAACCTAAATATATAATAAAAGGTTGATAAATGGAAAGAATAAAATTAAAAGATAGAATATTACCTAAATATACAAAAGGTGAAGAAATTTTCAATATGACATCACATATAGTTGGAGCTGTATTGGGAATTGTAGCAACTGTATTATGTATTATATTTTCTGCAATTCATGGAAATGTATATGGAGTTGTAAGCGGTGCAATTTATGGTGTAACAATGATAATATTATATACGATGTCAAGTATATATCATGGGTTAAGTCCTAAAAGATATTCCAAAAGAGTATTTCAGGTACTAGATCATTGTTCAATATTTTTATTGATAGCAGGTTCATATACACCATTTGCATTATGTACTTTAAGAGAGTATAGTACAGCAACTGGGTGGACAATATTTGGAATTATATGGGCTATGGCAATATTAGGAATAGTTTTAAATTCTATAGATATAAAAAAATACAAAAAATTTTCAATGATATGTTATTTAGTAATGGGATGGTGTATTGTTGTAAAAATAAATCTTTTACCATCATTATTAGGAATAGCAGGATTTAGTTTACTACTAGCTGGAGGAATTGCATATTCAATAGGAGCAATACTATATGGAGTTGGAAAAAAGCATAAATGGATGCACTCTGTTTTTCATATGTTTATATTACTAGGAAGCATATTACAATTTTTCTGTATATTATTATATGTAATGTAATTTTAAATGAAAATATTTATACTAAATTTAATAAGAATAGTTTTAAATAAAAAATAAAAATAAATTTATTTCGAAAATAAAATGTTTTTCATTTATATGCATACTTCTTGGCAATGTAAGAAAAAATATATGAAATAAAAAAATAAGGCTAAAAGCCCTCTAACACTCATAAATCTAATTACATTTTAGCATAAAAAATATAAAAAATCAAATTCAAGAAACTTAAATAAAAAGAGAATAAATATGAAAAAGTGAGATAAAATAATATAAATAGAGAAAAGGTATAATTTAAAAAGAAAAAACAATTTGTAAAAAAAATTTATATGTGTTAATATATAAATAACCTAATAAAAACAACATAAATCCCTGCGTAGTACGTAAGAGCATAATTTTTAGAACCAACAAATTTTAAGAGGGGCTGATCTCTCAAATATGGCGTGCATGCTCACATTATATAGTGAGAAGCCCAGAAGTATTTAGGTAGGCACCCACCTGTTTTTAGGAGCAGGTCCTTAAAAATTAAAAAGCTGACGGCTAAGGCGGGGCTTTTTTTTTGATGAAACGTTGGGAACGTGCCAAATCGTTCCAAAATGGCACTAAAAGGGACAGACCTTACCCAAATGATGAATTTATATTAATAATATATATTACCATATAAAAAATATATCAAAATCATTAATATTAAAAAGTTAAATTTATGTTAATGTAGATAATGTGAACATTTAAGGTCTGTCCCTTTTGGTTTCATTTTGGAACGATTTGGCACGTCCCCAAAAGGAAAGAAGGTGAGTTATATGACAATAAAGCAAGCAATAATAAAGGGAGTAACAATATTAAAACTAGAAAAAATTTCAACTCCAAAACTAAAAGCAAGATTATTATTACAATATGTACTAAAAAAACCAAGACAATATTTAATAGTATATGATAATCAAAAGCTTACAGAATTTCAAGAAAAAGAGTATTTAAAATATATAGATTTATTAAAGCAAGGAGAGCCTATCGAACATATAACACATCAAAAAGAGTTTATGAAATTGAATTTTTATGTAGATGAAAATGTTTTGATACCAAGACAAGATACAGAAATATTAGTTGAAGAAGTTATAAAAATAGCTAAAAAGATAAATGCAAAAAAGATACTAGATTTATGTACAGGAAGTGGAGCAATTGCAGTATCTTTAGCAAAATATTTAGAAAATGTACAGTTGACGGCACTAGATATAAGTGGGAAAGCATTAGATATAGCAATATCTAATGCAAAAAATAATCATGTACAAGATAAAATTACATTTGTAGAATCAAATCTTTTTGAAGATTTGGCAGAAGAAAAGTATGATATTATAGTTTCAAATCCTCCATATATAAAAAGAAAAGAAATTGAAAATTTAGATAAAGAAGTAAGGAGAGAACCTAAAATTGCATTAGATGGAGGAGAGGATGGATTAGATTTTTATAAAAAAATAATAGATAAAGGATATGAATATTTAAAATATGGAGGATATATTTGTTTGGAAATAGGATATGATCAAAAAGAAGAGGTTATGAAAATAATAGATGATAAAAAACAATATATTAATACATATTGTAAAAAAGATTTATATGATAATGATAGAGTAATTGTAGCAAAACTAGGATGAAAAATTTAAAAGAAGAAGTTAAAATAGTAGAATGTAAATATAATTATCAGTTTTATTTTTAAAGAAAAAAGGAATTATTAATATAAATATATAGTAGAATGTAAATTTACGAGAAGTTGCAAAAGAAAATCAAAAAATTTGGGTATTAATATAGATATAATAGACTGTAAAGGATTTAAGCAAGTGGTATTTTAATGAAATGTATGGAAGTATTAATATAAATATAGTAGATTTAAACAATAGAACGCGAACTTGTGATTCAGTTAACAAGAGGAGGAGTAAAAAATATGTCTTTTTCTTCAGATATTAAACAAGAGTTAAACAAAGCAAATAGTCTAGCGAATAAAGAAAATGTAAAATTTGAGTTAATTGGATATTTTATATCAGCAAATACTAGTGTAGTTAAAGGAAAAAAAATCAAGTTTTCCACAGAAAGTGATTATAATATAAATAGATTTTCAAAATTGTTATCTAATTTAGAAATAAATCATGATATAGATGTAAATGGAAAAACATTTAATATTGTAACAAAATCTTTTGACATTGATAAACTAGAATACATAGAAATAAAAGAAGATGAAGTTGTTTTAAAAGATGATATAATTGAATTATTTAATAATAAATCAGAAGAAAAAATAAAAGCATTGATTAGAGGCACGTTTTTAGGAGCTGGGTCTGTAAATAATCCAGAAAATTCTTATCATTTGGAGATAGTATTATCAAATGAAATAAACATGAAAATATTGCAAAAAATATTAATTGGTTTTGGAATAAAGACAAAAGAGTTAATATCTAAAAATAGATATTCTCTATATATAAAAGAAGGAGAAGAAATATCAAAATTATTAGCTTTAATAGGAGCAAATAAAGCTGTAATGCAATTTGAAGATATACGAATCAAAAAAGAAATGAGAGGTAAAGTTAATAGAATTGTAAATTGTGAGACAGCTAATTTAAATAAAACTATAAATGCCTCAATAGAACAAATTTCAGCAATAAAGAAATTACAGAAAGAAGGAAGATTTTCAAAATTAGATGATAATTTAAAAGAAATTGCAAAATTGAGAGTTGAAAATCCTGATATGTCATTGGTAGAATTAGGAAAAAAATTAAAAGAGCCAATAGGAAAATCAGGAGTAAATTATAGATTAAAAAAGATAATGGAGATAGCAAATGGAAAATAAAGAATTAGGAATATATATACATATACCGTTTTGTAAACAAAAATGTTATTACTGTGACTTTGTTTCTTTTTCAGATAAAAATGATTTAGAGGAAAAATATATAGAAGCAGTAAAAAAAGAAATAAAGTATTACTTAGATAACGATAATTTTGTAAAAAAATACAATGTAACAACTATTTATATAGGAGGAGGTACACCATCATATATAAATAGCAAATATATTTTAGAAATTTTAGAATTATTGCAAAGTAAACTAAAAAACAATAAAACTAAATTTGAAAACATCGAAATAACAATAGAAGTTAATCCAGGAACAGTTGATAAACAAAAATTAGAACAATATAAAAAGGCTAAGATTAATAGACTAAGTATAGGCCTTCAAAGTGCAAATAATGAGATTTTGAAACAAATAGGTAGAATACATACATTTGAACAATTTTTAGAAACATATAATTTAGCAGAACAAGTTGGTTTTGATAATATAAATGTAGATTTAATGATTGGATTACCAAATCAAAGTATTGAAGATGTAAAAAATAGTTTGAAAAAAGTTATAGAACTAAAACCATCACATGTAAGTGTATATTCATTAATAATAGAGGAAGGAACAGTAATTGATAAATTAATAAAACAAAGTATTTTACAAGAGATGAAAGAAGAACAAGAAAGAAGAATGTATTGGTATGTGAAAAGTATGCTAGAATTAAATGGTTATAAACATTATGAAATATCTAATTTTGCAAAAGAAGGAAAAGAATCAAAACATAATGTGAATTGTTGGTTACAAAAAGAATATATAGGAATTGGTACATCCGCACATTCATATTTAAATGGTATAAGATATTCGAATTGTGAAGAAATTGAAAAGTATATAGAAAATATAGAAGAAAATTCTCAAAAAGAATTTGAAAAATTCTTAGATGAAATTCAGAATTTTAAGTATGAAGATTTTACAGCCAAGACGAAAGATGAAAGTCAAAGCAAGCATAAAAATCAATTACTAGAAAACCTAGAAAATCAGAAAATGTATGAAATACAAGAAATACAGTCTTTAGATGATATGAAAAAAGAATATATGCTTTTAGGCTTAAGAAAAATAGAAGGTGTACAAATTTCAAAATTTAAAGAAAAATATCTAGATAATCCTATATTTACATACAGAAAAGAATTAGAAAAGTTAGTAAAAGAAAAATTGATAATAATTGATGGTGACTACATAAAATTAACGAACCAAGGATTAGATTTAGCAAATTTAGTGTGGGAAGAATTTGTATAATGTCCATCAGGGACGTTTCCGTTTGGACAGTTTGCTTTAAAAAATGTGAAAAAAGGCTTGACAAACCGCATAAAAGTATGATAATATATTTGATGTTACAAGAAGAAGTCAAACTTCTCACCTTATCTAAGTAAAGAAAAAGGTTAGAAATTAAATAAATATAGCATAAAATGTTTATGCCATTTTATTTTGAATTTGACTTGTAACAAAAGTCAAATTTTTTTGTTATTGGAGGTGTTTTGTATAAAACAAGAATTACCAATTAATGGTCAAATAAGAGCAAAAGAAGTTCAACTAATAGGTGATAATGGAGAAAAAATCGGAGTTATTTCTTTAAATGAAGCATTAGGAAAAGCAGAGGAAAAAAATTTAGATTTAGTTTTAGTTTCACCAAATGCAAATCCACCAGTTTGTAAAATAATGAACTATGGAAAATACAAATTTGAGCAAGCTAAAAAAGAGAAAGAAGCAAAAAAGAAACAAAAAAGTTTTGAAATCAAAGAAATAAGAGTTACTCCAAATATCGAAGAACATGATTTTAGTTTTAAAGCTAAAAATGCTAAAAAATTCATACAAGATGGAAATAAAGTAAAAATAACAGTTAGATTTAGGGGGAGAGAGGTAAACAACTCAAAAGCAGGAGAAGTGGTTTTAAATAAATTCATTGAAGATATGAGTGATATTGCAGTAGTAGAAAAACCTCCAAAACTTGAAGGAAGAAATATGTTTACAATCTTAGCTAAAAAGACTGAAAAATAAAAAGATGAAAGGAGAATATTATTATGCCAAAATTAAAAACAAATAAAGCTGCAAAGAAAAGATATTCTTTAACAGCAACAGGAAAAGTAAAAAGAACAAAATCAAACAGAAGACATTTATTAGCAAATAAAACAAAAAGACAAAAAAAATCAGGAAAAATTCAAAATGCATATGCAGATAAAACATGCATGAATACAATCAAAAAATTATTACCATATGGAAACTAAATTTTAGTAGAAATAATAAATGGTAAGGATTTCGTATCCTAAGAAAAAATCAGAAAGAAGAGGAAGGTGATATATATGGCAAGAGTAAAAACAGCAAGAACAACAAGAGCAAGACATAAAAAAATATTAA
>CAKNJL010000034.1 GCA_930982035.1 uncultured Clostridium sp.
AGGCACTGTATGGGACTTTCACCCACAAGTTGTTGCCCATGCTGGGCACACTAAAAACAGTAACTAAAATACTCTAGTTACTGTTCAATAAATTTTTATATATTCTTTATATTTCTTTTCTTAAATATAACAAATGTTGGTATCATCATTATTAGGGAATATGCTATACAAATTATTATTGACATTGTCATATTCATTCCTTCCATTAATGGTAACCCTCCAAATAGATACATACTTAAATCCCAATTCATTGTAACAAAATATTTCATAAATCCTAAATTATATGCCATTACCAATTGATTTATTATAGATGTTGACATATAACCTAGCAATGATATAGTTATTGCTAGTGCACTATTTGAGAATATTGTACTTATTGCAAAAGCTAATACTGCTAACAATATTATCATTGGTAATTGTGTTAATGTTTGTATAATTAAATATACAAATATATTAATTTCTTGTAATGAGCTAGTATTAAAATTATACTCTACTACTGGCATTCCCAGACTATCAAATCCAAATAATACTCCACCTATTAGTATTTGCATAATAATTGTTACAATTATTACAAAAACAATCATAATTAATGTTGTTATAAATTTAGATAATAATATCTTATTTCTTGTATATGGTTTTACTAATAGTAATTTTATAGTTCCTTTATTAAATTCTTCACTGACAATTGTTCCTGCTATCATAACTATTACAACTATTAGAAATAGTCCAAACTGAGAATAAAAGTCTTGTAATATCCCTTTTAAGCTAACACTTTCATTTATATTAATTCCTGTATCTAATATATATCTACTTTCTGCTTCTTGTTTTACATATTCATTGTAATCTAATTTTTCTCTATATTCTAAATCCCTATCTGAATTGTCATATCCTGCTATACTAGAAACTGCATTTTGCAAATCATCTATGGCTCTATTTAGATAATCACTTCCATATGGTATATTTTTATTTATTCTATATTCTGCTATTTCTTTTTCGATTTCAGCATTTTTTAATTCTAATTCTAGATTTTTTATTATTTGTGTATCTTCAGTTTGTTCTTTTTGAGTTTGTAATTCGTTTATTTTTTGCTCTGCTGTTTTTAAATCTTCTTCTGCAAAGTATTTCCAATCATTTCTATCTAGTTTTGATGTCAAATCTTCTATTTTTTTGTTTATTTCCTCTACTTGTGTTTCATTTTTTTCTGCTCCATATTTGTATATGTTTCTTTCTGATATATATGGTAATATTCTTTCATTTATTATTGCTAGTTTCCAATCTGCATCCTTATATTTATTCATTATTTCACTAATTTCTATTTCATTTGTTAGATTTATATATGTTGTTACATCACTTGGTTTATCTGGGTCTAGTTTTTTTATCTCTTCTTTTATTGAATTTATATAACTTTCATTATATAAGTAATAGTTTGCTAGTGAAGTTTCTCTATTTGCAAATTTAATCATACTATTCATAAATATTAATAATAAAAATACAACTCCCATTGTTATATAAATTGTTTTCTTTTTAAAAATTTTTATCAATTCATTTTTTACTAAATTACTCAATTACATTCCCCCCTGTCTTTTCAAAAAATGCATCTTCTAATGTTTTTTCTTCTTGTTTTACTTCATAAATCTTTACTTTATTTTCAACTAATTTATTGATAATTTCAGGCACTTCATCTTTTGGCACATTTAATTTGAATTTGTTTTCATCTAAAATAATTAAATTATTTTTTACTTTTTTAGCTTTATTCACATCATCTATCACTTTTTTAACTTTATTTATATCATCTACTTCAAATATCTTAAATTCTTGACTGGCTTCTTTTTTAATTTTTGATATTTCACTTGTTTCTATAACTTCTCCATTCTTTATGATACATACTTTATTGCAAAAACTGTCTAATTCTGCTAGATTATGACTTGATATTAATATTGCCATTTTTTCTTTATCTGCAAGTGTAACCAACAATTCTCTCATTTCTTTTATTCCCTCTGGATCTAATCCATTTGTTGGTTCATCTAGTATTAATAGATTTGGCTTGTGTAATATTGCTTGTGCTATACCTAATCTTTGTCTCATTCCTAAAGAATATTTTGATACTTTATCATTTATTCTTTTCTCTAATTTTACTAGTTTTACTACTTCATCAATTCTTTCTTTTGTTATTCCCTTGTATAGATTTGCTACTAATTTTAAATTTTGATACCCAGATAAATACATATACATATCTGGATTTTCTACAATTGCCCCTACTTTTTTTATTGCATGTGTAAATTCTTTTTCTATATCATATCCATTTATATTTACTTTTCCGCTTGTTATACTTTGTAATCCTAAAATTAATTTAATTGTAGTTGTTTTGCCGTGCACCATTTGGTCCAATAAAACCTAAGATGTCTCCTTGTTTTACTTCTAAAGAAACATTTTTTAGTATGTTTCTTTTTCCGAATGTTTTACACAAGTTTTCACATTTTAATATTGTTTCCATATTCATCCTCCCTTTGTTTTTTCTTCATTCTAACATATATTTATTTTGATTACTATTTATTTTTTCTTAATTTTTTATGAATATTTCTTAAGATGTCAGTGGGGACGGAGATTTTTGTCAACGGGGACGGAGATTTTGACAAAATCTCCGTCCCCTTAGGATTGAATTTCTTTATATACTATGTCTTCTACATATTTTTTATTTTTTTCAATATTGTTTCTTATTTCTGTAGCACTAATGCTATATTTTTGTCTAAGTCTATCTACTTGCACATCTTTTATTTTTAAATCTCTTGCTACAAATTCCCCATATGGTTCACTACTATAAAAATGTGTTACTGGCACATCTTTTATTATATTTTTTAGATAATCTGTTTGAATTTTTACACTTTCTTCATCCATTCCATATTGTGATGGTGGATTTTTTGCATATATTATTTTTGCTTTTGGATATAGCTTTTTTATCCAATTTGCTCTTGTTTCAACAGGAATATCAATTACATTCGTTTCATATACTATTACATAAAATTCGTCCATTTCTTTGATTCCTTTTTCTATTAAATATTCATGTCCTTTATGTAATGGAGCGAATTTTCCGATTGTAAATCCAATGTTCATTTTTACCTCCATTTTTCACCATTAATATATTTTGTTATTACCATTATATATTTTATATTATAACATAAATTTTACTTTTTTCCAAAAATCCTGATATTATGCTCCTGCAAAAATAAAGAAATGTTGTCTCTCTTGCTTTATTCGCACTTTATAAAATATTTAATCTCCGTTATAATAACCTCCAATTACTTTACCTGTATAAATATCAACATATCCAACAACTTCACCCATATTATCTTTTCTTGTATATTTTAATAGGTATGCACTTCTTTCAAAATCAGCAGTTCTTACATTAGCTTCTGCACCTGCTGTAAAACGATTATTAGGTCTTACCATTACATTTTTTATTTCACTAATATTATAATCACTAATATTTTCTGACAATGTATTTGTTAAAAATTCCTCCCAAATTTTTTTAGCCTCATCTTCTGTAATGGGACTTAACCCATCTGTAGGAATATTTTCAAAAATTGATTCATCTGTTCCACTTTCTAAATCTTTTAAAGACTGTTGTTGCTCTAATTTTATTTGTTTTTCAGTTAATTGATTTATTTGAATATCTTGTTGGCTATTACTACTAATGATATTTTCAAGTTTTTCATCTATTTCTTTAAATTTTGTATTTATATAATTATTTTGATAAATTAAAAATCCTATAATTATCAAATTTAATACTATAATACCTATTAAAACAATTTTTTTCTTCATTTTATTTACCTTTCAACCTATGATAGTTTGTTTAATTTGGTCTCAAATTTCTTGTCTCCAAGTAATCTTATATAATTTTTTTTAAATCCTCTAGCCATTCAAATCCCTCATTATCTAGTTTCTCTAATTCTTCTATTCTAAAATATTTTACTTCTTCTACTTCCTCTTCTTGCAGTTTACATTCATTTATATCTATATTTTTTCTAATATAATATACTGTAAAGTGTGCCTTTTCATTTGTATTTATATTTAAAAATTTTAATTCTTCTTTATTTACAACAATTCCTATTTCTTCTAAAGTTTCACGAACTCCTGCATCAAGTGGTGTTTCTCCTAAATCTACTTTTCCTCCACATATTCCCCATTTACCAGGATTACCTCTTTTAAATCTACTACGTTTCTGAAGTAAAATTTTATTTTCATCATTAATTATAATCACTCCAACAACTGATATATAATATCCCTTTGGTACATTATTCGGGTCACGAGCTTCTATATGTGTTAAAATCTTACCTGTTTTATTTCCTTTTTCATCAACTAATTCATGTTTTTCCACTTTCTTCTCCCCTACTTTTAACAAATTTGTACATTATTTTTTATCTTTTAAATATTTTTTTATTGTTTTGATTGCTTCATTATGTACTTTTCCATTACTAATAACTGCACCGTTTATACTTTCATCATATCTTTGTTCATTTCCAAATAAGTCTGTAACTATTCCTCCTGCTTCTTCAACTATGACTTTTACTGCTGCAATATCACAATTCTTATGTTTTGTACCTGGAAAAATTGCCATACTAAAATCCCCAGATGCAATACACATACAAGCTCTAATAATACTTCCTAAACCAATAAAATATGTTTTATTTCCTAAATCTTGTAATACTTTAGATATGTTATACTCTGCTCCTACCCATAAATCATAGTGGCAAACAGTTTTCATATCATCTAACTCATAATTATTTACAGTTATTTTTTCTTCATTTTTATATGCTCCTCTTCCTTATTTTATATTTTCATCATATTATCACGAATTTTAAATTATTTTTATTAAAAAATATCTATTTTTTTATTTTCATAAATTCTAATGACTTCATAT
Organism: uncultured Clostridium sp.; assembly: GCA_930982035.1. Taxonomy (GTDB): domain Bacteria; phylum Bacillota; class Clostridia; order TANB77; family CAG-508; genus CAG-269. The sequence continues at coordinate 4,919 of CAKNJL010000034.1, forward strand.
CACATCATCCACTTTATTTATATTTCTATTCCAAATTCTAGTAGCAATTTTCTAACATCTTCTGCTTGATTTGGCACAATTCTTCTACCTTTTATTCCAATTTTATTAGCTGTTTTATAGTTTTCTCCTGATGGATCATCATCTATAAATAAACATTCTTCTGCATTCAATTTATATCTATCTAAAAGTAATCTAAATACTTTTTCATCTGGCTTTATCAAATGTTCATGTGCTGATATAATAATCCCTGTACATAATGAAAAGAATTCATCATTTTTAAAATATTCATATGTTAAATTAGCCATATTAGATAAAACAAATAACTTGTATCCATTTTTCTTTAATTTTTTTGCTATTTCTACAATATCTCTATTAATCTCTTGCTTTTTATACCATTCATGCAAAAAATTATCTGTTAATTTTTGATATTTAAATTCATTTCTTTTATTTATTACTTCTGTTGCTTCATCATTAGTAATATTCCCTAAATCCATTAGTTCCCATTCTGGAGCATGAAAAATTTCATCATATATGTATTTTATTTCTTCTTCCTTTTTAGTAAAGTTATTAATAATTTGTTCTTGATTATAATTTATAATCACATTTCCTAAATCAAAAATTATATTTCTTATCATTTTATTTTCCTTTCATATCAATTTTCAATAATGGTATTAAATAATTTCTTTTTGGATTCTCTAATTTTTTTAACTCTTCTATTCCATTTTCTTTTTTTAAAAAATGTAATTCTCCAAATTCTACATCTAAATTATTTTCTTTTAAATATTTATAATAACTTTCAAAATATTTTCTCATCTCTTCTGCTGTCATTTTTATTTTAGCTTTTGAAAATAATTGAACTCCTGGTTGCTCATTCTCTTCTGAAATATGAATATAACTTATTTTATTATATAAAATACTTTTTTTATCATTTAAATCTATGTTTAATTCTTCTCTTGCTTCTCTTATTATTGTTTGCTCTATTTTTATTCTTTCTCCAACTATATCTGCTTTATCTATTCCTCCACCTGTTACTTGTAACATTGTTGGATATGAAGTATTGTCATCTAATTCTCCAACTATATAATATCCATCTATTGTTTCTAATAAGCAACCAGCACTTAAATTTTTGCATTCATATCCTTTTGGACATCCTATTCTTTCTCCATATAAATAATGAGCATAATCTGATTTTTTACAAATTATTTCTACTTTATCATCTTCTATATTACATTCTGAAACACAAAGTACTTCTCCATTCCATATATTGGCTCCTGCTTTTTTCATATTTTCAAAATTTTCATTTATTTTATTTTTTAATTCATTTGGTAATTTTATAACTTCATTTTTTAATATTACTTGTATTTTTTTATTTTCAATTTTATATATCATAATTCTCTCCATTTTGAATTGCAACGTAGCGTTGCAATTTTCATATTTTTTCTTATTTATATCATAAAATTGCAATAAATACAATTACTATCTCTTGATCTATGCAAAAAAATAACAGATAATTTCTTATCTGCTATCTTTATTTTATTAATCCTCCAGAACAATGAAGTTCATAAATCAATATATCGTCTTTATATATTTGTTCTATTCCATCAAAATTCTCTATAATTCCATTGGTCTTAAATGTATATATGTATCCACCATTCTCGAACTTACTTATACCTCTTACTGGAATAACATTTTTATCTTCTCCAACTCTCATAAGTGCTGGTCTTAAAGCATTGTCCATTGCTTTTTCTCCCAGTGTATCATCAAATGTAACTCCGTAATAATTCATTCCCCATATTGGTTTATCACTGTCACAATATACAACTTCTTCTCCAATGAATTTAGTACCGCCAAAGTATGTATCATGATATATGTATTTTTTGTTATCAATTAGTTCTTCATAATGATAATCTGATGAACCTACTCTGCTTGACTTGACTTTTTCTATTGTACTATTAGCATAAGTTGATTTCTTTGCTTTTATTAAAAAATCAATGAATTTCTCATTTATAATATTTTCCATATCAATTTTCCTCCAATTTCATTGCATTATCTATAACTTCTCTTTGTTTTTCAAAATTTGCTTTTGTTACAGGTATTCTTGCATGCATTTTCGTTCCTAAAAAATAATTTAATGTATCAAATGCTTTCAGTGTTTCTTCTGTTCCACTGCCACTTCCTCCTGCACAAGCAATACACACTATTTTCTTTCCTTTTATTTTTGATTCATCATTGAATGCATCACATCTTTTTAATCTATCAAAAAATGTTTTTGCTGACTCACTCATTTCATGAAAATAAACTGGTGTAATAAATACATAAGCATCAAAATCTCCCATATGTTTATAAATTTCATTAAAATCATCTTTTTGAATGCATATATGTTTATCCAAACATATACCCCATCCTCTTTTACCACAAGCTAAACATTTCTGAATATTCTTTCTATTAATACAAATATGTTCTACATCATTACCTAATTTTTTTAATTCTTTCTCACTTTCTTCCACACAAGAAAAAGTTAATCCTATTTTATTTGGTATAAAACTATCTTCGTTTACTTGATTACTACTGAAACTTAATATTAATACTTTCATTTTTAACTCACTTTCATATTTTTAATCTACTAACTTATGTTGCTCAGGTAACCATGCTGGTGTACAGGTCATAGATACTATACAGTAATTAGTATCATAGTAATATTTTTCATTAGGTTCTATTAAAATAGAATCTCCCTTTGAAAATTCAATCCTTTTATTTTCAAAATTTAATGTGCCTTTACCTTCTATAACATATATTAATTCTTTACTTACGAGATTTACTCCATATCCTTTATCAGGATATCTCCCATTAATTGTTGCTAAACCTAAATCTATTTCTCTATCATTAAATGAATATTCCAATGTCTTACATTTATCACTATTCTTTCCTTTTAATGCATTATCATATTTAATAATTTCCATTTTTTATTATCTCCTCTTCTAATTTTGCAACATAATGTTGCAATTTTTATATTTTCTTATTTATATCATAAAATTGCTATAAATACAATTATTTTCCAAATATTAGCTTTTAAATACATAAAAGGTTGCTACTTTTAATAACAACCTTTTATATTTTATCTACTTAATTTCTTATTCTTTTTCTTTGTTTTAGTAACTTCTATCTGCTCCAACTTCATTTGTTTCTCAATTTTTATAACTTCTTTTACTTTTTGGTATATCTTCTAAAATACAATCTGTTTTTTTATCCTTGCTTTTTTTATAACCGATTACAATTTTACTAAAATAAGGCTCTTTCTTTTACAAACGCCTTATTTTAGTTTAAATTTTCCCAAAAAAAATAACAGATAATTTCTTATCTGCTATTTATGGCTCCTTTGCGAGAGACGTTTTCGAAAAGTCTATCACAAAAAAAGTTACTTATTTCCGTTTCAAATGTAGTTATAGCAATACATTGCAAGAATTGTATGTACAAGTTGGCATTTTTTTGCTACAACTGTTGTTTATAATTTAACATAAATTTTTAGGTATTGCAACAAAAAATTAAAGATTATTTTTATATTTTTCTACTTCGTCATAAATTTCATTCCAATTATTTACTCTTACAATTTCTTTGTCATTAATATCAGCATTCATCTTTGTTGTCATTAAAATAGATTTAATACCATTATCTGTTAATTCTCTACAAGTTTCATAACTATCTTCTATACATAAATCAATTTTATTTTCTTTAAAAAATTTTAATTTATCACTTACATGCAAATTTAAGCTATCATATGGAATACCATAATCATTTAAGCTCTTTTTAGTAATTTCCTCAGTATCACAATTCTTAATATTCATTAATCTTGCTGTTACAAAATGTATAGTATCTCCTTCATCTTTCAATTTTCTAATTGTTTTATTCGCATCAGGAAGCATTGTGCATTCTTCTAATACATTTTTATAATACTTATCAAAAAAATCAAATTTCGTTTTTTCATCCCATCCATATAAAACTTTTAAATAATATCTATTTTTTATTAATCCAAAACTGTCTCTATTAGTTGGTATGCCGGATATTTCTTCTTCAAATTTATCTGCATATTTTAACATTGATTTTACTGTTAAAAATGTTGTGTCATCTATATCTATTCCTATTTTCATTTTTATCTCCTATCTTTATTTAATTATCCTATCATCTATATATTCTTTTGCACATTTCCTTATATCTTCCATCTTTTGTTTTGTAGTATCATTTTTGTATTCTATTCTATTTACTAAGATATCTATATAGTTATTCTCTTTTACATATTGTAAAGATATATTAAAATTCAAATCAAATATAAATGCAATGACGCAAACCCAATAATCAATTATTGTCTTTCTATCTTCTAATTTTATGCATTTATGTTGCATAAAGTCTTCATAAACTTTTTCACTAATAGTTTCATAATTGATTGTTTTTTCATTATATATTTTAGGAAACATATCTTCTAATTTGTCTTTTTCTTTTACTCTAAAATTATCAAGTTTATCGGCATCTCGAATTATTTTACATTGTAGTAGTTCCTTTTCATTTAGATTTTCTTCAATTTTGTATTTATTATGATTATATATTGCTTTGTATATTATATTATCATATTTATTTTCATCCATAAATTTTCTAATTAAGCCATTATCAAATAATACTTTTACACCAAATTCTGCATGTTCTATTTTTTTATCATTAAATTCTCCAAATTCTTTTATTTGCTCAAATCTTCCTATATCATGTAATAATGCTATGATCTTTGCTAATTCTATATTTTCTTTATCTAACCTTAATCCATTTGCTATATATTCACTTTTTTTAACAACTTCATAAGTATGTTTTATTTTTAATGCTATACTTCCATCATTTATATCATAGTTTTTTAAATATTCTTGAAATGATTTTTCGGCCAATTCAAAGTCCATAATATACCCCTCTTTATTTTATTAATCCTCCTGAACAATGTAGTTCATAAATCAAATTATTATCTTTATATATTTGTTCTGTTCCATCAAAATTTTCTATTGTTCCTGTAGTCTTAAATGTATAAACATATCTATTATTCTCAAATTGGCTTATACCTCTAACAGGAATAACACTTTTGTCTTCTCCAACTTTCATAAGTGCTGGTCTTAAAGCATTATCCATTGCTTCCTCTCCAAGTGTATCATCAAATGTAACACCGTAATAGTTCATTCCCCATACTGGTTTATTACTGTCACAATATACAACTTCTTCTCCCATAAATTTAGTTCCACCAAAGTATGTATCATGATATATGTATTTTTTGTTATCTATTTTTTCTTCATAATGATAATCTGATGAACCTACTCTGCTTGACTTGACTTTTTCTATTGTACTATTAGCATAAGTTGATTTCTTTGCTTTTATTAAAAAATCAATAAATGTATTATTTATCATATTTTCCATATCAATTATCCTCCAATTTCATTGCATTATCTATAAATTTTCTTTGCTTTTCAAAATTTGTTTTTGTTACAGGAATTCTTGCATGCATTTTCGTTCCTAAAAAATAATTTAATGTATCAAATGCTTTTAGTGTTTCTTCTGTTCCAGTGCCACTTCCTCCTGCACAAGCAATACAAATTATTTTCTTTCCTTTTATTTTTGATTCGTCATTGAATGCGTCACATCTTTTTAATCTATCAAAAAATGTTTTTGCTGATTCACTCATTTCATGAAAATATACTGGTGTAATAAATACATAAGCATCAAAATCTCCCATATGTTTATAAATTTCATTAAAATCATCTTTTTGAATGCATATATGTTTATCCAAACATATACCCCATCCTCTTTTACCACAAGCTAAACATTTCTGAATATTCTTTCTATTAATACAAATATGTTCTACATCATTACCTAATTTTTTTAATTCTTTCTCACTTTCTTCCACACAAGAAAAAGTTAATCCTATTTTATTTGGTATAAAACTATCTTCGTTTACTTGATTACTACTGAAACTTAATATTAATACTTTCATTTTTAACTCACTTTCATATTTTTAATCTACTAACTTATGTTGCTCAGGTAACCATGCTGGTGTACAGGTCATAGATACTATACAGTAATTAGTATCATAGTAATATTTTTCATTAGGTTCTATTAAAATAGAATCTCCCTTTGAAAATTCAATCCTTTTATTTTCAAAATTTAATGTGCCTTTACCTTCTATAACATATATTAATTCTTTACTTACAAGATTTACTCCATATCCTTTATCAGGATATCTCCCATTAATTGTTGCTATACCTAAATCTATTTCTTTATCATTAAATGAATATTCCAATGTTTTACACTTATCACTATTCTTTCCTTTTAAAGCATTATCATGTTTAATAATTTCCATTTTTTATTACCTCCTCTTCAAATTTTGCAACTGAGCATTGCAATTTTCATATTTTTCTTATATATATCATAAAATTGCTCTAAATACAATTATTTTCCAGATATTAGTTTCTAAAATACATAGAAGGTTGCTACTTTTAATAACATCTCTTTATATTTTATCCACTTACATTTCTATTCTTTCTCTTTGTCTTAGTGACTTCTATCTGTTCCAACTTTATTTGTTTTTCATAAAAAGAGAATGGTTTTTAAGTTACCATTCTCTCTTGATTTTTATTCAAAATAATTTACTTTTTTTATTTATTTTATAATATTTATTATCTTTTGTTCTAGTTATTCTTCCAATATAATCAAATTGTCGTTCTTCTAAAAATTTTTTAAGCTTAGTATTTAGGCTGTTAATTTCTAACTTTGGTATTTTACCTTGTTTAGGAATATCTGAATATGGTTTTTTAATATTTGACAAACACTCTGATATTTGTTCATTATTTAATATAGGACTTTGGAACATCAATAAGTTTATTAATTTTGTAATATCTAATGTATTATCAAAAAATTGTTTCAATATATTATAACTCATATTAATATACTTTCTTCCTCTTAAAATGAAATCTATGATATTTTGCTTTTGAGATATATTATTAAATTGAATTTCATCTTTACATTTACACAAAATATCTGTCTTTATTCCTCTTTCAATTTGGTCAGATGAAATTATATTAGATATAAGAGCATCATCATAATCTAAATTATCCATAATTTTATAAAATTCTTTAATATTACTTTCAACAAATTTAATAAGCAAATCACTATAATTGTTTTTTAGATTATTATAATTATTTTCATTAAATTTTATATCAATTTTTGAACTTGATAAAATTTTAGAACTTCTCTCTTTATTAACAATAGAAAAATCGAATTCATCAAATTGGTAATTAGATGAAATAGCATTAACAATACATTCAAAACTTTTATCATCAATTTTATCATTTTCTACAACACTTACAATAAAATCATCATAAGTATTTATATCTAATATAATATCTGTCTCTAAAAATTCAGAGTTTATATTAATAAATGATACTAATTTATCATCTAATTTATATTTATTATAATATTTAATAATATTATAATAGTTTGGAATTATTTTATTTTCTTCTATAAATAAGCCCCATAATGTTTCTTCATTATCAGAATCCTCATCACTAAAGCTTTTATCATCAATTAACTCTATATCATTTAAAATTTGTTCTTTTTCAATAATTTTTCTTTTTGTTTCAATATCTATCATTTCATTGTTTAATAATTCATTAATAGATTTCATATCTTCCATCGTATTGTTCTCATATTTAAAGAACACATCGTTAATATATATGTTCATATTTGAATTAATATATTGATGTATTTCTTCATGTTTAGAAATAATAGTATAGTTTTGTGTATGTATAAACTTGATATCTTCATTAAATTTTTTGTTTAATATTAATTCAATATTTTTTTGATTAATAATATAACGGTTTTGTTTATATATAGTATCAAATAATTCTGAATTTATTTCTTTACTATCAATATCTGCAAATTTAATACTTAGTATATCTAATATTTTTCTAGCTTTTTTAATTTTATCATTTTTAAAAATCCTACAAAAATGTTTGCATTTATTAACTCTATCTATAAAGTCTTGATTACTTCCTAGATATTTTTCTATATCATTTAAGTCTGCATATATTAATATCCTATTTAATAATTTTTCCTTATATATATTCGATAAATTCTGATTCAATTTATCTAACATTTCACTACAATATTTTACAAAGTATTTAATAAAAAACTGACTTATCTTTTTAGTTACAATATATTCTTTTATAAACTCTATGCCATAATCATTATTATTGAGTTGTTTAAATAAGTTCTTTAATTTTAAATCGTATATACTTGCATTCTTCAACATATAGTCAAGTAAATCAAAATTTAAAATTTCTTGTTTCAAGAAATCTTCATCTGCAAAATACCCAATCATATTTTTTATATTGTATAACCTGTAATTATAATTTGTTACTGTTTGATTGTTAACATTTAATATAAAATTTTTATCTTCGATTTTTAAAGTGGTTGGATAAAAGTAGTTTATATATTCTCTATAAGACTCATCTATATATTCATTTTTTAGTAAATACGTTAGCATAGTCATATTATCTGGTAAATTATAATATTTCTTAATACCATATTCATTAATTATTTCTGATATTTTTTTATTCTTAATTTTTACCATTTTATTACCTAACATATTAAGTTCTTCATTTTTTTGATTTATAATCTCTTCTAATTCATTTTTTGTATATCCTATTTTTTCCTCTAGATTAGATATTATATTTGTAATATTTTGTTTATTATAACTATTTACTCCTACTGTTATATTTTTTAATTTTTCAGTAGTATTTATATTACTATCTTGTAAGAAACTTACAACAGAATCATACTGCTTATTATTTATGTAAAAGCTAGAATAATTTGGATATTTTTGTAGTATATATGTCCAAACTATTCTTTTAAATTCCTCTATCGTCTTTACATTATGTTCATTACTTAATTTTTCAATTTCTGATTGTAATAAATCATATTTATTCTGCAAGTCAGATAAAATATTTTTTAAATTTTCTTCTTTATTATTAAGTATTTTATATAAAATGCCATCATTATTCTGAAGTTTTGAAGAATCTTCTGGAAACAGGTTTTTATATAAAATTATTGAAAATAACTTCTTAACATCGTACTCAACATTAATTTGTTGTGAATATATATTAAATTCATTTATAACAGAATTTAATAATCTCATATCGTCTATATATAAAGTTATATTATCTAAAAACCTTGAATTAGATAATTCTTCTTTATATGGCATTTCGTTTATTACTTCAAGTAATTTATCTTTTGAATTATTAGAATTGATAACTGGTATAACAGGAATGATAAATTCGAAAAACTTTGTCCTTTCTTTATCATCTGGAAATACATCATCTTTAACAGCATATATAAATGTAATTTTATCCTTTTTTATTATTTTAGAACTATTTAGTAATGTATTCATTTCTCTTAATTTTACAAATAAACCAGAATAATTTTTAATTCTATCTAAATCTTCAAATATTACAACATCATATTTAGTCACTTCAAAAAAATATATGATTTCATCAATATATTTATTAAAAATTGATTCTTTAACTTGTTCATCTTTAGGTGTAATTTCTAATTCTATATCGTTTTTCTTTATTGTTAATCTACACGAAATACTAACTAAAATCTTATATAAAATATTTAATATATATATAATTGCAATTATACTAATTGCTGTAAATGTAGATTTAATTATAAAATTTAATATACCATCTACCCAATTGTTAAAGAATATAAAATTATAGCTAAACTTATCTACAATAAAATTTTTTACATTACTAAAAATATCAGGATTTATAATCCAAATTACAGAAAAGATAAGTAATATCATTGCTAGGATTTTTAACCATAATTTACTATTTAAATTATTAATTTTTTTAAAACGTGAAAATGGTGTTTTATTTATTTTTTCTTTATAAAACAATTGTTGCAATATACTTTTCTCTATGAGATTATCATCTTTTTGATAATCTTTTTGATCAAAAGTTGCTAGAGAAATATTTAAAAATCTTTCTTTATTTTTTGATTTCTTTTGATATGTATTTAAAATACTACTTTTGCCAGAACCATAATTACCAGTTAAAGCAATATTTTTAATGTTAGGTTCTTTTATAGCCCAATCTAACGCAGACAAATAAATGTCAGAATTTTCTGCATTATCTGTTGGAGCTAGGCTATGAAATTTGATATTTTTATTTGTTTCTCTGCCTTTATCTGAAAACATAATTATCCTCCTATACTCTGTTTGTTTATTTTTCTTTAGTATAAAAGGATTTTAAAACTATTCTAATCCCTCTAGTCTCTTCTTTATTTCTTCTGGTGAAGGTAGCAAATCTTTCATTTTTTCTGGTAAAGTATCTCTCATTTTATAAGTCGCTACTCCTATTGGTTTGTCACTATCATTCAAAGCATATTCTACAACCGTTCTATTTTTATTTTTGCATATTATAATTCCAATTGATGCATTTTCATCTTCTAATTTTACTTGCTTATCTAATGCTGTTAAATAAAATTGAAGTTGTCCTACAAATTCAGGCTTAAAATCTCCTATCTTTAATTCGATAGCAACTAAGCTTTTTAGACTTCTATGATATAGTAATAAGTCGATATAAAAATCATCTCCACCAACATTTATATGATATTGACTTCCCATAAAAGCAAAATTCCCACCCATTTCTTCAAGAAATGCTCTCATATTATTTATTAGACTTTCTTCTAATTCTCTTTCGGAATGTTGTTCAGAAAGTTCCATAAAATCGAAAATATATTCATCTTTTACTGCTAATTTAGCTTGATTTACATATTTTTCTGGTAGAGTTTCATCAAAATTAGTTTGGTTGATTAAATATTTTTCATAAGTTTTATTTTCTATATGATTAATTAACACATCTTTTGTCCAACCATATTTTTTAGTCATTTTTATATAAAACTCTCTTTCAAGTTGGTCTTTGCATTTCTCCATTATAGCCACATTTTTACTCCAACTAATTTCTGCCACTAATGGTGGCAGAATTTCATTATCCTTGTATTCTACATACAAATTACGCATTCTCCACAAATTTCTTGCTGAAAAGCCATGAACATCTGGAAATTCTTTTTTCAATTCTTTTGATAATAATTCAACAATTGATTTTCCCCAGCCTTTTTCTTGCTGCTGATTGTATATTTCTTGTCCAATTCCCCAATATAAACTAATTAGAGTCTTATTAACTGCTCTCATTGCTTCATATTGACTATTTCTAATTTTATTCTTAATTTCTCCTATAAAGTTTTTATACTCTTCGTTTATTAAATTATCTTCCACTATTTTCCTCCATTTTGAAAATTGCAGCATGATGTTGCAATTTTCATATTTTCTTATTTATATCATAAAATTGCTATAAATACAATTATTTTCCAGATATTAGCTCTTAAAATACATAAAAGGTTGCTATTTTTAATAACAACCCTTTATATTTTATCTACTCAAATTTCTATTCTTTTTCTTTGTTTTAGTAACTTCTATCTGTTCCAACTTCATTTGTTTCTCAATTTTTACAACCTCTTTAACTTTTGGTATATCTTCTAAAATACAATTCGCTGTTTTCAAATTTTTTCTGTAAGTATTTAAAACATTGGTACATTCATCTCTCTTTGCTTTGTATTCCTTTATTAAATTATCGTCTATACAATTTCTCAATTTATTTCTATATTTTTGCCTTATATTAGCGACATCTTTGATATTTTTTTCAGTTTGTGAAATATAGCTTTTTACATCTTCTACTGTTTTGATTTTTTCTGTTACAATAAGTCTAATCTCTTTAGAATATCTTTCCATTTTTCTAACTTCTTGTCTCATTTCAGGAGATAATGGCTTGTAATTTTCTCTTTTTGGTATTAAGCCTAATAAGTGAAATAATAATAGAAAAAGTATATCAATTCCTTTCATTTTACTTATATTCTTTAAATCTCCTTTAAATTTATAAACTTTATATTTCTTCTTATCTCTTTTTGGTTTTACAAATTCTAAATATCTGTTTTGCATATAATATGGATTTTGATTTACTCTACTTGCAATATTCTTTGGCAAATATTCTTCTCCTAGATGATACATTCTTACTGCTCTTTTATCATTACTGAACGAATTGTGGGATATTTTCTATTGTAGTCATCATTTATGATATATCCCTTTTTAAGCATTATCTTTTTAAATTGAGCATAATTTATACACATTTCCATTGCCTCATCAATTGCTTGTCTCATCAAATTATATTTCGTTGGCTCTCCTCGTTTTTCTGCAAAATAAATATTTCTCGGAGTTCTACCTTTTGGCTTTTCAATTACTGTTAAATTATATTCTTTGCATAATTCATCTGATAATTCTCTAAAATGATAATATGCACCTTTATTGCAATTAAATTTCTTTCCAGTAAACAAATTAACTGAATTTACAACAAAGTGATTATGATATGTGCCAGTATTAAAGTGTGTAGCAACTATTACTTGATATTCACTCCACATTTTTCTAGCAAGTTCTACTCCTATTTTATGTGCTAGTTCTGGAGAAACTTCTCCTGTTTTAAAACTTTGATATGCATGATAAGCAATATTCCCTGTGCATTTATCAAATCTTTTTTGTACTGATGTCATTTCTTCGTATGCAGCTTCAGTTTTACAATTAACTCCTGTTACATACATAGTTTTTTCATTTTTATCAATCGTTTTTTCTTCATTTTCTGCATATTTTAATACTTGCTTTAAATCCGAAAAGATTGTTTTTTCTGGATTCTTTGCATAATTTACTACACGAGAAAGACTATCTTTAATTGCCCATATTTTCGTTGTTGCCATTGTCATCACCATCTTTTTTGTAATTGTAAATATCTAAAAAATCACTTTGCATTTTTGTTATTTTCTCATTTATTTCTTCGTTATTTAGATAAGGAAATTCATTTTTTAGTTCTACAATTCCTGTATAAATTTTATAAATATTCTCATCTGGTATTGCATAAATTTCTTGTTGTAATCCACATTTTCTTAAATATGCTGACAAATTCAATCCACTTTTTTTGGCATTTCTTTTTAATTTTTTCTTTTCATATTCATTTACTCTAACATTAATTCCTATTGTTCTATTTCTCATAATTTTTCACTTCCTATCTTTAGAAAATTTATTTTATTTTTATAAAATCTTTGTATGATTTTTTGCTTTTTGTTCAATTTTTGATTTCTTTTTTAAATTTTCTAGTAGGGGTTATAGGGGAAGATTTTCCCCTTTCAGCGTAAGCTGTCGGTTTTGTGGCAACACAAAGCCTATGCTCGCTACACTTATAGACATTAAATTTGTATATACATTTGTCTTTTCACTCCTACTAGCAATTTCTTATATATAAATTAATTCATTTAATACAATTTCTTCTGCTGTATTTCTAAAATTATTCATCATTCCTACCCAATAAAGTTGGTCAGTATTTTTCATTTCTTCTGTTAGATTATTTTTTTGTTTTAATTGCTCAATTATAACCTCAATTCTTTCCTCTGCTGTTTCTTGAATTTCTTTTAAATGTTTATTTAATGTTCCGTTTATAAACATTATTGTATATTCTGCTTTTCTATTTTCTTTTAAAAATTTTAATCTTGCTCTACCATATTTATTTAAAATTATTTTTTCTTCTTTCTTTAAAATTAAATTAGGCACATAGCAATCTCCAACTAACATATATTCAATTCCATTTTTTTCATCAATATAACTTTCTTTTAATTCTTTATTCTCCATTTTCAATTCCTCCAATATATAATTTTTAACTAACCTTTACTTTTTCTTTTTCCTTTACTCTAATTGCTCCTACAATTCTATTTGCTTTTTTCTGTGGATATTTTTTATCATCTGTAACTAATTCTACTAATTTAAAAAGTTTTTCTCCATCATCATTTGTTTCATCTATTGTAAGATACTTCTTCTGGTATCCTTTCTTTGGTTCATCTAATCTTGCCACCTCATAATAAGATACTTCGTAATATTCATTTAATCGGTTAATATATTCTTGTAGTTCTTGCTTGTCCATCATAATTGTTGTTCTAACGTCTTTATCTTTTTCATCTGAAATAGTCATATCAAACATTCCATTCTGCATTAGTATATATATTTGCTCTATAAAAGTATTTCTTAATTTTATATTTACTAAGTTATAATTACCTTTTTCATCTTTTTCAATGGTTAAACTCTCTAAAAACTTTGAGATAAATTCTTGTTTTTCTTCTTTGGTTTTGCTTTTCCATTCTGCCATAAGCATATCGTAAAATTTATTTGAACGAATTAATTTCTCTTTTTCTACATCTCTATCTACCATTAAATGTTGTGGATTAAATGTTTGCTTATTTATATCAATACTTTCTATTCTTTTTTGTTCTAATAATTTTAGCTTTTCATCAATTACTCTATATTCTCCAGAAAATTCTTCTACATCAACAATACCTTTTACATAAGCGTCTTTTATTCTGTTTTTTTGACTTTGTAATGAAGAAATTTCTTTATCAAGTTTTGCTGTATTTTGTTCTTTCTTATCCGCTAAAACAGGATAAAAATACTTCTTTACTGTCATATCGTATTCAATTAAATCCATTATAAATGGCATAACTAAATTTTCAATTAAATCCTCTCGTAAATAAATTTTACATTCATTACAATGATAATACATATATTTTTTCTTTTTACCACCAGAGCCTTTGCATTGCATAACCTTGCCACATTTAGGACATATCATCTTTTGCATAAAGATATATACCCTATCTCTGCAAAAAGCTCTTTGATTCTTTTCTTTTTGTATTTGCACATCTTCAAACATTGCTCTTGAAATAATTGGCTCTACAACATTCATATAGACAACCGTTTCTTTTTCTTGAATATTTTTATATTTTTCAAAATCTCCTATATAAATCTTATTACTTATTATCTTAGCAACAGTTGTATCTTTCCACTTTTTATTTGTTTGTGTAGGTATACCTTCATTATTTAAAATATTTGCTATTGTTTGATAACTCTTTCCCTCTAAATACATATTAAATATTCTTATAACTAAATCTTTTGTAGTTTCATCTATTACCATTTTCTTGTTTTCTCTTTTGTAACCTATTGGACAAGTTCCGAGGTACATGCCCAGATTTAATTGCTCCTGTCATTCCAAATTTTGTTCTTTCACTTACTATCTCTAATTCTAATTGAGAAAGAACGGTTAACATTCTTACAAAAAATCTTCCATTTGCAGTGCTAGTATTTACATCATCTCTATCACAAATAAGATAACAATTATGCTTTTCTAAATCTGATATTAGTATTTCTAAATCTCTAACAGACCTTGTAACTCTATCTAGTTTATATGCTACGATATAATTAATTTTACCTATTCTCATATCTTCTAACATTTGCTGAAATGCTGGTCTGTGTTCCATATCTTTTGCTGATATTCCTGCATCTTTATACACTTTGTAAATTTTGTATTCTTTATATTTACATAGTGCCTTTAATTTTTCCTCCTGTTCTCCTAAACTAAATCCTTCTCTTGCTTGATCTTCTGTACTTACACGAATATAAATTCCTGCTACTTTTCTTTCTTCATTCATTACAAAATTACCTCCTTCTTCTTATTTAATGAATTTTAGAAAGACACTATAAATGATTGTCTTATGGCTTTAGTCATTAGAAATCATTATATGCATAACGCAAAAAAGTGCCACATAGCATATTTACTTAGCTATTGACACTTTAAAATTTTTATTTATTGTTTTAACTATCTCTATTTTACTCTTATACATAATTAACAAATCAATATAGTACAATTTTTTAAAACTCTAAAATATCAATGCTTTGACTTGCTATACTATGTTTTCATTAAATTTTGATAGTGGATATTTATTATCCAAACTACCTATGTAAAAGTAATCTTGTTCATTAAAGAATAAATATAGCTTATCTTTAATAATTACTCGGTGTGGCTCTACATACGCTAGATTAGTATGTTCCACAATTCTTAAGGTACCATTGATAATTTCTGGTTTTACCTTTTTCATTTTGCAAGTCCACTCAATTTTAGAGAGTAATTCTTTACTCATATTGATTTCTTTTTTAATTATATGTAACATAATACCACAAAAACCTCCTTTTTTCAATATTTTTGGTCAAAAAAAGACCGTTTCTTTTGAAACGGTTTCAGTTTTTGTGTTCATCAAAATTTTTGTAATCCTGAAATTAAGTTATATCAAGACTTTCAAAAAGTTCGACGAAAACTCTTATTGGCTCCTCTTGTTGGACTCGAACCAACGACCTATCGGTTAACAGCCGAGCGCTCTACCAACTGAGCTAAAGAGGAATATATATAAAATCTGGCAACAACCTATCTTTCCAGCAGGGTAACCCGCAAGTATTTTCGGCACACTTAGGCTTGACTTCTGTGTTCGGAATGGGAACAGGTATTACCCTAAATGTCATCATCACCAGAAAATTATTAACTTTTCATTGTACTTTTGCATTATACTATATGTTGAATATTTTTTCAAGTGTTTTTTTATATTTTTTACATTTTTTTATAAAATATACATTTTAATAAATATATATTAAGTAAAAATATAGCACACTCAAAAATACATAGATGAAAAATAAGTTTTAAGATCTTTTTCCGTTTTTAATTGTGGTTAAGCCCTCGATTTATTAGTATTGGTCAGCTTAATGCATTACTGCACTTACACCTCCAACCTATCTACCACATAGTCTACGTGGAATCTTACTACCTTACGGTATGGGATATCTTATCTTGGGGTGGGCTTCACACTTAGATGCTTTCAGCGTTTATCCCTTCCCTACTTAGCTACCCAGCTGTGCCACTGGTGTGACAACTGGTGCACCATTGGTAAGTTCAACCTGGTCCTCTCGTACTAAGGTCAACTCCCCTCAAATATCCTCCGCCTGCGACAGATAAGGACCGAACTGTCTCACGACGTTCTGAACCCAGCTCGCGTACCACTTTAATGGGCGAACAGCCCAACCCTTGGAACGTACTTCCGCTCCAGGATGTGATGAGCCGACATCGAGGTGCCAAACCTCCCCGTCGATGTGAACTCTTGGGGGAGATAAGCCTGTTATCCCCAGGGTAACTTTTGTCCGTTGAGCGACGGCATTTCCATTCACTACCGCCGGATCACTAAGCCCTACTTTCGTATCTGCTCGACATGTCTGTCTCTCAGTTAAGCTTCCTTCTGCCTTTACACTCTTTCGCACGATTTCTGTCCGTGCTGAGGAAACCTTTGGGCGCCTCCGTTACTCTTTTGGAGGCGACCGCCCCAGTCAAACTGCCCGCCTGACATTGTCCCCTGACCGGTTTACGACCACAGGTTAGAATTTCAATAATTTAAGGGTGGTATCCCAACAGTGACTCCTCAAAGGCTGGCGCCCTTGACTCACAGTCTCCCACCTATCCTGTACATAAATTATCAAAACCCAGTATCAAGCTACAGTAAAGCTCCATGGGGTCTTTCTGTCTTGTCGCAGGTAACTAGCATCTTCACTAGTACTACAATTTCGCCGAGTACATTGTTGAGACAGCGCCCAAATCATTACGCCTTTCGTGCGGGTCAGAACTTACCTGACAAGGAATTTCGCTACCTTAGGACCGTTATAGTTACGGCCGCCGTTCACTGGGGCTTTGGTTCTAAGCTTCGGTCTACACCTAACTCTTCCCCTTAACCTTCCAGCACTGGGCAGGCGTCAGCTCCTATACTTCATCTTTCGATTTAGCAGAAACCTGTGTTTTTGTTAAACAGTTGCTTGGGACTCTTCTCTGCGACCTAATTTTATTTAGGTACCCCTTCTCCCTAAGTTACGGGGTCAGTTTGCCGAGTTCCTTAACAATGCTTCTCTCGCTCATCTTAGGATCCTCTCCTCATCTACCTGTGTCGGTTTGCGGTACGGGCACCTCTATACAATCTCTACAAGCTTTTCTCGCCAGTGTGCTTCTTGGAAATTCGTTACTTCTATTTTTCACTATATCTTTCGATACGAGTTTTTCCTCTTCCTCGCTTTCCTTCCACTCCTGTGTCCCTTGCATCTTTTAAGTATTTCGGTGGTGCAGGAATCTCTACCTGCTGTCCATCGGATACGCCTTTCGGCCTCTCCTTAGGTCCCGACTTACCCTGGGCGGACGAACCTTCCCCAGGAAACCTTAGACTTTCGATGGCATGGATTCTCACCATGCTTTCGCTACTTATTCCGGCATTCTCTCTTCTATCTCGTCCAGCAGTCCTTTCGATCTACCTTCTTCCTACTATAGAATGCTCCTCTACCACTCATACATTGTATGAATTCGCAATTTCGGTGTATAGTTTAGCCCCGGTAATTTTCCGCGCAACTTCACTCGACCAGTGAGCTATTACGCACT
>CAKNJL010000035.1 GCA_930982035.1 uncultured Clostridium sp.
CGCTAATAAAATAAAGTTATTTTTTAGTGAAATATTCAAAAATTATTGACAGTATATTTCACTAGAAAATTTGAAAAATAAAGTTATATTGTTACTATTTATAGTTAAATCTATGAAAGCCAAAAGTTATAATATATATTTTTTTAATTTATTTGTGTGACGTGGAATAGATGTACGCCTTCTTAAATTTAAACAAATGAGGAAGCGCGATACAGCGAGAGGCTCGTTTGTTTAAATTTTAGAAGGCGTCATTTATGGAGCTAGCCTAATAAATTAAAAAAATATATATTATAACTTTTGGCTGTATAACTTTTTAATCTGTAAATCGTAGCACCCTATTCAAATAAAGTTCTTATCATTTTTATTAAGTAATGGCTTCCTCCATCAGCATTATCTTGTATATTTTCAACCATACCAATAACTAACATATCACTATTACCATTACCTACTGTAAAACAGTCAAACCAACCTAAAGTTCCACTTTCATTATCATTTTTATCTGTCTTTAGTTCTGCTGTACCTGTTTTACCTGCAATAGTTATTCCATTAACTTTCATATCATTTGCTGACCCTTCTGGATTTTCAACAACTTGTATTAAGTCTTCTTTTATTGTATTTGCAGATTCTTCTGAAAACGCATTTTCAACTAAAAATTCTGGTTCTTTATTTTCTTCATATTCTATATATGGCTTTATCATATTACCATTATTATAAAAGCTTGAATAGATAGATGCCATATGTATAGGATTTACTAATAGATTTCCTTGACCAAATCCTGTGTCTGCTAATTTTCCTTCTGAATTAATTCCTTCTTCATTTGCATATTGTGATTTTGCAAGTGATAATGGAAATTCTATCTCTTGATTAAATCCTATTTTATCTAAACTTTCTGTAAATGTACTTGTTCCTATTCTTAAAGCTGTTTGTGCAAAATATATATTATCTGAATGTAATAATCCATTTAACAAGTTTTTTGGTCCATTATAACCTGTTAATGTTGTTACTTTATAATCTCCCCATGATGAGTCTTTTTGCCAGCTTGTTCCAGTATATCCCAAGTCCTCGTCTGCTGATATTTTACCTGTAGTTAATCCAATTGCTCCTGTTATTGCTTTAAATGTTGAACCTGGACAATACCTTTGTATAAATCTATTATATAAAGGTTTATTTACATCACTATTTAAAGTATTCCATTGGTCATTTGTCATACCTAATGTAAAGTCATTTGAATCAAATGTTGGTGTACTAACTAAAGCTAGTAATTCTCCTGTTCCTGGTTGCATTACAACAAATAATCCTTTATCATTTTTTAATTGTTCATATAATTTTGTTTGTATATCACTATCAATTGTAAGTTGAATATCTTCTCCATCTTGTTGATTTTGTTGCGCTAATTCTTTTCTAATCTCTCCCTCAGCATCTTCTATATAAATTTTGACACCGTCTGTTCCTCTTAATCTATCTTCATAAGCTTGTTCTAGTCCTGATTTACCTATTAAACTTGTTGAACTATATCCTTTATCTGCATATTTCTCTAATTCTTCTGCATTAATCGCTTGAACATAACCTATTAAATGTCCAGCCTCTTCTCCCAATGGATATACTCTTCCTTGTGCATCATTTATTAGAACTCCTGGTATCTGCAATAATTGTTCTTTTAATTGTGTATCATCTTTTGATACCTTTTTTATAGGTACAAATGTATCATCTTTAACATATGATGCTGATAAATAATTATTAATTGTTTCTACTGATACACCTGTTAATTCTGAAATTTTATTAATATTTTCTTCTTTGTTGTCGCCTAACTTTCCTGGTACAATTCCTACTTGAGATATAAGTCCATCATAAGCAAGTGCATTTCCATCTCTGTCTAATATGCTTCCTCTTTTCCCACTTAATGTTTCTACTCTTACCTTATAATCATTCTCTAGTTCTGGAAAAATTAATTTTGATGACCAGTCTATTTTATATTCTTTATCTTCTTTTTCCAAATACACCTCATTATCAAAATCAATATTTCCTGCTGAAGTTACCATTTCTTCACTATATGTTATTTTTTTCTTTTTATCTTCATTTGTTACTTCTTTAATATTGATTTTCACATTACTACTATCTATACCTTCATAAATATTTTTATTTCTAGCTATAAAATCCTCTTGATTAATGTTTTCTTTAGATGAACTGCTTAAAAATTCATACATTCCTTCATAATTTTGTTCGTTTATATATGAAAAATATGTATTTAATACTTCTTCTGGTTTTTCTTTTGGCATGTTAATTACAATAATTCCTACTATTATTGCAATAATTATTAAGATTGCGGTTATGATTCCTATTACTACTTTTTTATTTTTCATCACTTTCACCCCTTTTATTATTTTCATTGATAACATATGCATCTGTTTTAATGTTTAATATGTTTCGCTATTATTATATCATTTTTTCTATTTAATTACATTAATTTCTAAAAAATATTCTTAGAATTAAATTTTCTAAGAATATTTTTTCACTATTTATTTTTGTCTTTTAATAAATTCGATTACTTGCTTTGCTAATTCTTCCTCTTTATCCATATAACTATGATTTGCACCATCAATATAATCTATATCTTTATTTGGATTTCTTATTATATTATTAACTAAATCTACTAACTCATCTGCCTTTTGAACAATCATTTCATTGTCATTTCCCCATCTCATAAATAAAGGAACATCTATATTATTTAATTTAGTTAATTCACTATCTTCACCAAAATTAGCAAAATCTATTTCCTTATTATCTCTTGCATATCTTAAAAATGTTTTTACACTGATTGGATGTATAAAAGCTTCTCTAGGCATCATTTCCTTTAAATTATTTTCTCTTTCTTGTTCCACTGCATATGTTAGATATTTATCAAAATTATCTCTTAAATATATCTTCAAAGTTCTTGGAATATCAACTAATGAATTTAATATAATACCTTTTATATTATTTAACATATCATCATTTTCTTCTTTTAGTTCATTATATGTGTAAACAATTTTTGTACAACCTAAACTATGTCCTTGTAGATATATATTTTTGTATCCTAACTCTTTTAATTTTATGATTGCTCCTGTTATATCTTCATAACCTTCTAATACATCCTCAAAACTAGTTCCGCATAAATCTTTTTCTCTTTTTCCTTCTGTGTATCTTCTTGTATATTTTACAAGTTCACTTCCTCTATTATTAAAACAAAAATAGTCTATACCATTTTCATTTGCTAATTTGGCTATTGTTGTTTCCCTCTTTTTCATGCAATTACTACCCATTCCATGTATAGATAATATGATATCTTCTGTTTTATTTTCAGAAGTATATAATAACCCATCTAACTTTATTCCATCTGTTGCTAAAAAATAAATTACTTCCATTTTTTACACCTCTTTACTATTTCAATAATCCCTCTTCCATTTTCTAATCAGCTAAAATTGGCTATAAAACTTTGTTTTTTAGCATAAGAATTTTTTCTTATACTATTTTAACACATCTAATATTTCTTTCTTATCTGTAACACCAATAAATGTTTTTACTGGCATACCATTTTGAAATACCATTATTGTTGGTATACTCATAACATCATATTTTATTGCTAATTCTTGGTTATTATCTACATTAACTTTTCCTACTTTGACACTTCCTTCAAGCTCTTTTGCTATTTCATCAATAATTGGTGACATCATTTTACATGGTCCACACCAATCAGCATAAAAATCTACTAATACTTTTCCTTCTGATTTTAATACCTCTTCTTCAAAATTTCCTTCTTCAAATTTAAAAACACTCATACTAAATTCCTCCTCTTACTATAAATGAATAAATATCTCTTGATATTTCCATTTATTTTATATTTTTAATTTAATAAACATATTTAATAGACACATAAAAATGTACTCATTATATTTGTTATTCTTATTATAGAATTATTACATATATCATTACTATTGCATTTATTTCTTATTTTCTGCAATAATATATGATATTTTTTCATATTGATTATTCTTTATTTATTTTGGTAATCTTATACTTATTTATGCATATTTTCTATAATTTTACTTATTTATATGTCAATTTTTATATACTATTCTCATCAACTGTCCATCATGTTAAAACTTTCTATTATAAGAAAGGCGTGCGTAAACGAAATCAAAGATTTAAAAAATCTATTTTTTCAGATACCTTACTGCCTGTAGCCCTGCTTTTGCACCCTCATATACAGCTTTTGATACTTGAAGTAACCCTCCTGTACAATCACCACAAGCATATATTCCTGGTATATTTGTTTCCATATTTTCATTCACAACAATTCTGTCTTTATTAGTTAAAATACCTAATTTCTTTGCAAACTCTGCACTACCAGCTACACCAAGAGCAACAAATAATCCATCTGTTTTCATTTTAGTATTATCTTCAAAATCAATTTCTTCTATTCTCTTATCTCCTCTAACCTCACGTATTTTTCTCGTATCTATCTTTACTTTGTCAGACCTTATTTCTGGTTTTTCCTTACCATCTGTTAATATTGTTATACTATTTGCTATATTAATTAACTCATTTGTCTCTGAAATTGCATATTTTCCATTACCTAAAACCGAAATATCTTTATTTCTATAGAAGAAACCATCACATACAGCACAATAACTTACTCCTCGCCCTTCAAAATCCTTTATTCCTTTTATCTTAGGAACATTTTTCTTATTTCCTGTTGCAAATATCACAGTTTTCGAAATATATGTACCATTTTCTGTAATAACTTTATATTGATTTTTTTCTTCTATTTGTATATTTATTACTTCTTCTTTTTTTATATCAATTCCTATATTTTTAGCTTGTTTTATGCCAGTTTCATATAAATCTTTACCAGTTATTCCATTTTCAAATCCATAATAATTTTCTATTTGTTCGGCCTTCTCTAGCCCCGCTTTTTCTTTATATATTATTAGTACATTAAGATTTGCCCTCTTAGTATATAACCCTGCTGATATTCCAGCTGGTCCAGCTCCTATTATTATAACATCATACATAAAAATTAAACCTTTCTTTTAATAAATTTTAAATATACCCATATTGTATATTATTCTTTTATAATCAGGATTATATCATTTAAATTTTTATTGTGCAAGTGGAACGTTAGGGACGGGCCAAATCGTTTCAAATGAGAACAATAGCGGTTTTTTTATGAATAGTTTACTTTTTCATATTCATAACATTAAAACCGCGTTATTGTTCGGCACCAAATTTTACAAAGTAAAATTTGTGTGCAATTTTTGATATTTTAGAAAAATCTTTGATTTTTCTAAAAAGGAACTCAAAGGGACAGGCCTCACATTTTCACTTTGCATTATTTACTTTTTATGTTATACTTTTAGCAGGTGATGATTTTGAATTTATTATTTAAAAATGTAACTAAATATTCTAAAGAAGTCTATGATGAATTCTTAAAATTTCATTCTAAAAAGTTTTCTTTTAGATACAATCTGTTTTCTCTAGCCATATCTATGTTGCTACTTTTTCTCATGATGTTACATATTAGTTACAATAATTATGGCATAGCAGTCATTATTTGTGCTTGTTTGACAGCTTTCATATTATATAGATATTTTCAGCCAATCGAAGAAGTAAGAAACGAATATAATAGTGAAAAAATCACCAAAGAAACTTCCTATACTTTTTCTTTTTATGAAAAATATTTTAAAATATATGCCAAAAGGGAATATTCTAAAATTTATTACAAAGATTTATATAAAATATTTGAAACTAATGAATTTTTTTATCTATATTTAGATAAGAGACATTCTCTTCTATTAGATAAAAATGGCTTTCAAAGAGGTACGTGTTTGGAATTTAAAAATTTTATAAAGAAAAAATGTCCATTTAAATTCAGGTAACGCACCTAATGCAAGTTAAGGTAATAAAAAAGTAATGCTATATGGACAATATATAATATAAAAAAATGAACGATTTTGCGTATCTAAATTTGAATTAGAAATTCTTAAAGAAAAAAATGTATGATATGCGCAGAGTAATTATTAAAATATTTTTAACACTTTACTCTGCCTTATCCTTAAATTTACTAAGAACTGTAACATATATAGTTATTTATCCTATACAGTTTTTGAGGTCTGTCCCTTTTCTAAAATATCAAACTTTGCACACAAATTTTACTTTGTAAAATTTGGCGTCGAACAATAACGCGGTTTTAATGTTATGAATATGAAAAAATAAACTATTCATAAAAAAACCGCTATTGTTCTCCTTTAGAACGATTTGGCACGTCCCCAACGTTCCACTTCGTCTATTGGTAGTTTTTCTTCTTCTCCTGTTTTCATGTCTTTTAATGTAATTTCACCAGATTTTATTTCGTCTTCTCCCATTACTATTACATAAGGAATTTCTAATTTATCTGCATATTTAAATTTAGCTTTTAGTTTTTTATCATTTAAATATATTTCTGTATTTATTCCCATATTTCTTAATTTTGTTGCTAGTTTGATTGGTTCTTCTAAGTTTTCGACCATAGGTATTATTAATATATCTGCTACTGATTTTTTTTCTGCTTTTATTATGTTTAATTCATTAAGTTTATAGAATAGTCTTGTTAAACCTATTGAAACTCCAACTCCTGGAAGGCTTTTGTTTGTATAATATTCTGCTAAGTTTTCATATCTTCCTCCTGAACATACACTTCCTATTTCTCTATAATCATTTAAAAATGTCTCATATACCGTTCCTGTATAGTAATCTAAACCTCTTGCTATTGTTAAGTCTACTGTAAAATTAGACTCTGGTACTCCAAATAATTTTACATTTTTTATTACTGCTTTTAATTCTTCTACTCCTTTTTTGTATGTTTCATTTTGTATTCCTAAATTTTCTAATTTTTCTATTTTTTGGTCAGATGTTCCTTCTATTTCTATAAAGTCTATTATGTTTTTTATCTGTTTTTCTTTTAATCCTAATTTTTGAAATTCTTCTATAACTGATTGTTTTCCTATTTTTTCAATTTTATCAATTATTCTTAAGATTTCAACTGAATTTTCTTTTTGTTCTACACTTTCAAATAAGCCATTTAGAATTTTTCTATTATTTATTTTTATTGTAAAATCTTCAAATCCTAATTCTTTAAATATTGCATATATTACAGAAGGCATTTCTGCATCATTTATTAGGTCTAGTTCTCCATCTCCAATTATATCAATATCGCATTGATAAAATTCCCTGTATCTTCCTTTTTGTGCTCTTTCCCCTCTATATACTTTTCCAATTTGATATCTTCTAAATGGGAAACTTAAATTTCCATAATTTTTTGCTACATATTTTGCAAGTGGTACTGTTAAGTCAAATCTTAATGCTAAATCTGTATCTCCTTTTTGAAATCTATATATTTGTTTTTCTGTTTCTCCTCCCGCTTTTGCTAACAATACTTCTGATAGTTCTATTAATGGTGTATCTAGTGGTAAAAATCCAAATTTTTTATATGTATTTTCTATTTTTTCTTTCATTTGGTTAAATAATATTTGTTCATTTGGCAATAATTCCATAAATCCTGCCAATGTTCTTGGTTCTACTTTTTCCATTTTATTCACTTTCCTTTCTCTCTACTTTAACTTGAACTAAAAAATTAAATTGTGGATCAGATTAGCTAATCTGATCCGTTAGTAGTTATTTTTCTAAGACACATAATATATTCTATATACATTACTTTTTTTCAATATAACTTAGGTTTCAACTCCAAATATATTGGTTTTTCTTCTTTTATCATGGTAGCTTTTCCATGTCCTGGATATACAATTGTATCATCTGGAAGTTTTAGTAATTTATTTACAATAGAATTCATAATATCATTTATACTTCCTGTTGGTAAATCTGTTCTTCCCCATGTTCCTCTAAACATCGTATCTCCAGAGAATAAGCATTCTTGTTCTTTACAAAATAAACTACTTGAACCTTTTGTATGACCAGGTGTATGAATTACTTTAAATTCTAGTTCTCCTAAATGTATCAAATCATTATCATCAATCCTTGAATCTGCTTCTAATTCTATTGGGGGTAAATCTATCACAGTTGATAAATTTATATTAATATCATTTAGTCCTTCACTATCAAATCTATGGATTAAAATCTTTCCTCCCATTTTTTCTTTTAATTCACTAACACCAGCTATATGGTCTCCATGACAATGTGTTAAATATATATATTTTAATTTTCCATTTAAAATATTTATCATTTCAATTATTTTATCTACATCTCCTGCTGGGTCTATCACCATAATTTCTTTGCTATTTTCATCTAAAATTATATAACAATTTGTTGGATCTCCTATCCATGTTTGAATTTTCAACTCTTTTAAAATCATATTTCCTCCTTTGGTATTTTGGGGACGTGTCAAATTGGACAATTTTTGTTCAAAAGGGACAGGTCTCTAATTTATACAAACAAATCTATATATAAATCTCTTCTAATTCTGCCCTTTTTAGAACTATTTTCGTACATTTCTAATATCATCGCTTTCGCTAATTTCTGGTGTTTTTTATTTATTCCCTAATGTTATAGTTATGTTTCTAAGGAACATTTTATCCATTTTGACACATCTCTGATATCAGACCTGTCCCTTTTGGACATTTTTTGTCCATTTTGACACGTCCCCAATGGACATTATTTCTTTCTTTTTACATCGTACACACTATCTACTTTTCTTACAACTCTTTGTGCTTTATTTAATTCATCTAAATTTTCAACTTCAAGAGTTATATCAATAATTGCAATTCTTTCTTTTGTTGTCTTAGTGTTAACTCCTAGTATGTTAGCCTTTGTTGTTCCTAGTTGTTTTAATATGTCTACTAGTAATCCTACTCTATCATTTGAGAATATTTCAATTTCTGCTTGATATGATGATTTTTCTTCTTCATACCATTCTACATCTATCATTCTGTTTTCTTCTGATATTAGGTCTTTTACATTATAACAGTCTTTTCTATGAACTGATACTCCTCTTCCTTTTGTTATATACCCAACAATTTCATCACCTGGAAGTGGATTACAACATTTTGAAAGTTTTACTAAACAATTATCAATTCCTTTTACAATAACTCCAGAGCTTGATGGTTTTGGTTTCTTTTGTTGTTTTGCTTTTTTTAGCTCTTCTATTTTCTTTTCAATATCTTCTTCTTGATGTTCTTTTCTATATTCTTGAAGCATTTTGGCTATAACTTTAACAGCAGAATTTGCTCCAAACCCTATTGCTGAATACATATCTTCAAGATTTTTGTATTTATATTTTTCAAGCATTGGGTCTATATATTCTGGCTTGAATAAATCAGAATGTGAAAATCCTATTCTTTTTAGTTCTTTTTCTATTAAATCTTTTCCTTTTTCGATATTCTCTGCTTTTTGTGCTTTTTTGAACCAACTTTTTATTCTATTTCTAGCTGTTGAACTTTTTACAAATTTAAGCCAATCTCTACTTGGTCCTTTTGATTTGTCTGATGTAATAATTTCTACAATATCTCCACTATGTAATGGTGTAATTATTGGCATCATTTTACTATTTATTTTACATCCTGTCATCTTGTTTCCTATTTCAGCATGTATTGTATATGCAAAGTCTATTGGTGTTGCTCCTCTTGGTAGGACTTTTATTGCTCCTTTAGGTGTAAATACATATACTTCATCTTCAAATAATTCAGTCTTTAATGTATTTAAAAATTCTTGTGGATCTTGTAATTCTTTTTGCCATTCTAATGTTTCTCTAAGCCATGCTAGTTTATCTTCTTCTACTTTTACAGATTGCTTTTTACCAAAATAGCTTGCTTCTTTATAAGCCCAATGGGCTGCAATACCAAATTCTGCTACTTTATGCATTTCCCATGTTCTTATTTGTACTTCAAATGGTGTCCCTTTTTCTCCTAATAAAGTTGTGTGTATAGATTGATACATATTTGGTTTTGGTACAGCTATATAGTCTTTAAATCTCCCCGGCATAGGACTATATAATTCATGAACAACTCCTAATGCTGAATAACAATCTTTTACTGAATTTACTAGAATTCTTAAAGCAAATAAATCATAAATTTGGTCTAGAGTTTTATTATCTCTTTTCATCTTTCTGTATATACTGTATAAATGTTTTGCTCTTCCTGTTACTTCTGCATCAATTCTTTGTTTTTTTAATGCTACTCTTATATCTGCCATTATTTTTTCGATAAATTTTGTTCTTTCTTCTCTTTTTTTGTTGATTCCTTCTACTAATTCATGATATTCTTCTGGCTCTAAATATTTAAATGCCAAATCTTCTAGTTCCCATTTTAATGAATATATACCTAATCTGTTAGCAAGTGGTGCATATAAATCTCTAGTTTCTTTGGCATTAGCAATTTGTCTATCTCTTTTCAAATATTTTAAAGTTCTCATGTTATGAAGTCTATCTGCTAATTTGATTAAGATGACCCTTATATCTTTTCCCATTGCCAAAAACATTTTTCTATAATCTTCTGCTTGTTGCTCTTCTACTGACTCAAATTGTATAGTACTTAATTTTGTTACACCTGCAACCATATCTGTTATTTCATTTCCAAACATGTTTCTTAAATCTTTATCTGTCATATCAGTATCTTCAACAATATCATGAAGAAGTGCTGCACATATTGTACTGTCATCTAATCCAATATCAGCTAAAATATATGCAACATTAAGTGGATGAACAATATATGGCTCACCTGAACTTCTTTTTTGGTCTTTATGCTTTTCTTTTGCTAGATTATATGCCTTCATAATTAACTTTGTATCGACTCTTCTAGCATGCTGTTTTCGTTTATTTATTACATCTTGTATTGTAACTTCTTTTCTTTCCTCTTGCATAAACTCACTTCCCTTTTTTCTATTTTTATATATAATATTGTTATTAAATCAGCGACAGTCCCGTGGGAGCTGATTTAGTTACAATATGTAAAGGGTTGGGATAGCGAAAAATATAATATATATATTTGGCAGATCTAGTTATAAATTTAAATTATTTTATCTGTTATATTGACCTCATTATGTCTTTCATGTTTATTTGTAATGTATCTACTCCATTAAATGTATTTACTTCTAATACACCTACAACATCTATCTTATCACCAATTTTATATTCTTCCGCTAAATTTCCCATATTAAACCCAATTGCATTTACTACTGTATTTCCCTCTTTTAATGTTAATTTTAAATGTTTTCCTTCTGATAACGCCCTTATAGAGTCTACTTTTAAGTTTTTAAATGCAAATATAGGCATCTTATTTCCTTCTCCAAATGGTTCTAATGATTTTAAACTTTCTACCATTTCTTTATTTATACTACTAAAATCAATTTTTGCATCTATATTAATAATTGGAACAATTTCTTCTATTTTTGATTCTTTAGCAATTTGTTCAAATTCTTTTTTGAAGTCTTCAAATTTTTCTTTTTTTATTGTAATTCCAATTGCCATACTATGTCCACCAAATTTTTCTATTGTATCTGTGCATTTAGATAACGCTTCATGTAAATCAAACCCTGGTATACTTCTTCCTGAGCCTGTCCCAATCCCATCTTCTTCAAAACTCAATAAGATACTTGGTTTAAAATACATCTCTGTTATTTTTGATGAAACTATCCCTATTACTCCATGGTGCCAATTATGACCTCCTACTATTATTGTAGCATTTTTATCTAGATGTTTTTCCTCTATTTCTTTAACTGCACTTTCAAATATCTTTTTTTCTGTATCTTGTCTTAATCTGTTATATTCATTTAATTTAACTGTTAGTTCTGACACTTCATTTATATTTTTAGATAAAAATAGCTCTAATGCATCTTCTGCTTTTCCCATTCTTCCACATGCATTAATTCTTGGAGCAATGCCAAATGATATACTATTTGAATCTATTTTTGTATATCCTGATGAATTAATAATTGACCTTAGTCCTATATTTCTTGTTTGCTTAATTAACAACAAACCTAATTTCGCAATTACTCTATTTTCATCAACTAATGGAACAATATCTGATATAGTTCCTATACATACAATATCTAAATATTTTAAATACTCCTCTTCTTTTAAACCTAATCTCATTCCAAGTGCTTGTATAACTTTGAAAACTACACCTACACCTGCTAATTCTCTAAATGGATATGTACTATCTTTTCTTTTATTATCAATTACAGCTAATGCTTTTGGTAGTTCACTTCCTGGTTCATGATGGTCTGTTACAATTGTTTCAATTCCTAGTTCAGTTGCATAATCAATTTCATCTATTGCAGAAATACCACAATCAACTGTTATCATTAAATCACAACCGTTTTCATGTATCTTTTCTATTGCTTTTTTGTTTAGTCCATACCCTTCATGCAATCTATTTGGAATATATTGTGATACTTCTAAACCTCTGTCTTTTAAAAAACTTTTTAATACTGTTATACTTGTTATTCCATCTACATCATAATCACCATATATTGTTACTTTTTCTTGTTTTTCTATTGCTTGTACGATTCTCTCTATTGCTTTTTCCATGTCTGTAATCAGGTATGGGTCATGAAAATCATTTCTAGTTGGTTTTAAAAATAATCTAATATCCTCTTCTTTAACAATGTTTCTATTTGTTAGTATTACTGCCAATAATTTATTTAGATTATATTTCTTGGATAACTCTTCTACTTTTTCCTCATCTACTTCATATATTTGCCATTTTTTGTTCATATCTCTCTCCTAATTCTAATTTCTTATTTCCCATATATATCTTTTTATTTTGTGAAATACTGCAAAAAGTCTTTTTCACATGTGTATGTCAGAATCTTTAGTTTACCTCTAACACAAATTTCTTATATTGTATAACATTTTTAATATTTTTTAAAGGGGTTCACGTAAATTTCCAGGGAAATTTCCTTCGATTCGTAATAAAATGGAAAATAAGAATCGCTATAATATAGAAATGAAAAAATGATGTCGATTCCACTTATTAAAATATTTGTTAAATTTTATTATGAATTAAAAATTTATAATTTAAAAGGGACTAATGGGCACTTCTTGAATCCCTGTTTTAGGGATTCAAAGAGTATCTATTTATTTCTTCTATAATTTCCTTTCCTGTCATCTCACAAGGAATATTAATTCTCTTAATTTCCTTTCTGTCTAAATCTTTAAAATTATTCATTCCAATATCATATAGTTGAAAATCAATCCCGTTATTTTTTAACGTCCTTACTGTTTCATTTGTATAAGCTCCATAAGGATAAGCAAATATTTTTAAATCTTGTTTTCCTAAATGTTCTTCTATTTCTTTATAAGATTCTTTTACATCATCACGAAGTTCTCGAACAGAACGCTTATCATAAAAAACATGTTTTTTGCTATGACTTCCTATTTCTATAATTCCACTATTTTGCATTTCTAAACATTCTTCCCAGCTTAAATATTTTATACCATCAATTTCTTGACCAATTTTATCTGTTACAATAAAAATAGATGCCTTGACATTATACTTTTTCAAAATTGGATAAATATATTCATAATTACTGTAATATCCATCATCAAATGTTATCACTATTGGTTTACTTGGAAGCTCTATTTTCCCATTATCAGCAAGTGCCAATTCTTTCATAGATATGATTGTATATCCATTTTCTAAAAAAGTTTTTATATTTTCTTCAAAACTTTGTGGTGTGTTTATATAGTTGAAATTGTCTGGATCAGTGTCAGGAACAGTTGTTACAAAATTATGGTATAGCAATATAGGAATTTTAACATCTGCCCTTTTATTTTCTTTCTTTTGCCTAAAAATAATTCCAATAATAATGGCAATCACAACAATTATCACACATACAATTATTATCTTCTTTTTTGTACTCATTATTTTCCACAATCCTTTCTTTTGAAAATAATATTTAATTTATTTTCACTTTGTATTGAAAAACTAAAAAGTTTCATAACATTTCCTAAGGCATAAAGTAGTTTTTTAAAAGTGATAATTATTTTTGACCTTTTTTTGCCTTTATTTATTATATTTATCAAAGACATTTTTTGACACTTATCACTATTTTTTGACAATTTCATAAGATAATATGAGGTGATAAAAATGTTCTTGATATCTTTTATAGTTGCATTATTATGTCTTATCTGTTCAATATGTATAAATATCAATTGGATTTATGATATTTCATGCTATTTAGGATATTTCCTGGCAATCTATCTCGTGACATTTATAGCAATAATTCCGGGATTTAATTATGTATTCATATTTATGAGTTTGTTACTTCATAAGAAAGATAAAAAATCTCATAACAAAAAAGAAGAAGATGTTACGATTTTAATACCAGTATATAATGCCAAAAAATCAATAGAAGAAACACTTGACTCTATTAAAAAGCAAAAATATTGTGGAAAAATCTATGTAAAAATTATTGATGATGGCTCAACAGATGAAACCTTGGAATTATTAAAGTCAATAAACCTAGATTCTAATATGACACTTATAGAAACAAAACACAATGGAAAAGCAGTAGCACTTAATAAAGGTTTAGAAACTGTATGTACAGATTATACAATAACAATTGATAGTGATACAGTTTTGCATCCTTTAGCAATCAGAAACATTATGAATAAATTAACAAATTCTGATAAAAAAATAGTTGCAACAGCAGGTTGTCTATTTGTTAAAAATGCAAAAAAGAAACTTATTACAAAAATACAAGAATGGGATTATACCTTAGGTATCTTTGGTGTAAAACTTCTTCAGGGCAATTATAATTCGACCTTAGTTGCACAAGGTGCTTTTAGTGCTTATAAAACCAAAATATTAAAAGAGATTGGCGGATGGCAAAATTGTGTAGGAGAAGATATTGTCTTAACTTGGCAATTGCTAGGTAATGGTTATGAAACAAATTTCGCTAAAAATGCAATTGCATATACAGAAGTTCCAGAAAAATATAAAAAATTGGGTAATCAGAGAAAAAGATGGGCTAGAGGTATGATAGAAGCTTTTAAAAAGAATAAAATATTCACATCGAAAAAGATGTCTTTGAAATCTAAATTTCTAATTTCTCTTAATATCTTTTTCCCTTTTATCGATTTGGCTCTTCTTATATTTGTACCACTTAGCTTAATTTTCTTGGCTTTTGGAAATCCTTTATTACTTGGTTGGATTTCTTTATTGGTTATTCCTTTTGGACTATTATTGTGCTTGTTAATCGAAATCAAAAGAAAAAATATGCTAAAAGAGATTGATTATAAATTAGAAAGACGAAGTATTTTGGCATTTATTGCTTATATTTTGGTATATGCTTTTATTTTAGCACCTTATTGTTTAATAGGATATATTTCAGAATTAGTGAATTTAAAAAAGAAATGGTAAGTTATAAAGTATTAATTTTATAAACAAATAGACCTGTTCTACATTGAGTAGGTCTATTTGTTTTTTATTGTATAAGAAAAATCGAATTTTATCTAATATTAATATATAAAATAGATTTGAAACTATGAATTGTAGTTTTTATTTTTTAATATTTTACAAAAAATTCAAAATCCTATTGACATTTACGAACTTTTGTTTTATAGTATGGTTGGAGTTGATGTTTATGGAATATATAATATTTGTGGATGGGAGTTTTTTAGAAAAAGCAAATTTTGCATCTTGTGCAATTCTTATTTTTAACAATAATAAATTAATTAACAAAATACTTGTAACTAACATAGATAAAATGAAAAATTCTATTGAAGTTGAATTACTAGCTATAAAAATTGCCTTAAAACATATGGCTAGAATAATGAAAAAATTAGAAGTAAAAAAAATCTTACTTTTTACAGATTGCAAATCAATTGTAGATGTTTTAAACACCCAGAAGAAAAATAGAACATTTGTAAAATTAAATTCAAATTTGTACAACTATGTGCATTCTATGCATATTTTACTCTTAAATACACAAGAATTAAATTTTAGAATTGAATATTTACCAAGAAAATTTAATGTTGCACATAAATATTGTGCTGAATTATTAAAAAAATATAAAAAATCACACAAAATAGAAATTATGTGATAAAATATATATTTTTTAGACAAGGTAATTTTAATTTTCAATGGGAATTACAAGTTTGGAATAAAGAAAATGAAATAAATAATATAACTTCACATGAAAAATATAAACAGGATTATATTAAATGGGAAAAGGAAAATAAAGGAGGTAATAAATAATGGTTACACATTTTATATTTTTAAGTAGCTCATATTCTTTAGGTACAAGAATTGCTATGGATTATATAGTAACAGATGATAGTGTTCAAGAAAAATTGAAAACAGATTTTGATAAAATTCTTAAAGAATGTGGAAAAGATGTATCTATTTCAACACATATGATACAAGCAGATGACACAACTTGGAAATCAGTATGTGTAGCAGACCATTTCTTTAAAGATGTAAAAGTTATTGATTCAATAGATAAATTTATAAAATTAATAAAAAAGGATAGAAAATTAGAAGGATTAGATGTAGCCAAATATGTTTTATCAAAAATATCATGTACTCAATTGAAACTACAAAAATTAGTATATTTGTGTTTCGCAGATTATCTATGTGATACTGGAAAAGAATTATTTACAGATAAAATATATGCATTTAAGTATGGACCAGTAGTAGATACTGTTTATAAAAGATATAAAGAATATGGATACAAATCTATTGATGAAGAACAAAAAGATATCGATAGCAGAAATATATCTGAAATGCCTGCTAAAAGCAGAATTTTATTTGCAGAGAATGGAACAGAAAAACTAATTAGTATAGAAAAAACACTAAAAAAATATGGTAGTTTGTCTGCTACTGATTTAGTAGATTTAACACATAAAGATAATTCTCCTTGGTCCAAAAGTTTCAAAGGACTTGGAAAATTATATTCTTCTATGAAATTAGATACAATAAAAAAATATCATCAATATGAAGAGTTATAATATCATTACTAAAAATCAATAAAAACTTACTCTAATTTAGATCTTTTTGAATTAGAGTAAGTTTTTATTGTATAATAAATATTATAAAATATTTGATATCAAAGTGGTCAACATACAAAGAACCATCCCGCAAACAGTTGGAATTAAGAGACTAATAAATGTCCATTTCCAACTACCAGTTTCCTTCTTAATTGTAAGTAATGTTGTAGCACAAGGAAAATGAAATACAGTAAATAACATTACATTAATTGCTGTTAAAATCGTCCAACCATTTTGTCTTAAAATTTCTCCTATAGCAAATGTGTCTTCCATATTTACCAATGAAGTTCCTTGCATATAACACATAAGAATAATTGGAAGTACAATTTCATTTGCAGGAATTCCCAATATAAAAGCTGTTAAAATATAACCATCTAATCCCATAAGATTTGCCAAAGGTTCTAAAAAGTTTGCAATAATAGTTAGTAGACTTTGCCCTTGCACTCCAATATTGGCAAATAACCATATGACAAGTCCTGCTGGCATTGCAACTGCAATCGCTCTTCCCAATATAAATATTGTTCTATCAAATATAGACCTAACTAATACTTTTAAAAATTGTGGTTTTCTATATGGTGGTAATTCTAATACAAAAGAAGATAGCATCCCTTTTAGTATAGTTTTAGATAAAATCTTAGATATTATTAGTGTCATTATAATTCCTAATATAATAACTAAGATTACTGATAAAGTAGATAGGATTGATGCTCCTATTCCCCCTATTGTTCCCGCTATAAATATACTTGCAATTGTAATTAAAAACGGGAATCTTCCATTGCATGGTACTAAATTATTTGTTAAAATCGCAATTAGCCTTTCTCTTGGAGAATCTATAATCCTACATCCTGTTACACCACAACTATTGCAACCAAATCCCATGCACATGGTGATGACAATATTGTAGTTTAAAAAAATGTTAATAAATATAGTGTTATTTGTGAAATAGACAAAATACGTGGTAATAACTGCATTAAGAATTAAAATTTCTAGAAAAAAGGATATTCTTTTATGAATGAACAGGTAGTTTCAAAATTTGCATCAACCACTAAATATAGTAATATATTAAGATAAGTGAAGAAAGTTAGAGATAATTTATTAATTTATAAAGATATGAAAAATTATAATATTTTGTACTAGATTTTTTTATAATTTTAAAAAAAGTGTCCCCCGAAGAACGGGGGGCAATTCTAAAGTAATTTAATTTTGTACTGATATTCTTCCTCCTTTACTGTTGTGAAATTGACTCTGCGAATTTTTGCCCCGAACTTGGTGAGTAAAAAACTCGCCAAAATGGCTTCATCAATAGTCAATTTGACATACTTACTATCACATTCTGTTGGATCTAAGTGAGCATAAAGCTCCTTATAAAGCATTTCGGCTTTTGAGTCTTCAAGTCCACAATTTCTTGCTTCCTGCATAAAGAATTCATATCCTGTCATGTCTTTTCCTCCTAAAATTAATTAATTTTTAAGTTACTAATACAAGTGGATTTCTCCATCTATATCCATTATACAATATTATGTTGATTTTGTCAAAAAAAGATATTTATATATAGCTTTTAGATTAAATTGCAAATACCATTTGACAAAATAATAATAATTCGTTATTATTTAAATACAATAAAAATGTATCCTAGGTCAGGTTGAAAATAACATTTACTCGTATGTGTACCGTAACTACACATACTTTTTTTATGCAAAAAAACAGAGCAAGACCATAACTTCCTACTCTGTTTCGACTATGTAATGACACATTTAGTCTTTATCCTTTAACACAGATAAAGATATGAAACTTAATAAAAAATATTGACTTTTTAGTATTATTTGAGTATAATAATTATAGAAGATGAGCGACCACAAAGTGTGGTGTGCCATTAAAAAAGTGTTTTTTATTTAAAGCACATCTCTAACGGCTGGCAGAGATGTGTTTTTTGTTGTCTATTTTCTTAATTGTAACAACTAATGCTACAAATAGTGCAATAGCGACAACAGTTACTATAGCAAGTTCAGAAAGTAATATGTATATAATAAATAAATAAACTTGTTCTAATAACATATGCATCGCCCCCTTTCTTTTGTGGGTATGCGACACATCACACTCTGCTTTTTCTCATCTTCTGATACATTATACATACTTTATAAGTAAAAATCAAGTAAATAATTAATTTCTTTTGTAAATTTTTAAGAAATGGTCGGTTTTGTAGATTGATTAGTATTTATATTTAATAGAAGATATTTCTAGTAATAGTACAAGTATTTTTTTAATAACTATTTAAAGAGGTTATACTATGAATGAAAAATATCTTAAGTTAAAAATAGAATCTGTTGTAAATAAAATATTATATAAAAAGAATATAATTGATAAAAATGTTTTTGAAAAAACTTCTGCAAAGCTTGATAAATTAATGTTTGAGGAAAATAAGAAAGGCTTGCATTAACGGAATCAAAGATTCCGACACACACCTGTGAAGACTGTTTCGCAGTACTTCATGAATATAAGATGCCTTACAATAAAATAATTATTAATTGCCAAAAGGAAAGGGGATTTATATTGACATTATATGAAATGAAACAAGAACTCTTATCTGGAAAGACGATTTTTGATTTACCTTTAAGAGTAGTATATTATGCGAGAGTATCAACTGAAAAAGAAGAGCAAATTAATTCCTTAGAGAATCAAGTATCATTTTTTGAAAATTATATTAGGAAAAATGCTAATTGGACTTTTATTCGTGGATATGTAGATGAAGGAATAAGTCGGAACCACTTCCCTAAAACGTGAAAATTTTATGCAAATGATAGAAGATAGTAAAAAAGGAATATTTGACCTAATAGTAGCCAAAGAGGTTTCAAGGTTTTCTCGTGATACGATTGATAGCTTGTACTATACTAGAAAATTATTAGAATATGATGTATGTGTTTATTTTTTATCAGACAATATCATAACTGCATCAAATGATGGAGAATTAAGACTGACGATTATGTCTAGTATGGCACAAGATGAAGTTCGTAAAATATCTGAAAGAACAAAATTTGGTTTTAAAAGGGCTATTGAAAAAGGAACAGTTTTAGGAACAAATAATATTTGGGGCTATAAAAAAGAAAAAGGAAAACTTATAATAGATGAATCAGAATCACCTTTAATAAAGACAATTTTTAATACATATGCAAATGATAATAAAATAGGATTAAAAAAATTATCTATAGAATTGGCAAAACAAGGATATTATAATCATAATGGAAACATGATTCATCAAAATACGTTAAAGAAAATCATTCAAAATCCTAAGTATAAAGGATATTATACAGGAGGTTTATCAACTGTTGTGGATTATAGGACTAAAAAAAGGAATTTCTATGATAAACAAGAATGGAAAGTATTTAAAGATTATGAAAAAGTACCTCCAATTGTGTCAGAAGAATTATGGGATAAGGCAAATCAAAAATTATTAAGTAGAAGCAAATCTGCTAAAATGTACCAAAAATATCAAACTACCTATCCCCTTTCTGGTAAATTATATTGTAAAAAGCATAAATGTGGTTTTGTAAGAAAAATACGACATTACAAAAGTAAAAAAGATGTTATATATTGGTATTGTGGAGAATTTCATAAAAAAGGGAAAAAGGATTGCATACCTGCTTGTTTTAAGGAAGAAGATTTATATAATATTTTGCTTATCATTTTAAAAAAATACGAAATCTATAAAGAAGAAATTTCAGAAGAATTAATGTCATTTTATTTAAAACTTTCAAAAGAAGAAAAAAATATAGAAAAAGAAGAAATGATAATAAATGAGATAAAAGTTCTTGAAAATAAAAAAGATAAACTATTAGATTTAGCTTTAGATGGCTTTTTAAGCAAAGAAGAATTACAGATAAAAAAGATATCTATTGAAGAAGCAATTTCTAGTCTAAATGTAAAATTAAAAGAAATAAATGCAAAGAAAATAAATCAAACTGAAAAAGATTTCTATTATAAAACTCTAAAAGAAAACATATTAAAAGAATTAAATATAACAAAAGATAATTTAGAAGTTTACATTGATGAACTATTAGATAAAATAATTGTAGAAGAATCAGAAAAAGATAAATCCCAAGTAAACTTAAAATTTATGCTTGCAGGAAACAATGTAACTACATATAATATTCCTGCATAAATCATCTAGTTAACATTATTGGATGCATTATCCATCTATTTCTGGCATAGTTCAAAAATTATATCATTTCTTCTTTTGTATATTTTGATTTTCCAAAAGCAAGTATCAATAAAAATATGGTTGGTAATAAAATCAAACCAATTGTAAATCCAATCCCTTTACTAAACTTTTTAGCAGTCATAGTATATAAATATGTGGAAAATAAAAATTGTATAACAAAAGCTATATCAAAAGATATTGGATAAATTAAATATAACCATATAAGGAAAATCTCCCACTTTGTCACTCCCATGCACATGGTAATCATCTGTTTTCCGACTACAACATGCTTTTTTAAAAAAGCCATCCATATTAAATGCAATTCTAGGCAAATATCCTAAATCCTCTAATATTGTAAACAAAGGAAAAAATATAGCCATTGGTGGTAACATAACAGAAATCACCCAAGTTACTGTTTGATATACACCTAAAATCAGCATATTAGACAACCATTCTGGACAATGTATATATGTAGCAAAATTTATCAATTTTTCTTGTATGCTTCCAAATAAAGCAAATAATAATTGTGAAGGATAATTAGCTCCAACAATTGTAATCCAAAAAATAATCGCTAAAAACAATATCATAATTGGAATTCCATATTTTTTTGAAGTTAAAACTTTATCTATTTTTCTATCTCTTTTAGCATAATCTTTATTTTCAAATTCACATACTTTTTTTGCTATATACTCTGAATTTTTAACAATTGCTGATACTATTTCTTCTTTAAATTTTTCCTTAGTAATTCCTTTGTTTTCTAATTCATTCAATGTTTTCTTCCTAATATTAAAAATATCTGTATCATTATCATCAGTAGATTTTTCGTTTATTATTTTTATATTCAAACTTTTTTCAATTTCTTTTAATATTACCTCTTCTCCTTCAATTATTTTTAAAGCTACCCATCTTGCCAATTTATCATTTATATTATATTTATCAACTAATACTTCTTTAATTTCACTAATTGCATTTTCAATTTTTTCATCATATTTCACTTTATAAATTTGTTTTGGCTCTTCTTTATTCATACATGCTTTTCTAGTTGTTTTTAATAATTCGTTTAAAGTTTTCTTTTTTCTTGCTATAACGCCAACTACTGGTACTTTTAAAATAGTTGATAATTTTTCTAAATCAATTTTTATCTTCTTCTTTTTGGCTTCATCTAACAAATTAACACATAAAACAATATTATCTGTAATCTCCATAATTTGTAATACTAAATTTAAATTTCTTTCCAAACATGTTGCATCTACAACTACTATTGTTAAATCTGGATTTCCAAAACAAATATAGTTTCTTGCAATTTCCTCTTCCTCTGAATTTGACATTATTGAATATGTACCAGGAATATCAACAAATTGATACCTTTCTCCCCTATAACAAAAAAATCCTGTTGCATTTGCCACTGTTTTACCTGTCCAGTTACCTGTATGTTGATTCATTCCTGTTAAGTTATTAAATATTGTTGATTTTCCAACATTAGGATTACCTGCCAATGCTACTGTGTAATCACATTTCTGTTTTATATCTTCTTGTTCTACAAATATCTTTTTTACATTACTCATACATTCCTCCTTAATCCTCTTTTGTTTTTTACTTTATTTTATATATTTTGTTATTTTTTTGTTACTATTTTTTAATTCTATATTTTTTCCATCTTCTTTTCTTATAGCTATTAATCCTCCCCTAAATTCAAATGCTCTTGGATCACCAGATGGACTTACTAGTACTGGCTTTATTTTTGTTCCTTCTATTAATCCCAAATCTAATAGCCTTCGTTTTATGGTTTCATTTCCTCTAACTTTTTTTACAATACCTATTTCATCTATATCTAATTCATTTATTGTTTTTATACTCATCTTTTTGCACACCTCCATTTTATGTTTATTATATTTTATTCTATAATATCTTTTATGTTCATTTATTCATAAAAGGAAGCTATAAAATTATTTTTGATTTCTTATTATGTAATAATACTGCTTTTATAATCTGTTACTATTAATAATTAGTTTTATAACATTTAAAAAATCAGGTATAAACTAGAACAATAGCGGGCTTTCTTAAACATTTTTTCTGTTAATAACATTTCAAAGCCC
>CAKNJL010000036.1 GCA_930982035.1 uncultured Clostridium sp.
TTCGCTAATAAAATAAAGTTATTTTTTAGTGAAATATTCAAAAATTATTGACATTATTTTTGCAATAATAATGTTAAATATTATTTTAACTGTCCTGCTTTATCTTTCTCTATCTTTTTTTGATACCTATCCTCTTCTGAAAAAATACAACCGGCAATATTTTTGCATATATAATCCTAATTCTCTAGCTTTTGCTTGTCCTTCTCTAAAACCAACTCTAAAATCTCTATACAAAAACTCCACATCATATTTTTTAGCCATAAAATTTGCTACATCAATTAAAGCCTCATGGTTTTGATATGGGCTTACTAATAAAGTAGTAGAAAAATGAGTATAGCCATTTTCTTTTGCATATTTAGCTGTTTGTTCTAATCTTACAGGATAGCAATAATCTCTACATCTTGTTTCTAAGTTATTTACTACATTTTTGCAAAATTCGTCTAGTCCATAGTTTTCTTCAAAGATTGCCTCCACATTTATGCTTTGTGTGTATTCTTTTAAACAATCTCTTCTTGCTTTATATTCCATATATGGATGTATATTTGAGTTAAACCAATATACAGTTGGTTCTATTTCTTCTTTTCTTAAACTATCTATACAATATACACTACATGGTGCACAACAAGTATGTAATAATAATTTCATTTTAAATTTCATTCCTCTCTTTGCTTAACAATGAAAGAATTTCTTTCAAACTCCTCCTCCATTTTACTTTGAAAATAAATATTTAAATTCTATTTTCTACTATTAATTAAAAACTTTTTTGGCATTTCCTATATATTGTGTTGCAATTCTATTTTC
Source organism: uncultured Clostridium sp. (assembly GCA_930982035.1). Lineage (GTDB taxonomy): Bacteria > Bacillota > Clostridia > TANB77 > CAG-508 > CAG-269. Next base: position 802 of record CAKNJL010000036.1, read on the forward strand.
TGGTTTTTTATCAAATAAATATAATGTCAATAAAAATATCCATTCTAATGGTTTCATCAAAATATATGTTATATCTGCTTTTACAGGTGTATTTATATATTTTGATATTGGAAAACCATATTTATCATAAATATGTCTTACTAAATGATGAAATCTCGGTGTTCTTTCTTGTATCAAGTCTTCAAATGCATTTGCAACACATAATTGTCTATTTACAACTATTTTTTCTCCTTTTCTTATTCCCCTTCTTAATGGTTTTACTAATTTCTCATGTCCTCTTAGTGAAACAGTACATAAATAATGTCCATCATAGATAATATCTGGTGGTGAATTTTTTGCAGATAATGTCCAATCACTTGTTTCTAAGAATGCTTTTATTGCTTCATCTGGTCTTTGACCAAATAATACTAGTATTGATATTAATATTATTACAAGTGGTATCACAAATATAATTGCAAGTATTGACCAGTTATATATATTGCAAATTATTTTACTACACATATTTAAAAATTTATTCTTATATTCTTTTGGTTTTAAATCTTTTTCTTTATACTTTTTCAAGATGTCAATTATGGCTCTTATACTACATAAAATGTAGTTTAGTGGAAATATTAATAAATATGCTGTAAATGGCATTTGCATTGTATTTTCATTAAACATTTGTATAAAAAACATTATTATAAATAATGTACATAGAAGTATACCTGACATTGAACATATTATTATAATTGGGGGCATATCTAATTTTTTTATTCTAACTAGTATGTATGAAATTATTCCTATTACTAGGATTGCAATTACAGTTGGCATACTCCATGATGCAATTGGAGCATGTACACTTATTTCTACTCCTCCTAATGTTAATGCTTCATTATAATCTTTGAATCCATGAAATATGTATAATATTACAGTTAGTATAATTCCAAAAACAAATGTTAAAATATCTACTAAGTTTTCTTTTATTCTTTTTTTCCTTTTAAATAGGTTTATTATATTTATAGTTGTTAATACAAGTGGTAAAACAAGACACATAAATCCTACAATTATATATAGTATTATAACCATATTTACTCCTATTTCTTGTATAATAAATTTAGGTTTTTAATGGTAACCTATAAACCTTGATAATTAATTATAACTTTCTATGATATTAAAACAGCAATTTCTTACAACTTTTTAATCTGCAATATATTCTATTATTTTTACAGTTCCTGTTATATTATCAATATCTGTTATTTTTGTATCTAAAGTTATATCACACATTTCATGTAATACATAACCATAATCTGATTGTATGTGATATCCCATTCCAAGATATGTTTCTGTATTACTATCTACATTTAATTTTATTGGATATTCAAATTTGTCATAATTATAACATGTAATTATATATCCATTACCATCACTATCCACATTTTTATATTCTATCCCTATAGTATCTACTCTATATGTGTCTTTAAAATATTTTTCAACTTCAGTTTTTACTTTTTGTTTACTACATCTTTCTATATTATTTGCTTTTATAATTTTTAATTCATTTCCCTCATTTTCTTCTGTTCCCTCAACATATATTATATCTCCTATTTTCAGGTCATTTTTAGTAATTGTTTGATTTGTTTCATAGTCTTTTATATATGTAGTATTTTGAAGTTCTACCATATATGTTGAATAATTTTGGTCTAGACCTATTTCTATTTTTTCATTATCTATGTTTTTTATCATTGCTGATTCTGTTACATTTATAACTTGATTTTCCGGAGTCGTGGTTTGTACATTATCATATTTTACATATATACAGTTTTCATTTACAACTTTACTTACTACTAAAAGATTTATTGTATATGTATTTAGTCTTTCTCCAAGATTATATTTTATATTTCCAACATTTTGTGTTATTTCATTTATTTTATATTTTGAAATTGTAAATATTACATTTTCTCTTTCAAAGTCTATTTGTGGAAGTGCTTTATCTAATGTAAAATTTATTTGTTGTAATATACTTTCATATTCTTCTTGATTATTACTTACTATTTTCTGATATACTCCATCTTTTTTTATTTCAAATACTGTTGGAACAGTTTCTATTGTTGTTATAGAAGTATAACTTTTTGATTTATCAAAATCGTATTTTTCTGATTTTTTAGATATTTCTTCTATCATTCCTTTTAGTATTTCTTTGTTTTTTAATGATGTTTTTATGACCTGCCCACTATCATCAAATCTTCTAATTACTCCTATTTCTTCTTCATCTAACATAAACACAAAATTTTTACTTTTTGTGTTATAGTCAAATTCTATAAAGCTTCCCTGTTCTTGCATTTTGCTTATTTCATCTTCTTGATAGACTTTTCCTTCTATCGTATTTACCATCTCACTATATAAAAGAGAATACATATCAGAAAATTCACTACCAGACCAAGATTGTATAATTTCATATTTTCCTTCTTCATCTTTTACTACTATTCTGTCTGGTATTGGAAGTTCTTCTTGTTCAATAACAGATTCTGTACTATTTATATTGATTTCTTGTTCTCTTTCTATTAAATATGTAAACAATAATATAGTTACTAATATTTGTAAAAGTATTATACAAATTCCTGTTGTTAGAATTCCTCTTTTATTTTTTACTTTACCTATAATTATCAATATTATACTTATTAATAATTTTAAAAATTCTACTGATAATAATACCATTTAAAACTCCTATTCTCCACTAAATTCAAATCCTAGATGTTTATATGCTGGTGGTAATACCATTCTTCCTCTTAATGTTCTGGCAATAAATCCAATTTGTATTAAATATGGTTCATAGACATCTTCTATTGTGTCTACCTCTTCTCCAACAGTAGCAGACAATGCCTCAATTCCAACTGGTCTTCCTGAATACTGTACAATCATAGTTTCTAATATTTTTCTATCAATTTCATCTAGTCCTAATTCATCTATTTCTAATTTATTCAATGCATGTTTTGTTATTTTTATCGTTATATCTCCATTTCCTAGAACTGCTGCATAATCTCTTACTCTTTTTAGTAATCTATTTGCTATTCTTGGTGTTCCTCTTGACCTTCTTGCTATTTCTATAGCTGCATCTTCTTCTATTTTTACTTCTAGTATTCCTGCTGATCTTTTTACGATTTTTGTTAAGTCTTCTACAGAATATAGTTCTAATCTATGTACAATTCCAAATCTATCTCTTAATGGTGTTGTAAGTGAACCGGCTTTTGTTGTTGCTCCTATTAATGTAAATTTAGGTAAGTCTAGTCTTATTGACCTTGCACTTGGTCCTTTTCCAATGATTATATCTAATGTATAATCTTCTAGGGCTGGATATAGTATTTCTTCAACACTTTTGCTAAGTCTATGTATTTCATCTATGAATAGTACATCAAATTCTGCTAGATTTGTAAGTAATGCTGCTAAATCTCCTGGTTTTTCTATCGCTGGTCCAGATGTTATTTTTATGTTAGAATTCATTTCATTTGATATAATATTTGATAATGTCGTTTTTCCTAATCCTGGAGGTCCATATAGAAGGACATGGTCTAATGGTTCTCCTCTTTTTTTAGCTGCCTGTATATATATTTTCATATTTTCTTTGATTTTGTCTTGTCCAATGTATTCATCTAATGTTTTTGGTCTTAATGAGTTTTCTAGTCTTTCTTCACCATTATTTTCTAACTCAGGACTAATTATTCTTTCATCTTCCAATTTGATCATCCTTATTATTATATTTAGGTTTTTAAGGATACCTATAAACCTTGGCAAATCTAATTATTCATATAAGGACTGTCCCAAATGGTTCCAAAATGGAACGATTTGGCACGTCCCTAACGTTCCAAAAGGTCGTTAATACTCATTGAAACAGATATATCTAATTCTTTCTTCATATCATTATAATATTCTTCTAGTAATGCTCTTTCGTCTTGTGGTATTTCTTCTAAATTTAGTTCTTCTCCATTTGCTATTCTAAACCATTTTTCATCATAATAATATCTGCTTGTTACAATTCTTTCATTGTTTAAACATATAAAATCTTTTTTTGCAAACATGTTTGTTCCTAGACTTATTCCTGCATTTCCATTTATTAAATATTCAAATGTAGGTTTTATATCTAATTTACTTACTGGTTTGTCTATTTTTATGTTTTTTATTCCAGGTATTTTCATTCCACTTGCTACTCTAATGTAATTTAATTTAATATCTGTATCTGTTAAATCTGGTTTTGTTGTTTTTAAGAAGTCTAACATTTCTTCATTGTACATATCAATTCCATTATGGTCTCCAAATAATAATATTACACTATCATCATATAAGTTTGCCTTTTTTAATTCATCTATAAATACTCCAAATGCATAATCTGCATAGTTTACGGCTTCTAAGTAATTCCCAAAAAATGTATCTTTATATTTTCCTACATCTATATTTATTTTATTTCTATCTTCTAATCCTTCTAAACTAAATGATGTATGCGAAGATGCTGAGACAATAAATGAAATAAATGGTTCTTTATAATCTTGTAATTTCTGAACTGCTTGTTTATATAATAATTCATCTGACAAATATCCCATTATATTTTCTGAAGTATCTTCAAAGCTATCTTTTAATTCCATATGCTCTACTCCGAATTTTTTATAAACATTTTGCCTATTCCAGAAAAATCCGTAATTTCCGTGCATATATGATGTTGTATATCCTTCATTTTTAAACATTGTAAAAATATCATCATATTTGTTTGTGTAATATCTACTATATGACATTCCATTTTCCATTGGATATAGTGATGTTACTGTTGAAAACTCTGAATCTGCCGTTGATGAATAACTTTGCATAAACATATTTGTTATTTCTATATTTTCATTTAAAAATTTGTTTAAGTTTGGTGTTATTTCTTTTCCATTAATCTCTTTATTTATAACAAATTCTTGTATTGATTCTAATTGTAAAATTATAACATTTTTTCCTTTCGCTATTCCTTGTAAGTCATAATTTGTTTTCCCATAATTTTCTTCATATTTTTCTTTTAATTCTTCATATTCTGTCATAACTTCTTCTTTAGTTGTGTATTTAGCTTTTTTCTTTATATTAATTGTACTTTCTATATCAGCCATGTGATAGCCAAAAATTGTTCCTTTTTTTACTTGCATATCTTTATTAAATGGGTCTTCTTGTGCTTTTTCTATATATTTTACATCAATTTTCATGAATATTATAACTGCTATGATTACCAATACTACTTTTGCTATTTTCTTTTTTAATTCTTTTTCTTCTTTCTTTTCTATTTTTAATGCTTTTATTCCTATCAATATTGCTATTAATATTATATCTGCAAAATATAATATTTCTTTGAATTGTATCAACATTGGTAGTGTGTCCATTATTTCTTCTCCATATTGGAGATTCATCATTTGAGCTACAGATAATACAGAACTAGAATATGTATAATATAAATTATCTGCAAAAAGTAACATACTAAGTAATATATCTACAGTTATTGTTGCAATAATTCTTCCTCTATTGGGCAATGTACATATTGCACATATAATTGTTGCTATAAATGCAATCGTACCTAGTACTGTATTTACATCTATTACTTCTTGTATTGATGTTGTATTTTGATAGAAAAATATTGTTTTTAGTAATAATATGATACTTATTACAATTGGAAATCCTATAGAATTACCTATCTCATTTACAATTATATTTGTTTTTTTGTTATTATTGCTTATTTCTTCATCCTTTTTAGTTTTTTCTGTTTTTGGATTTTTTATATTTTTATTTTTTTGTTGTTTTTCTTCTATCATTTTATTTTTGTCTTTTAATTCTTTTCGGTTAGTTGGGTTTTTATTTTTCAAAATTTTCCCTCTTTCTTAGTTTTTTACTATTTACAATCTCAAATCCATTTTATAGAATGTATATATAGTATTTTAACTATTTATATATTTTCTATAAAATCTTCTATAATTTTTAACATTTTAGTATTATCTTCTGTATATGGTTTTGGCTCAAATTTTTCTATCTTTTCTAGGGCTTGTTCCAATTCCTCCACTGATTTTATTCCTATTATATTTCCATTTTTATTGAATTTTTCCACAATTTCTTTTTGATGATTATTAACATGTTCTCCATATTCATGAATTCTTGGAACTGCTATTACTTTTTTTCCTTTTTCTAAAGATGTTATTATTGAACCTACTCCTCCATGTGTTATTATAAAACTTGCTTTTTCTTGTAATTTTTCTAATTCTTCTTTAGGCACAAAATCAAGTATTTTCATCTTTTCATTTTGTGGCTGATATTTAGTATAACCTGCTTGTATAATCACTTCTTCTTTTATCTTACCTTCATCTAGTAATTTTTCTATTTTTTCTAATAATCTATGAAAACTATTATTTTGTGTTCCTAACATAACTAATATCATTAATAAATCGAACCTCCATAAACTGCCTTTGGATATATTTTTAACATTTCTTCCCATTGTACTATAAATAAATCTGCTATTGGGTATAATAACCTTCCTGTTGCAGTCTTTTTATTTGTATTAGCAAATGTTTCTATATATATTATTTTGCTACCAAATATTTTTCCTAATATACACATAGGTCCTGCTGTATGTGTTCCTGTTGTAATAATTACTTTTGGTCTTAACTTAAAATAATAATATACTGTTTTTATACATAAAAACAAATATTTGAATATGTAAGAAAATAATTTAGCTCTTGTCCCATATGGTAAAAAGTCTAATTTATCTCCATATTTTTCTTTTAATCCTTCATTTGCCTTGTCTTTTTCTGTTATTATATGATAGTCATATTTTTCAAATAATGGTGCAAGTTGCATCAATTCATTTAAATGTCCACCTGTACTTGAAATAAATAATACTTTCTTTTTCATTTTCTTCCTTTTTCCTTTTCAAAATTCCCCTTTATTATATCTTTTTTTCAGGATTATGTCTAGTATAATTTTAGAAACTACTTCAATTTATGACAAATCAATAAAATCTGGAAATTATATAATATAAAATCATTCACAATTTTGTATAAGCTAAATTTTCAAAGAAATTCTAAAATAAAAAGATGTGTTCTTGCACTCAGACCCTCTCGTACCGAGAGTACCGTGCATATCACACATTTTTTTATTTAAGAATTTCTAATTTCAAATTTAGATACGCAAAATCGTTCATTCCTTTATATTATATAATTTCCAGATTTTATTGATTTGTCATAAATTGAAAGATACGAACTAAATTAAGAGATGTCAACCTGTTCATCTTCTGAACTATGACATCTCTCTAACTTCTAACCAAATATTCCTCTTTTTTTGATTGGTGGTTGTTCATTCATTGTTCTTGCCAACTGAACTAACAACTCTCTTTGTTCTTTTGAAAGTCTTTTTGGTGTTTGAACATTTACAGTAAACACAAAATCTCCAACCGAGCTTGAACTTACAGATTTAAAGCCTTTTCCTCTTATTGTAAATTTAGTTCCTGTTTGAGTTCCTTCTGGAATCTTATATTTTTCTTTGCTTCCATCAACCATAGGTATTTCTAATTCAGCACCTAAAGTTGCTTGTGTTATTGTAATTGGAACATCACAATATACATTGTTTCCCTTTCTTGAATAAATACTATGTTTCTTTAATCTAACAGTTATATATAAGTCACCTTTAGGTCCACCTTTTTGTCCAGGTTCGCCTTCTCCTCTTAATACTACTGTTTGACCATCATCTATACCTGCTGGAATTTTTACTTTTATTTTTGGTTGTTTTCTTACTGTTCCTTTTCCTCTACAATTATCACAAGGCTCTTTAATAACTTCTCCAGTTCCATGGCAATTAGTACAAGTTCTTGTTGTTTGCATTTGACCTAATATAGTATTTTGCACCTGTCTAATTTGCCCAGTACCATTACAAGTTGGACATTTTGTAACAGATGTACCTGGCTTTGCACCTGTTCCATGACATACACTACATTCTTCATTTCTTGTGATTGCAATTTCTTTTTCTACACCTAAAAATGCTTGCTCAAAAGTTATATCTATATGAAGATTTAAGTCAGCACCTTTTCTTGGTCCATTTTGTTTTCTAGTATTACTTCTACCTCCAAAACCTCCTCCAAAAAATGAAGAAAAGATATCTCCTAAGTCACCAAAATCACTAAATCCATCAAAACCTGAACTTGTATATGAATAATATCCATTTCCGCCACCAAAAGGACCTCCTGCTCCATTAAATCCTTGTGGTCCATCTGGTCCGAATTGATCATACATTTTTCTTTTTTGTGGATCAGATAAAGTTTCATATGCTTCATTTACTTCTTTGAATTTTGCTTCTGCTTCTTTTTTATTGTCTGGATTAGCATCTGGATGATATTTTTTTGCAAGTTTACGATATGCTTTTTTTAATTCATCGTCTGTTGCATTTTTATTAACACCTAAAACTTCATAATAATCTCTTTTTCCTGCCATCACTTTTCCTCCTTTTGTCCAATTGGGGGCGTTTCTGTTTTGTCCATCGGGGACGTTTCTCTTTGGACATTTTTATGAAAAATGTCCAAAGAGAAACGTCCCCGATGGACAAAACAGAAACGTCTCCAATGGACAGAGGTTGGGACTTTTATTGTGCCTCCAACCTCATTTTTAGTCCTGTTTTTATTTTTTATCTCCGTCGTCTTCTACTTTATAATCAGCATCATATACATTTCCGTCATTTCCTGCTGTTCCATTATTATTAGCTTGTGCACCATTTGCTGTATTTGGATCAACTCCTGCTCCTTGAGCTCCATTTGGATTTGCATTTTTGTATAATTGTTCAGACATATCATAGAATACTTTTGTTAATTTTTCTGTTGCTTCTTTAATTTTTTCTGTATCATTTGATTCTAGTGCTTTTTTAGTATTGTCTATTTCAGTTTCTACTTTTGCTTTTTCTTCTCCGCTAATTTTATCTCCTAAATCTTTAAGTGTTTTTTCACTGTTATATACTAGGCTTTCTGCATTGTTTTTAACTTCGATTTCTTCTTTCTTTTTCTTATCTTCTGCAGCATGTGCTTCTGCATCTTTTACTGCTTTATCGATATCTTCATCTGTTAAGTTTGTTGAAGCTGTGATAGATACATTTTGTTCGTTTCCTGTTGCCATATCTTTAGCAGATACATGAACTATCCCATTTGCATCAATATCAAATGTTACTTCTATTTGTGGTACACCTCTTGGCGCTGCTGGAATTCCTGTTAATTGGAATCTTCCTAATGTTTTGTTATATGCAGCCATTTCTCTTTCACCTTGTAATACGTGAACTTCAACTGATGTTTGACCATCTGCTGCTGTTGAGAAGATTTGTGATTTTTTAGTTGGTATTGTTGTATTTCTTTCGATTAATTTTGTAAATACTCCACCATATGTTTCAATTCCTAATGATAATGGTGTTACATCTAGTAATACTAAGTCTTTTACATCTCCTGATAAAACTCCACCTTGGATAGCTGCACCAATTGCAACACATTCATCTGGGTTAATTCCTTTATCTGGTTCTTTTCCTGTTATTCTTTTTACAACTTCTTGTACTGCTGGTACTCTTGTAGAACCACCAACTAATAATACTTTGTGAATGTCGTTTGATGTTATTCCTGCATCTTTTAAAGCTTGGTTTACAGGTCCTGCTGTAGCTTCTACTAAATCATGGATTAATTCTTCAAATTTAGCTCTTGTTAATGTAACATCTAAGTGTTTTGGTCCTGTACTATCTGCTGTAATGAATGGTAAGTTGATTTGTGTTTGTTGAACACCTGATAATTCTATTTTTGCTTTTTCTGCAGCTTCTTTTAATCTTTGCATTGCCATTTTGTCTTGTTTCAAATCGATTCCATTTGATTTTTTGAATTCGTCTACTAAATAATCAATTATTGCATTATCAAAGTCATCTCCACCTAAGTGTGTATTACCACTTGTAGATAAAACTTCAAATACACCATCACCAATATCTAGAATAGATACATCAAATGTTCCTCCACCTAAATCATAAATTAATATTTTTTGATCTTGCTCTTTATCCATTCCATAAGCAAGTGCTGCTGCTGTTGGCTCATTAATAATTCTTAATACGTCTAATCCAGCGATTTTACCTGCATCTTTTGTTGCTTGTCTTTGACTATCATTAAAATATGCTGGTACTGTAATAACTGCTTGTGTTACTTTTTGGCCTAAATAGTTTTCTGCATCTGCTTTTAATTTTTGTAATATCATTGCTGATATTTCTTGTGGTGTAAAGCTATCTCCTTCAATATTTACTTTATCTGCTGTTCCCATTTTTCTTTTTATTGAAATAACAGTATTTTCTGGATTTGTAACTGCTTGACGTTTTGCAATTTGTCCAACTAGTCTTTCACCATTTTTAGAGAATGCAACAACTGATGGTGTTGTTCTATTTCCTTCTGCATTTGGTATAACTACTGGCTCTCCTCCTTCCATAACTGCTACACATGAATTTGTTGTTCCTAAGTCAATTCCTATAATTTTTCCCATTTTTATTCATCCTTTCTTTTATAAATTATCTTATTTTTATTATAGGAAATGCAATTCCATTTGAAAATAAAATATTGAATTTTTATTTTCATTTTAAGTCTAAATAACTTAAATTATTGTATTCTTTCCTATAATTGAACAAAATTAAACTTTTTTAATTTTTCATCTATTGTTTGTACACACATTTTATATATTCAAATTGTGTGCAATCTATTTTCTATATTAGAAAATCAATATAAACTTCTAATATATTATATAATTAAAGTTAATAACGATATTATTGCAAATTGTATAAACATACTTATTATTATAAATCTTGTTCTGCTAATATAAATCAATTCTTCTAGTAGATATATTAGCGCTAGACCTATTATAAAGAAAATAATAAATCTTACTAAGAAAATATTTCCAAATACAAATATTGCAGTTGGGTAATAAAATATAATGCCTGTTCCTACTATTTGTTTTATTATCATACCACATGTATATATAAATACATTTTTCAAATACCCTACTCCTGAATTTAAAGTAGAATATATTATATTAAACATAATTATATCAAGTAATATTTCTATTATTACTATTGCTATATTAGCACTTAACATTTATTTTCCCCTTATTATTTTAATTTGCTACTACAACCATTGAATGTCTAATAACTTTATTTCCTATCTTATATCCTTTTCTATATTCTTGTACAATTTCTTTCTCGCCTTTTGCATCATCTTGAACACTGCTTACAGCTTCATGTAATTCTGGATCAAATGTTTCTCCTACTGTTTTAATTTCTTCTACACCTTTTGTTTTTAATGTATCTTGAAATTGTTTTAACACTAATTCAATTCCTTTTTTATATTCTTCATCTTTTGTTTCTACTTTAGCTGCATTTTCTAAATTATCTAATATTGGTAACATAACTTCTACTACATCTGATAAAATAGAATTATATAAACTTTCTCTTTCTTTTGCACTTCTTTTTTTGAAGTTTTCAAATTCAGCTAAAATTCTTTTATATCTATCATCTAGCTCGTCATATTCTGATTTTGGCACAATTTCTTGTTCTTTCTTTGTTTTTTTATTTTCTACCTTTTCTTCCTTTTTTTCTACATCTTTTTCAAGCTCTTCTTTTTTTTCTTTTTCTGCCATTATATTACCTCCTATTTTTTATTTAAATATTTCAATTATTCAGCTATATAACAAAATTTTAAATTTATTATGATATTTCTTTCCTGACCTTAATTAAATTATAAGTCAATCTTACCAATGATGATTATTTTTCAAATTTATTCTATTTCTTTTAACTTTTTATTAATATATTTCATAACTGAAATAACTTTTGAATAATCCATCCTTTTGGGACCAATAATTCCAATAGTTCCTAAATCTTTTCCATTAACTTTATGTTTAAAAGTAACTACACTAAAATCTTTTAGTTCTTCTTTTTTGTTTTCTTCTCCTATATATACATGAATATCATCTGCAAATCCTGAATCTAGCATGTCTGTTACTAATTCTTTTGTATCTAATACATTTATGAAATTTTTAGCTACATCTAAACTATTAAATTCTGGTAAATCAAATGATTTATTAGCTCCTTCTAAATATATATTTTCTTCTTCTAGAACTTTTTTTATTTGCTCTATAATTGGTTTGATTACATTTACACTATATGTCATTTCATCATATAAATATTCTTCTAAAGGTCTATCAATTGTTTCTATTGGTTGCCCTTTTAATTTTTTATTAAACATATAATTTATTGTTTCTATTTGCTTTTCTGTAACATCTTCATCAAATTTAATTATTGTTTCTTTTACTAATCCACTATCTGTTAGGATAACTGCCATCATCATTCTAGAACCTAATAGCACAAATTTAATTTCTTCAATAATTTGACTATTTGGTTTAGGTCCTATTGATACAGTTGTATAATGTGTTACTTCTGATATAGTATTGGCTGTAATTTTTGTTAAATCTTCGATTTCATTTACTTTTGTTTCAAGTTTATCACTGATGTATTTAATTTCTTCCAAACTAATATCATCATCTTTTAATAATTCATCAACATAATATCTGTATCCTTTTTCAGAAGGTATTCTTCCACTTGATGTATGTGTTTTGTCTAAATAACCTGCCTTTTCCAAGTTTGCCATTTCATTTCTAATAGTTGCACTACTGTAATCTAAACCATGGTTTGTTGTTAAAGCATTTGAGCTAACTGGTTCTGCTGTATTTATATATTCTTCTACTATCGCTTGTAATACTTTCTTTTTTCTATCATCTAACAATTTTACTCACCTCTTTAGATTAAATTGTTAGTTTTGCTATCTTTATAGCTTAATTATATTTTAGATACTTTTTATTTTAGCACTCTTTTGCTTTGTTTGCTAACTCACTATATATTATACCCGTTTTTAGCACTTGTCAATACATTTTGCTAAAATATTTTGTGAATTTTTTGTGAACAGTTACTATTTACGTCTCAAATTTATTTTATAAAATGTATATATATTAATATTGAGTAGATTTCTGATTTAATATTGATATATACATCTTATTTATTGTACAATTTCAAAACATTACATATATAATAATTCCTAGAGATTGTATTAAAAATAAATTAATCATATTTGATGATAACAAATTATTAGTAGCTTCAATCACACCTAGAAATTTGTTACTTTCTTTTTCTCTATAATGTTTTTGTGATTCAAAAAAGGTTATCAATTCTGGAATACTAGTTATCATTCCTAACAGAATTCCTAAAATAAATTCTGCAATCCCAAACAATTCTGATAAATTTTCCAAGACATCTCCAAGTGCATTTCCTATTATATACAATAAAATCCCTGATAAAATTATAATTAATATATATACATATTTTTTTGTACTTTTTACCTTTTCATCTAAAACATCCTCTTCTTCACTCTTTTCTTCATAAAAATACTTTTCATGTACTTTTTTAATTATTATTGAAAAACCAATATACAAAATAATAAATGTAAGAGCAAATTTAACATCTATTTCTTTTTCATAATTTAATAAAAAGATAGGAATTAAAATTGTAACAATAACTATTATCAATTCTATTATAATTGCTTTATTTCTTAGTTCTTTATAGTTTTTATTTATTATTATGGATAATATATACTGAATAAAATTAATAATATTAGAACTTAAAATATTATATAAACTTGTATTAGCTAATCCTTTAAAACTAGAAACCGTTACAGTTAAAAATTCTGGTATAGAAGTAGCTACACCTGCAATATTCCCTATTGTTCTTGGCTTTAGCTTTAAACTTTCTGATAATTTTCTTAAAGCTTTTACTAACATAAGTTTTGAAATCATGACAATTAACATTGCATATATAAAAAATTTTACTATTTCTACAATCATTTTTTCCTCTTTCTCTTTTTCTCATTACTAAATATTTTATCCTATATTTACTGTTTTATAACATAATAAGAGAGACAATCTATATCAATTTGTCTCTCTTATGCATTTTAAAATTTTAAAATATCTTGTTTATAATGAATAAACATTTTCGTACTATATGCTGGTTTTATTTTCATCTTTTTTTCCATAAATGTTTTAGAGGCATTATTGTTATGTCTTATACAAAATTGCAATTCTTTATATTCTGTATTCTCCAAAACATATTTAGCAAATTGGCATATAGCCTCTTGGCAATATCCTCTTCTCCGCATTTTGGAAGATATAAAATAACAAACATCTAGCACTTTCTTTGGTTTTTTCTCACCTAGTACTGTTCCTACAATGTTTCCTCTTTCGTCTACTACTTTAAAAGCCTCATAATTAAAAGAATTAACATATAATTCCATTAAATCATGTGCTTCCTCTATGTTTTCGCAATAAGCTAACCGGAAAAATTTTTCCGTACTTTTATCCTTGGCTATCTTTAGATATTCACTTGCATCATCTAAATTAAACCTTTCTAATTGTATCATCATTTTCCTCCATTCTACTTTTATATTACTTATTATATAAAATTATGGAAATACTGTCAACTTAATCATTGTAACTATTCATTAAAGTAAACTCATATATCTTATTGCTATTTATAAAAAAATATTATATAATTACACCATAATTGAAAGGAGCGATATTTTATGGATCAAGTAAAAATCGGACGAGTTTATCGTCATTTTAAAGGTAACTATTATTTTGTAGAAAATGTTGGTTACGATTCGGAAACAAAAGAAAGAATGGTTATTTATAAACCTCTATATGAAAGAGCTGATGGTCGCTCCATTTGGGTTAGACCTGAGAAAATGTTTTTAGAAGAAATCCCTGAAAGACCAGACAATATTACTGGTCAAAAAAGAAGATTTGTATTAGTTGAAAATTTAGTAAAAGATTATACTTTATAATTAATGTCCAAACAGAAACGGTCCAAATGGACAAAAGGAGGAAATTTTATGATAGATATTAAATTTTTAAGGGAAACCCCTGATATTGTTAAAGAAAATATAAAGAAAAAATTTCAAGACCATAAATTGGTTATGGTAGACGAAGTTATTGAATTGGATAAGAAAAATAGAGAAGCACAATTAACAGGTGACAATTTAAGATCTGAAAGAAAAACTTTAAGTGCTAAAATTGGTGAACTTATGAAAAGTGGTAAAAAAGACGAAGCTGAAAAAATTAAAGCACAAGTTCAAGAAATCAATACCAAATTAGAGGAAAATGAAAAATTAGAAAATGAGTATTCAGAAGAAATTAAAACCAGAATGATGAAAATTCCTAACATTATGCATGAATCTGTTCCTATAGGCAAAGATGATTCTGAAAATGTTGAAATTGAAAAATTCGGAGAACCTATTGTTCCTGATTATGAAATTCCTTTTCATGGTGAAATCTTAGAAAACTTAGGTGGATTAGATTTAGATAGTGCTAGACGTGTTGCTGGTCAAGGTTTTTACTATTTATTAGGAGATGTTGCAAGATTACATTCTGCTGTTTTAACTTATGCAAGAGATTTTATGATAAATAAAGGATTCACTTATTGTATTCCTCCATATATGATTAGAAGTGATGTTGTAACAGGTGTTATGAGTTTTGAAGAAATGGATGCAATGATGTATAAAATTGAAGGTGAAGATTTATATTTAATTGGTACTTCTGAACATTCTATGATTGGTAAATTTAAAGATCAAATATTAAGAAAAGAAGATATGCCATATACTATGACATCATATTCTCCTTGTTTCAGAAAAGAAAAAGGTTCTCATGGTCTAGAAGAACGTGGTGTTTATAGAATTCATCAATTTGAAAAACAAGAAATGATTGTTGTTTGTGAACCTGAAGATAGTTGGAATTGGTATGATAAAATGTGGTCATATACTGTTGAATTTTTCAGAAGTATGAATATTCCTGTACGTACTTTAGAATGTTGTAGTGGAGATTTAGCTGATTTAAAAGCAAAATCTTGTGATGTTGAAGCATGGTCTCCTAGACAACAAAAATATTTTGAAGTTGGAAGTTGCTCTAATTTAACAGACGCACAAGCACGTCGTTTGGGTATTAGAATCAAAGGTGAACATGGAAATTATTTTGCACATACTTTAAATAATACGGTTGTTGCTCCACCTCGTATGTTAATTTCTATTATGGAAAATAATTATCAACCAGATGGAAGTGTTATTATTCCAGAAATATTAAGACCTTATATGGGAGGACTTGAAAAAATCACTCCTAAAAAATAGCAAACTTTCTAACTGTAAAAATTTATAATAATTGACAATTATTTAAATTATAGTAAACTCCACTTATTTTGAAAATAAAATATTTCAACTTTATATTAATCTTATAAAATTGTGTGTAATCTGTTTTTATATATTAGGAAAGTCATGCTTACTTTCCTAATATATAAATTAAATAATAAAAAGAGGAGATAAAAATGAATGTAAAAAATCCAAAATTTGAAATATCAGCAGTTGGTCCAAAACAATATCCTAATAACCATTTACCTGAAATTGTTTTGGTTGGTAAATCTAATGTTGGTAAATCAAGTTTTATAAATACAATGATAAACAGAAAAAAACTTGCAAGAACAAGTAGTGAACCTCGGAAAAACACGTCAAATTAATTTCTATAATATAGATGATATATTCTATTTTGTAGACTTACCTGGTTATGGTTATAGTAAAATGTCTAAAAAAGAGCAAGAACAAGTGGGAAAATTTATCGAACAATATCTATTTAACAGAAAGGAAATTGCTTTAATCATATTTTTAGTAGATATTAGACATTCTCCAACTTCTAATGATAGATTGATGTATAATTACATTATATCTTCTGGATTACCTTGTTTAATTCTTGCAAATAAGGCAGATAAAATTGCTATTACAAAAGTGGATTATGCTGTAAAAGCTTTACAAAAAGAATTAAATCCTATTGGAGACATTCCTACTCTTCCATTTTCTTCTGAAAGAAAAATATATAAGGATGAAGTTTGGAATTTTATTGATAACTTTTTATAATAACTTAAAATTTCATATTGTTTCCTATCCAATAAAAGAAGATGATATTATATTCACTTAATCAATATAAAAATATCATCTTCTTTTGCATTATCAACATGATGATAACTAAATTAATGCTCTCTATCTATTTTTCTTTCGTTAACTAACAACATTTACATTTCTTTTCTTTGTTCTAGCTTTGTTATGACTTTTAAAGCCTTTTCTCTAGGAATAGTAACAACATGACCACAACCTTGACATTTAAGTTTAAAATCTACTCCTATTCTAGTTATTTCCCATAATTTACTTCCACATGGATGTACTTTTTTAGTTCTTACTATATCTCCAATTTTATAATTCATTTACTTTCACCTTTCTAATGTTCAATTTGTTTTTGTCCAATTGGGGACGTTTCTGTTTTGTCCATCGGGGACGTTTCTGTTTTGTCCATCGGGGACGTTTCTCTTTGGACATTTTTATAAAAAATGTCCAAAGAGAAACGTCCCCGATGGACAAAACAGAAACGCCCAAATTGAACGTCCTTATTTTCTTGCAATTTTAAATCTTTTTTCTATGCTCTCTTTTCCCAAAACTTGCATAATCTCATACATATCTGGTGTATTAGTTCTTCCTGTTAATGCTACTCTTAAAACTGTGCTAACATCTCCCACATGTGCTTTATATGCATCTGGATTTGCTTTATATTCTTTTACTTCTTTTGCATATCCTAATTCTCCTGCCAATTCTTTTATTTTATCAAACCATTGTTGTTTATCATCATTTTCATCATAATAATTTTCTATATATAAATCCAATATTTTATTTATATCATCTTTATCATTAATTACTTGATATGGATATTCCTGTTTTTTTGCAAAGAATTTTTCGTCATACATATATTCTATATTTTCCTTTACATCTGACCATTTTGCTATATCTTTTCTAGGCTTTTTATTTCCTCTTTCTATTCCAAATACTTTTAATGCATATTCTTTATCTTGCAACATATTTTCTAGTTCTTTATCATAATTTTTCGCCCATTTTAATGTTCTTTCATATACTTCTTCTGCTGTAAATTTTGATATGACTGTTTTTCCCACGTCTAATAATTTCACCATATCAAATAATGCTCCACTTACACTCATTTTATTTAATTGTAATTCAAATTCATCTATTGATTTGTCTTTATTTGCTCTTCTCCAGTTTTCAAAATTAGAGTTTGCAATGTTTAATAAATATTCATTAACTGCTTCTTTTGGTATTCCCATTTCATCATAATATGATACTGCTGCTTCTGGGTCCTTTCTTTTACTTAATTTTCTTTTATTTCCATTATCATTTTTCATGATTGGTGCAATATGTGCATATTTAGGTGCTTTAAATCCTAATTCATGAAATAATTGTAAATGTAGTGGTACAGATGATAACCATTCATCTCCCCTTATAACATGTGTTGTTCTCATTAAATGATCATCAACTGCATGTGCAAAATGATATGTTGGCAATCCATCTGCTTTTATTATAACTATATCTTGATCATTTTCTGGGAAATCTACATTTCCTTTTATTACATCATGATGTTTTATTTTTCTATCTTCACGTCCTGGTGATTTAAAACGGATTATGTATTTTTCTCCATTTTTTATTTTATTTATTGCATCTTCTACTGTTATACTTCTACATTTTGCCCAAACACCATAATATCCTGGTCTTATTTTTGCATTTTCTTGTTTTGTTCTCATTTCTTCTAAGTCTTTTGGAGTGCAGAAACAAGGATATGCTTTTCCTTGCTCAATTAAGTATTTTGCATAACTTTGATAAATTTCTTTTCTCATTGATTGTCTATATGGTCCATAATTTCCTTTTCCTTCTGTTTCTGAAATCATCCCTTCATCAGGTTCAATTCCAAAATTATCTAATGAACGTACAATATCTGTTATTCCATTTTCTACTTCTCTTTTTTGGTCTGTATCTTCAATTCTTAATAAGAATACTCCTTCTGTTTGATTTGCCAACTTTCTAGCAATTAAAGATTGATATAATCCTCCTATATGAACAAAACCAGTTGGACTTGGTGCAAATCTTGTTACAATTGCTCCTTCTTTTAAATTTCTTTCTGGATATTTTTCTTCATAATATGATATTTCCTTTGCATCTGGAAATATTAAATTTGCTAAATCTTTATAATCCATTTTATCTCTCCCTTTCCTCTGTTTTACTTTTATGATTAATTAATTTTTGTATTTCATTATCAATACCTTTTCCAATATCTTCTTTTCTATTACTCTTATTAGTCTCTATAATAAGTTGAAATAAATGTTCACTTGTAAATTTTTTTCTCTGTTCTTCTGTCATTGAATCTTCTAATATTTTTTTCAGTTCATCTGTTGATTTATCTTTATTCTTTTTTATAATTCTAATTGCTTCTTGTTTAGTCATATTTGTTACTCCTTTCAACTCATTTTAATTAATACGCATATATATTATGTTATGCAAGAATTATACTATATTTTTAGACTTTTAACAAGCTTTTTTCTTTAAAATACATGATTTCGGCACAAGTTAGCTACAATTTCATTGTTTGTGAATTGAATCTTGAGTTTGTGAACGGCCTCTAAGTTTTTCTATAGTTTTTACTGACTTTAATACCTTAGAATTTTTAATATTTCTTATTGCATCAGGTATATGAGAAATATATATTCCCAAAATGATACATAATACACTTAATATCATTTCTAATGTTGTCATTCCTTGAGGTAATAGTACAAATATAGAACCAATGGTAAATCCTATAATACTATAAAAAGTTTGTGCATAATATTTCTCTAATAACTTTTTAGTTATTTTCATAACTATTATACTTCCTAAAACTAACCCTATTCCCATAGGAATTAATACTGGTAAATAGATATTTGCTATTGATTGCAAATATACTGAATATACTCCTAATAACATTAGGATAATTGTACTACTTACACCTGGCACAATAATTCCTATGGACATAATCATACCACATATAATTAAATATAAATTGTTTATTTCTCCTAAATATGTGCCTATTGATATCGTGTTTTCTAATATAACTGTTATAATCCCAATTCCAAGTGCTATTAATAAATATATAACATTTCTCAATTTAAATTGTTCTTTTTCATTGACTTCTTTGACTAGTGATGGAATTGTTCCTATTATTAATCCAATAAATATTGATTTTGTTTGTATTGGAAATTCATATAGTGCATAATTCATTATGTTACTAAATACTAATACTCCAATTACTCCCCCTAATGCTATAGGAAATAAAAATTTTATATTATTTTTTATATCTTTAAAAAAATTCAGAACAGAATCTAACAATTTCTCATAAATCCCAAATATTACACATAAAACTCCACTACTAACACCTGGCACAATAGCTCCTGCCCCAATAAAAATCCCTTTTAATATATTTAAAAATCCATTCATAAGGTAGCCTCACTTTCTGAAATTTCTTCCTATCTTATTTTATGAAATTCTCTGCTTTTCATTCATTTAAACCTTTTATTTATTTGAATTTTTTGGATTTAAATTATTCTATTTTGTACAACTATTTTAATTTTTATTTTTTATGGTCATGCACTTTTATCTTTATTCAACATATAATTTGTTATGCGAATTTTTTAATGTAGATTATAATTTTTTATTTATATGGAGGTGCATTTATGTTTTCAGCACTTTGTTTTTCTGGAATTTTAGGATTTATTGAATTTTTGAAATCTTCCGTTTTTCTAGTCGGATATATTTCTAATAATAATATATTTCCTGAACCATTAACTTTTGAGGAAGAAAAAATGTATTTAGAACAAATGAAAAATGGAGATGAAACTGCCAGAAATATCTTAATTGAAAGAAACTTAAGATTAGTTGCTCATATCACAAAAAAGTATTCAACTACTAATGTTGACCAGGATGATTTAATTTCTATTGGTACTATTGGATTAATAAAAGGCATTAATAGTTTTAATATAGATAAAGGCTCTAAGCTTTCTACATATGTTTCAAGATGTATTGATAATGAAATTTTAATGCACTTGAGAGCTACTAAAAAATTAGGTGCTGAAGTATTTTTAAACGAACCTATTGGAAAAGATAAAGATGATAATGTTATTACTTTACAAGAAATTTTAGAAAATGATGAAAGAAATATTGAAGATGAAGTTGATATAAAAATGAAAATAAAATTATTATATGAAAAAATGAAATCTATTTTGAAAGATAGAGAAAAAACAATTTTAGAACTTCGTTTTGGGCTTGGAGGTCATAAGCCTAAAACTCAACATGAAATTGCAAAAATGATGGGGATATCTCGAAGTTATGTCTCAAGAATTGAAACTAAGGCAATTGGAAAATTATCAAAAGAATTGAAAGATTAATTAAACTAAATCTACTATTTTATAACATCCTGTTTGACATTTATATTTTAATTATAGGAAATTCAATTTTTTTTAAAGAACAATAGCGGGCTTTTTAAAACATTTTTTCTGTTCACAACATTTCAAAGCCCGCGTCATTGTTCGGCGCCAAATTTTACGCTAGTAAAATTTGTGTGCAACCACTAGAGCGAAGCGACGTTCTTGAATAGGAAAAACTTGATTTTTCCTATTCAACAAGAAAGCGAACTTCGTTCGCACTGGCACTAATTACATTTAGTACCTTTTATT
>CAKNJL010000037.1 GCA_930982035.1 uncultured Clostridium sp.
AAATCTCCGTCCCCATTGACACCGAAATCTCCGTCCCCATTGACACCCATTGACACTTCTTAAAAATAGGGATTGAAGGAACGTTCCCTAATCACCATCTGACTCGGATTGTCTTTATTTTTTTTTGCAAAATAGAAGGATTTATGTAAAATACGTCGAATAATATAATTATGTATAGTTATGTGAGATATTTTAGGAGGTGAGATAAGAAAATGGCAAGATATAGTGATGAAATCATTGATGAAGTCAGGCAGACGAATGATATAGTAGATGTAATATCACAATATGTAAGATTAAAAAGAAGCGGAAGAAATTATTTTGGATTATGCCCATTTCATAATGAAAAATCACCATCATTTTCAGTATCTCCAGAAAAGCAAATATTTCACTGCTTTGGATGTGGAGTAGGAGGAAATGTTTTCACATTTTTAACAAAGATTGAAGGAATAAATTTTGTAGAAGCAGTTCAACAATTAGCAGAAAGATCAAATATACAATTGCCAACACTAGATAATAATATGGATTCTGCAAGAGAAGAGTTAAAAGCAAAAGTATATAAAGTAAATGAGTTTACAGCAAAATATTATCATGAAAATTTATATAAACCAGAGTCTAAAATGGCTCAAGAATATATTAAGAAAAGAAAATTATCAAATGAAACTTTAAAATCATTTCAGATAGGTTTTTCAGGAAAATTTGATGAATTATATCAAGAATTAAAAAAACAAGGATTTGGAGAAAGGGAAATTTTAGAGTCTGGCTTAGTAAATAAAAATGAAAGAGGTCAATTTATAGATAGATACAGAAATAGGCTAATGTTTCCGATATGTGATGTAAGAGGAAGAGTAATAGCTTTTGGAGGAAGAGTTCTAGATGATTCAAAGCCTAAATACATAAATTCTCCAGAAAATGTTGTCTATAGCAAAGGTAGACACCTATTTGGATTAAATGTTGCCAAAAAGTATGATATCAAAAAAAGATTATTAATTGTAGAAGGATACATGGATGTAATATCACTTCATCAAAGAGGTATACACAATGTAGTTGCATCACTAGGAACAGCATTAACACAGCAACAAGGTTATTTATTAAGAAATAATACAGAACAAATTGTATTAAGTTATGATTCAGACGAAGCTGGACAAACTGCCAAAGTTAGAGCAATGGAAATATTACAGAATATGGGATGTGACATAAGAGTTTTGCAGATGGAAGGTGCAAAAGACCCAGATGAATTTGTTATTAAATATGGAAATGCAAGATTTCAAAATTTAGTAGATAAAGCGATTTCTGTTATAGAGTTTAAAGTAAAAATATTAAGACAATCATTAAATCTAGAAAATACAAATGATAAAATAAAGTTTTTAAATGAAATTGCAAAAATACTTTCTAAAATAGAAAACAATATGGAAAAAGAAATATATATAGAAAAAATCGCAAAAGAATATGATGTCTCAAAAGAAGCAATATATGCAGAAGTAAATAAAATGCGATATAGAGATAGCAAAGATGAAAAAGTATTAAATAAAGCAAGGCCAGTTATTAAGCATATAGAAAAAAACGAATTGAACGAAGTTTCAGAGTCAACTAAAAAAAGAGAAAATACTATTCTAGCAATTTTACTTTTGGGAGATATGAATATATATCAAATAATAAAACAAAATATAAAAGTAGAGGACTTTAAATATGATATAGATAATAAGATTGCAAGAAAATTGTATGAAGAGTTTGAAAATGGAAATAGTAATATAAATAGTATAATTGATAATTTGCCAGAAGATGAACAAAATCATATAACAATGATAATGGCAGAGGATTATGGCATTGATGATGTAGAAAAAGCAATTGATGATATTATACAAACTTATGAAAGAGAAAAGTTAGAAGAAAGAAAATATGAAATTCTAGAAATATTAGAAAATCAAAATGAACAAGAAAATAAAAAACAATTAGAACAAGAGCTAAATGATATAATTTATAAATTATCAAAAATTAAATAAGGGGCTATTACAGATTTATTAATAGATATACGCATTTATTGTGTCCCCCCATAATGCAAGAATAGATTGTAGAGCAATAAAAAAGATTTTGTCCAAAATAAAAAAAGAAACTTAAGATTTGAACAAACATAAAAAGGCTATACAATAATGTTAGATAACAAATGATGTAAAAACTATATTTGTTATAATAAAAAGGAGGATATAAAAATGGCAAATAAGCAAGAAGAAAATAAAGAAAAATTAAAGGAAGAAGTAAAAGAACAATCAGGAAAAGAAAATAAAAAGAAAGAGTTAAAAGAGCAAACAGAAAACGAAAATAAAAAAGAAGAAGTAAAAGAGAAAACAGAAAAATTAAGGGAAAAAATAAAAAAAGTAAATGAAAAAGAACATAAAAATGATGAAGAAACAGAAGAAACAAAAAAGCTAAAACAAGAAAAAGTAAATAATATATTGAAAAAAGCAAAAGAAAAAGGAAAAATAACATATGGAGATTTGGCATCTGAATTAGATGATGTAAATCCAGATCAGATAGACAAGGTTTTTGATGCATTTGAAGAATTAGGTGTGGATTTATTACAAGATGATATGGATGAAGAGCCAGATATAGAAGATTTAAAAGAAGTAGAAGATTTAAAATTAGATGAAATAACAGATACAAGTTATGAAGGAATAAATGTTGATGACCCAGTAAGAATGTATTTAAGAGAAATAGGAAGAATACCTTTATTAACTTTTGATGAAGAATTAGATTTAGCAAAAAGAATATTAAAAGGTGATGAAGAAGCAAAACAAAAATTAGCAGAATCAAATTTAAGATTAGTTGTAAGTATTGCAAAAAAATATGTTGGAAGAGGAATGTTATTTTTAGACCTAATCCAAGAAGGAAATATGGGATTAATAAAAGCTGTAGAAAAATTTGATTATACAAAAGGATTTAAATTTAGTACTTATGCAACTTGGTGGATTAGACAAGCAATAACAAGAGCAATTGCAGACCAAGCAAGAACAATAAGAATACCAGTTCATATGGTAGAAACAATAAATAAATTAATCAGGACATCTAGACATCTATTACAACAAATGGGAAGAGAACCAACCCCAGAAGAGATAGCAAAAGAAATGGAAATTCCAGTAGAAAAAGTCGTAGAAATACAAAAAATTGCACAAGATCCAGTATCTTTAGAGACACCAATAGGAGAAGAGGATGATAGTCATTTAGGAGATTTTATACAAGATGATGATTCACCAGCTCCACAGGATTCAGCAGCATATACAATGCTTAGAGAACAATTAGAAGAAGTAATGAATACATTAACTCCAAGAGAAGCAAAAGTATTAAAATTAAGATTTGGACTAGAAGATGGAAAATCAAGAACATTGGAAGAAGTAGGAAGGGAGTTCCAAGTAACAAGAGAAAGAATAAGACAAATAGAAGCAAAAGCACTAAGAAAATTAAGACATCCAAGTAGAAGCAAAAAACTTAGAGATTATATGGGATAAATTGAAAAATAATTACAATTTTGGTTATGTCAAATTTTATTTAAAACGCGGTTACATACAAAAGTATGCGCCCTTGCCTTTTAAATAAAATTTTCCTTGCCAAAATTTAATTCTTTTCCAATTAAATAAAAAAATAATGGATTAATATTGGAGGAAAATATGGAACAATTAGCTGATTTTTGGACGAAAATAACATCAATACAAATTATAGATATTATAATTGCTCTAGGAATTATTGTATTTTTTAGAATATTAAGTGGAACATTTTCCTATATGATTATTAGACTATTTAAGATAAAAAGTAAAAAAGCTAAGGAAATAAAAGAAAGTGCTTTTTTCAGACCATTAAAAATATTTTTCATCATACTAGGTATATATTTAGCAATTGTATTTTTAAGAGTGCCATTACAGATAGACAATAAAATAATGGATATAGTAACAAAAGCATTCAAAATAATAAGTGTTCTAGAAATTGCGTATGGTTTAGCTAATAGCTTGACATCAAAATCGGCTTTAGGCAAGAAAATGAAAAGAAGATTAGAACATAAAATGGATGATACTGTATTTGAATTTGTTCTAAAAATTGCAAGGGTTTTAATATATGTTATTGCCATATTTCTAGTATTAGCAATATTAGAAATAAATTTAACAGGATTAGTAGCAGGACTAGGTTTAGGAGGAGTTATAGTAACTCTTGCAGCACAAGATACTGCCAAAAATTTATTTGGAGGACTAGTAATATTTATAGATAAACCATTTGCAGTTGGTGATTGGATTCAAATGGATAATTTTGAAGGTACTATAGAAGATATAACTTTCAGAACAACTAGAGTAAGAACATTTGAGAATTCATTGGTCAATATACCAAATGCCAAGATTGCAGATGCTTCTGTAACAAATTGGAGTAAGATGGAAAAAAGAAGATATAAAACAAATTTATGTGTAGAAATTGATACTCCATTAGAAAAATTACAATTATTAAAAGCGAGAATTGAGAAAATGTTACAAGAAAGAGAAAGTGTTTTTGATGATTCAATAATTGTGCGTTTTGATCAAATAACAGAAAATGGAATAAATATATTAATTTACACATATACAAATTCAGTTGATTATGCTAGCTATTTAAAAGAGGTAGAAGATATAAATATTAAAATAATGAAGATATTAAAAGAAGAAAAAGTGGAACTAGCTTATGACACAAAAACTGTATATGTAAGGAATTAAAAATTTATTAATAGATATGTTTATTTCTAAAGACATTAAGTTAAAGATTAGTAAAAGATGATACCATAATAGGGGGAATATATAATATAAAATCATTCACGATTTTGCGTATCTAAATTTGAATTAGAAATTTTTAAAGAAAAAAATGTGTGAATTGCACGGTACTCTCGGCGCGAGAGGGTCTGAGTGCATGAACACATCTTTTTCTTTTAGAATTTCTGTGAAAATTTAGCTTATACAAAATTGTGGATGATTTTATATTATATATTCCCCCTATTATGGTATCATCTTTTACTAATCTTTAACTTAATGATACTAATTTAAATTTTTAATAAATAAATTTTTGTTCACAATATAGACATAATACCTGTGTATAATATATAATAAATGTAATAAAAAATAGGAGTGATATATTATGCTTAACAACTGTATTTTAATTGTTGATGATGAGCAAAGAATGAGAAAACTTATCAAAGACTTTTTAGTAGCCAAAGGATATAGTATATTAGAAGCAGAAGATGGAGAAAAAGGGCTAGAAGTATTTGAGGAAAACAAAAATAAAATTAGTCTTATATTATTAGATGTTATGATGCCAAAATTAGATGGTTGGTCAGTTTTAAGACAAATAAGACAAGAATCAAAAGTACCAATAATCATGTTAACAGCTAGAGGAGAAGAACAGGATGAGTTATTTGGGTTTGAACTAGGTGTAGATGAATATATTTCAAAACCTTTTAGTCCTAAAATATTAGTAGCACGTGTAGAAGCCATTTTAAAAAGAACTAATAAAGATGAAAAGGAAATCAAAGATTATGGCGGAATAGAAATAGACAAAGAAGGAAGAACTGTAAAAGTAGATGGAAAAACAATAGAATTAAGTTTGAGAGAATATGAACTTTTAACATATTTAGTAGAAAATGAAAATATAGCATTATCAAGAGATAAAATACTAAATAATGTATGGAATTATGACTATTATGGTGATTCAAGAACAATAGATAGTCATATCAAAAAAATAAGGCATAAATTAGGAAAAAAAGGAAAATATATTCAAACAATGAGAGGTGTAGGATATAAATTTGAGGTAAAGTAAGATTTACCTAAGGATGGTAATAAAAATGGGAAAAATAAAAAATGCACTAAAATCAGTAAGAGTAAAATTATTTTTGATGGTATCATTAATTATTATTTTGCTAATAGTTTTCTTAATATTGTTAAACAATTTAGTATTTGGACAATTCTATTTATATAGTAAAACCAAAGATTTAAAAGACGTATATTCTGCAATAAACAATTATTACAATTCACCAACAGACATAGATATTAATTCAGAACTAGAGAAACTTGCTGTAAATAACAATTTTGACATCTTGATAAAAGATGACGAAAATATAAATGTATTTACATCAAATAAAGACTTCTTATCAACATTTGGACAAATGAATGCAATGACAAATGCTCTAAATGCTGGTGAATTAATAGAAGAAAATGATGATTATATGATTAGAAAATTAAGAGATAGTAAAACTGGAATTTCATATATATTATTATCAGCAAAATTAGATAATGGATATTTATTATATATAAGAATACCAGTATCATCAATAGAAGAAAGTGTAAAAATATCAAACAACTTCTTATATTTGATTGCAGGATTTACAATTTTGATATCAGCAGTTGTAGTATCATTTGTAAGCAAAAAATTTACAGAGCCAATATTAGAATTAAATGCAATAGCAAGAAATATGGCAAATTTAGATTTCAGCCACAAATATAGAATAACAGATGCAGATGATGAAATAAACAATCTAGGAAAAAGTATCAATTTAATGTCAGATAAACTAGAAAAAACTATAAAACAATTAAGAAATACAAATATAGAATTAGAAAAAGATATAGAAGAAAAATCAAAAATTGATGAAATGAGAAAAAGCTTTATATCAGATGTATCACATGAATTAAAAACACCAATAGCATTGATACAGGGATATAGTGAAGGATTACTAGAAAATGTAAATACAGATGACGAAAATAGAAAATTTTATGCAGAAGTTATTTTAGATGAAACCAATAAAATGGATAAATTAGTAAAACAATTGTTAGAATTAATGAAACTAGAATATGGTAAAAGAGAATTCACAGATACTGAATTCAATATAGTAGAATTGGAAAAAGAAGTTATTAGAAAATCAAAGGTTATGCTTGAGGAAAAAGGTGTAGAAGTTACATTAGATTCACCAGAAGAAATTAATGTAATAGCAGATGATTTTTATATTGAACAAGTAATAACTAATTATTTAACAAATGCAATTAAACATGTTGAAGAAGTAAATGGAGAAAAATGTATTTCAATAGAAAATATAGTTAATGTTGAAAAAAATAAAGTAAGAATAAAAGTATTTAATACAGGTATTAATATCAAGGAAGAAGATTTAACACGAATTTGGAATAGGTTCTATAAAGTAGATGAATCAAGAAATAGAGCAGATGGCGGAACAGGAATAGGATTATCTTTTGTAAAAGCAATTATGAATAATTACAAAAATGCTTATGGTGTTGTAAATAAAGATAATGGTGTTGAATTTTACTTTGATTTAGATTTAAAAATATAGTATATGTAATTGGTAGTTGAAGATAACAATTTTAAGTTTATAATAAAGATATAATACAAATATTTTAAAGTAAATAGGGAGATGATAAAATGAGTAAAAAAATATACACAATAAATGAAATAAAGCAAATTTTGAAAAAGATATTAGAAAATATGCCTGTATATAGTGTCATACTATTTGGCTCTTATGCAAAGAATGTAGCAACAGCAAATAGTGATTTGGATTTAGTAATAGATACGAAGGAACAGTTAATGGGCTTTAAGCTATATAGTTTAATTACAAAAATAGAAGAAGAGTTTGACAAAAATGTAGACGCATTTGAGAAGTCAGAAATTATAGAAAATTCAAAAATAGATGAGGAAATAAAAAAGACAGGAGTTGTAGTATATGAAAAATAAAGAATATATTTCTTTTATTAAAATGGTAGAATATGTGGAAAAAGCTATGAAATATGTAAATGGATATAATTTTGAACAATTTTGTAAAGATGAAAAAACTGTTGATGCTACAATATTTGCCATAAGCCAAATAGGAGAACTTGTGAAAAATATTTCTAAAGAAACAATGAATAAATATAATGATATAGAGTGGAATATGATAAAAGGTTTAAGAAACAGAATTGTGCATGATTATGAAGGAATAAGCTTAAAAAGTATATGGTATGTAGTAGAAAATGACCTTATAGAGCTAAAAGAAAAAATACAGAAGATTTTAGAAGAAGAAAAATAAAGATTTATTTTCTACAATAGGAAAGTATTACTTTCCTATTGTAGAAAAGTCGCTTTGCTCCAACGGTTGCACACAATTTTACTAAAGTAAAATTGGCGCAGAACAAATTTACGGAAAGCCAACGAGGAAAGATAAAATTAATATAAACTTTAAGGCTTTCCGATTTGTTCTTGAATAGGAAAAATCAAGTTTTTCCTATTCAAGAACGTCGCTTCGCTCTAGTGATTGCACACAAATTTTACTAGCGTAAAATTTGGCGCCGAACAATGACGCGGGCTTTGAAATATTGTGAACAGAAAAAATGTTAAAAAAAGCCCGCTATTGTTCTAAGGAGGAGTGAAACATTGGGGACCTGTCCCTTTTGACCATTTTTTGTCCATTTTGACACGTCCCCAATGTTCCAAATGTCGAATTTTGCGATGAAAAGTTTCAAAAATTCTTCAAAAAATGTTTACAAATGGAAAAAAATGTATTAATATAATATCAATAACATGTTATGTATATTTGGAATCTAAGAGAAATCTTAAGAATTTAAAGGTTTGCAAATCAAAAATTAATTCAAAAGATTGTTTCAAGTAAAGCGAATTAAATCTAACTAAAACCAAATGATAAGGAGAGAATGTCCATTATAATCTATACTAGTAAGTTTATAAATATAATTTCTATAATTATTTCTATAATTATTTACATATTCATAAATTTTTTTATCTATAAAGTAGACTTTTCTATTAATAAAGTTAAGTTCAAAGCGGATTTTGTATCAGAGGAAAATTCAAATCAAAATGAAACATTTAATTCAAGCAACTTAGTAGAAGATAATGTAATAATTTTAGAAGAAAATGATGCAACAATTTCACAAGAAAAAAATGACGAATATGAGTGGTATATAGAAATAGAAAAAATATCACTTAAAGCGCCAATACAGGAAGGAACGACTCAAAGTGTAATGGAGGATTATGTAGGGCATTTTGAAGAAACCTCAAAAGATGAAGGAAATGTAGGTTTAGCGGCTCACAACAGAGGATACAAAAATAACTATTTTAGCAGAGTTAAAGAACTAAAGGAAGGAGATGAAATTAAATATAAATATAAAAATATAGAAAAAACATATGAAATAACAAAACATGAAATTATAAAAAATACAGATTGGAGTAATTTAGAGGATACAGAAGAAAATATGATAACATTAATAACATGTGTGGAAAATCAACCAGAATACAGAAGATGTGTACAAGGAATAGAAATAAAATAAAGGATGTGAAAATAATTTGTATAAAATAAAAAAAGTGGCAAAAATATTATTCATAATGTTAGCTTTAATTTTGATGAATTTCTTTAGTTTAATAAATTCAGTAACAGCAAGTAATTTAGATACAGCAAATATCCAATCAGTAGCAGATTGTGGTCAATTATTAAAATACAGAGGTAGTATAGTAATAACATATTATGCAGAATATAATGATAATGGAGTTACATATCCAGCATACTGTTTAGATAAAACTAAAACAGGAGTATCAGCTACAAATCCTTCATATACAGTTTCAGTTGAAAATGCGATAAGTGATGTTAAATTGTGGAGAATTTTGATTAATGGATATCCTTATAAAACAATAGAAGAACTTGGAGTAGCAAATAGAGAAGAAGCGTTTACAGCTACCAAACAAGCAGTTTATACATATATTCATGGAAATCAATTAAGTGATTATGAACCAATAGGAGAAGCAGGAGTAAGAACTTTAAATGCTTTACACAAAATTGTAAATGATGCAAATAATTCTACAGAAATGCAAATTTCTAATAGAGTAGATATAAACAGGTTACAAGAACATTGGGAACAAGATAGTATAGATTTAAATTATGTGTCAAAAAAGTATAATGTGAGCTCAAATGCAACAATAAATAATTATAAAGTAAAAGTAACAGATGATAAAGGACAAATTATTGAAGATTTAAAAATAACAGATGAAAATAATAATGAAAAACAAGAATTTGCACCTAATGAGACATTTAAAATATTAGTTCCAATAAAAAGCATGAAAGAAGATAAAAATTTAAAAATAAGTATAGAAACAAAAGTACAAACAAAACCAATTTTATATGGTAGGGCAAGTAGTTCTAATTTGCAAGATTATGCTTTAACAGCAGAAACATATGAAGATGGAATAGGAGAAACAAATGATAAATATGGTAAAAATGAGACAAGAATATTAGTTGTAAAACAAGATAGTGAAACAAAAGAAAAATTAGAAGGAGTAGAATTTCAATTATTAGATGAGAATAAAAATGTATTATATACAAATTTGCAGACAGATAAAAATGGAATGATTACAATAGATAATTTGCTTCCAGGAAGATATTATGTTAAAGAAACTAAAACTATTAGTGGATATGAATTATATGAAAAATTGATAGAAGTAGAAATAGCTCTAAATGAAGAATTTACAGTAACTGTTAATAATAATAAAGAAGATGAGCCTACTATAGAAAGAACTAGTGACGAAAAAGAAGTTGATTATACAAGTGTAAGTACTCCTAAGATATTACCTGTAACAGGTATGTAGAAAAAAAGGAACTAAGTGATGACTTAGTTCTTTTTCCATTTTATTACGAATCGAAGTGCAATTCAAAAAAACTATTGATTAACAAAAAATTTTTTGATAGAATAGATTTGAAAAATAAAGGTAAAATAATCAAAAGGGAGCGAATTTTAATGTTTTCACAATTAATTGTATTAGTAATATTAATTTTGCTAAATGCTTATTTTGCAGCAAGTGAAATAGCATTTATATCATTAAATGATGCAAAAGTAGAAAAGCAAGCCAAAGAAGGAAATAAAAAAGCAAAACAAATAGAAAAGATGTTAAAAGAACCAAGTAAATTTTTAGCCACAATACAAATAGGAATAACACTTGCAGGATTTTTATCAAGTGCATTTGCATCAGATACATTTGCAGACATGTTAGCACCAGTATTAAATAATTTAATACCAGCAATTAGTTTAGGAGTATGGAGAAGCATATCAATCATAATTATAACAATCATACTATCATTCTTCACACTAGTATTTGGAGAACTAGTACCAAAAAGACTAGCAATGAAACACTATGAAAAAATATCATATGCAACAATAGGAGTAATTAGAGGGATATCAATAGTAACAGCACCATTTGTAAAATTATTAACAGTAGTTACAAATGCAATTTCAAGAATATTTGGAGTTGGAGAAAATGAAGAAGAAACTGTAACAGAAGAAGAAATCAAAATGATGGTAAATCAAGGAGAAGAAAAAGGAACCATAAAAGAGGAAGAAAAAGAGTTAATAAATAATGTATTTGAATTTAATGATATAACCGTATCTGAAATAATGAGACATAGAAAAGATATATTTGCAGTTGATATAAACATAAGCAATGATGAGTTACTAGAAGAGCTATCACAAGAAGAATATAGATATAGTAGAATACCAGTATATGAAGAAACAATTGATGAAATAAAAGGTATATTATATGTAAAAGATGTATTAAAAAATATCAATAAAAAAAGTTTCAAAGTAAAAAATGTAGTAAAAGAAGCATATTTTGTATCACAAAATAGACTTATAAATGAGGTATTTAAAGAACTACAAAAAAACAAAATGCAAATAGCTATTATTATAGATGAGTATGGAGGAACGGCAGGTTTAGTTACAATGGAAGATATATTAGAAGAACTGGTAGGAGATATATATGATGAATATGACAAAGAAGAAAAAGAATATGAGAAAATTGATGAAAACACATATATATTATCAGGAAGTCTGCCAATATATGATGTAAATAAATTGTTAAATGCAGGAATTCCAGAAGGAGACTATGATACACTATCAGGATTTTTACAAGAAGAACTAGGAAGAATACCAGAAGACGAGGAAAAACCAGTTATAGAGACAGAAAAAGTAACATATAAAATAGAAGAGTATGAAGATAAAAGAATATTAAAAGTAAAAGCGTGCAAAAATAATAGTATAAAAACAGAAGAAGAATCAGAAACAAAAAATGAAGAATAGGTAGGTAAGTTATATGAAGAAAAAATATATAGTAATATTAATAATTGTATTATTAATTGTAATAGCAATAGCAGGTTATTTTATATATAAACAAATGCTTTTAAATGGAAGAGAATATGAAGTAGAAAAAATTGATATTGAAAGTTATGAATACTTTATTTTAAGACAAGAAGGAAATTATGGAGTTATAAATAAAACAGGAGATGTGGTAATTAATCCTGAATATACAAATATAGTAATTCCAAATCCACAAAAAGCAATATTTGTATGTTATGACGAAAATGAAAACACAAAAATACTAAATCAAAATCAGGAACAAATATTAACACAATATACAAATGTTGAACCTATAAAATTAAAAAATATATCAAGTAATATAATGTATGAAAAAAATATATTAACATATGAACAAGATGGAAAAATAGGATTAATAGATTTAGAAGGAAAAGTATTAGCTAAACCTATATATGAAACAATAGAAGGATTACCATATAAAGAAGGGGAATTATTAGTAAAAATAGAAGGAAAATATGGAGTTATAAATAATAAAGGAAACTATTTAGTAAATCCAGAATATGATCAAATAACAGTTGATAATTACACAACAGAAGAAAATGGATACAAAAATGCCGGATATATAGTTTCAAATACAACTGAAAATGGATACAGATATGGATATATAGATGTTAAAGGTAATGTTATATTACAACCAGAATATAATGAAGTCTCAAGAATAATAGACATAAATGACGATAATAACATATATTTAATAACAGCACAAAATGGTCAATATGGAGTATTTAAGAACCAAGAACAAATTATAAATAATGAATATCAATCAATATCATATAATAGTGAAAATAATATGCTAGTGCTAGAAAGAACAAAGAAATTTGGTGTAGCAACAATAGAAGGAAAAATTATTATACCAATAGAATTTACACAAATTGATAGCACAGGAATGTATATATATGCAACAGATACAGAAGGAAATGTAAAAGTATATAAAGAAGACGGAACACCAGAAACACAAATAGATGGAAATATATACATCTTAGAGACAGAAAATGAAAATTATAAAATAAAAATAGATAATTCACAAGGTTCAGTATATAGCATTATAGACAAAGATGGAAATCAATTAACGAAATCAAACTATTCTTATATAGAATATTTGAATAATGACTATTTTATAGTCTCAGTAGCAGGAGGGCAACTAGGAGTTATAAATATAAAAGAAGAACCAATAATAGAGATACAATATGATTCAATAGAAAAAATAGAAGGAACAAAATGTTTGCAAACTACACTATCAGCAAACAGTACAACACAAATATATAATGAGCAACTAGAAAAAATATGTGAAATGACAAATGCAATTATAGAAGTAAAAGACAATTATATAAAAGTATATAATAACACAGAAACAAAATATTATGACTTAGACGGAAACGAAAAACAAAATACAGAAATATTCCCAGATAACAAAATTTATGCAAAATCACAAAATGGAAAATGGGGATTTGTAGATAAAAATGGAAATGTTGTAGTAGATTATATCTATGATAAAACATCAGATTTAAATATATATGGATATGCAGGTATAAAATTAGGAGACAAATGGGGAGTAGTTAATTCAGAAGGTGAAGTTATATTAGAACCAACATATACAATAAATACACTAGTAGAGCCTGATTTTATAAAAGAATATTATAAAGTAACTTATGGATATGGAGAATTTTATTATACAAAATAAAGTCCGATTTTGTGGAACGTTAGGGACGTGCTAAATCGTACCAAAATGTAACCAAAATGACAGAACTTCACGTAAATACACCTTACGGGATATATATAATATAAAACCATTCACAATTTTGTATAAGCTAAATTTTCATAGAAATTCTAGAAGGAAGAAATGTTTACTTGCACTCAGACCCTCGCATTCTGCGAGTACCGTGCATATCCAACATTTCTTCCTTTAAGAATTTCTAATTCAAATTTAGATACGCAAAATCGTTCATTTTTTTATATTATATATATCCCGTAAGGTGTATTTACGTGAAGTTCTGTCATTTTGGTTTTATTTTAAAACAATTTCACCTGCCTCCAATTGATTAAAAATTG
Organism: uncultured Clostridium sp.; assembly: GCA_930982035.1. GTDB lineage: Bacteria > Bacillota > Clostridia > TANB77 > CAG-508 > CAG-269. Next base: position 14,235 of record CAKNJL010000037.1, read on the forward strand.
TATAAAAGGAAATACTGTATATGGAAATAATTTTAGAGAAAAGGTGAAATTGTGAAATTAGGAATTGCTTTATCTGGTGGAGGTATTAGAGGGATTGCACATGCAGGAGTATTAAAAGCATTAGAAGATAATGGAATAAGGATTGATGCAATAGGTGGAACGAGTTCAGGGGCATTAATAGCAGGGTTATATGCTTTAGGCTATACACCTGAAAACATTTATGAATTATTCAAAAAATATTCAAAAGATATAGTTGGAACAAGTATAAATCAAATTATTAATAGAGTAAGTAATATAATAAAAAAAGAAAATAGTGGTTTTAGAAAGGGCGAAAATATTGAAAAACTTTTTAATAAACTAGCAAGTGAAAAGGGAGTGGAAAAAATATCTGACATTACTAAGATGCCAATATCAATACCAAGTGTAGATATAAAAGATGGAAAAGAATATATATTTACAAATAATATTCCAAATAAGAGTAATATCTATAATAAATATATAATGGATATTAGTATAGGAAAAGCGTTAAGAGCAACAAGTAGTTTTCCAGCGGTGTTTTGTCCATGTGATTTTAAAGAACACAAATTTTTAGATGGGGGAGCATTAAATAATGTGCCAGTTATAGAAGTAAAAAATCAGGGAATGGATAAAGTACTTGCAGTTAATTTTAAAGCAGATAATATTACAGATGAAAGTAATTATATGGATATAGCTATGAGAACGATAGATTTAATGGGAAACAAAATATCTGAGGAAAATTTAAAACAAAGTGATTATGTACTAACAATATGTACAGACAAAACAGGGTTATTAGATATACAAAAAATGGATAGTTGTTATGAGTATGGATATCTAACTACAATTAAAAATATAGCAAAAATAAAAGAAATAATACAAGAAAAATAGCATACAATATATTAAGTTACAAAAGTCATTTAAAAAAATAACATTCAAGATGAAAGGAATGAATTTTAATGAAAATAAGATATTTTGACAATTCTGCAACAACCAAAGTAAGAAAAGAAGTATTAGATAAAATGTTTCCATATTTTATGCTAGAATATGGAAATCCATCATCATTATATAAATTGGGAAGAACGGCCAGAGTGGCAGTAGAAGAAGCAAGAAGAAATGTGGAAAATCTAATAAATTGTGATAAAAATGAAATATACTTTACAAGTGGAGGAACGGAAAGTGACAATACAGCACTAAAAGGAATAATGAACTTAGATAAAAATAGAGGTAAACATTTGATAACAACTAAAATAGAGCATCCAGCAGTATTAAACACTTGCAAGACATTAGAAAAAAATGGATTTAAAGTAACATATTTAAATGTAGATAAAGAAGGAGTAATAAATATAGAAGAATTGAATAATAGTATAACAAAAGAAACAGTATTGATTAGCATAATGTTTGCTAATAATGAAATTGGTTCAATTCAGCCTATAGAAGAAATCGGAAAAATAGCCAAAAAAAGAGGAATAATTTTTCATACAGATGCAGTTCAAGCTTGTGGAAATATTGATATTGATGTAAAAAAACTAAATATAGATATGTTGTCATTGTCAGGCCATAAAATAGGAGCACCAAAAGGGATAGGAGCATTGTATGTAAATAAAAATATAGAATTTAAAAATTTGATAGATGGTGGACATCAAGAAAAAGACAAAAGAGCAGGAACTGAAAATGTTCCAGGCATGGTAGGACTAGGAGAGGCATGTAGATTAGCCAAAAATGACATGGAAAATCATATAAATAAATTAAAGACACTAAGAGATTATTATTTCGAAAAAATAAAAGAAAATATTTTAGATGTAAAAATAAATGGTTCAATTGAACATAGACTCCCAGGAAATGCTAATACATCTTTTAAAGGAATAAATGGGGGAGAACTGTTAATGAAATTGGATGAAAAAGGAATATGTGCATCAGCTGGAAGTGCTTGCTCTTCTAGAAGTAGTATGCCTTCACATGTGTTGACAGCAATAGGATTAACAAGTGAATATTTAGAAGGAACATTAAGAGTTACTTTTGGTGATGAAAATACTAAGGAAGATGTAGATTACCTGGTAGAAAGTTTAGTTGATATAATTCGTGTCAATGGGGACGGAGATTTTTGACAACATTTTCATTGAAAATGTTGTCAAAATCTCCGTCCCCATTGACAAAATCAGCATCAACAGGACATAATTGCTAAACTTGTTTTAATTCCATCAACACTTGCAGACATGATGCCACCAGCATATCCTGCACCTTCACCACAAGGATATATACCCTTTATGTTAGATACTAAAAAGTCATTTCTAGGGATTTTAACAGGAGAGGAACTTCTGGTTTCAACACCTGTTAAAATGGCATCTGGATTAGCAAATCCATTTAATTTTTTATCAAAATATAATAATCCCTCTTTCAAAGTAGAAGAAACAAACTCAGGAAGAATATCGTTTAAATTAGATAGAGTTGTACCAGGCAGATATGAAGGTATCACAGAGCCAATTTGTTTAGTTATAGTATTATTTAAAAAATCTCCTACTTTTTGTATAGGTGCATTATAATTAGATCCACCTAAGATAAAGGCTTTTTCTTCTAATTCTTTCTGAAAATACATTCCAGCTAAAGGAGAAGAGTCTGAAAAGTCTTCTGGAGTTATATTTACAAGTACTGCTGAATTTGCATTTGTACCATTTCTTAAGTAATTACTCATACCATTTGTAACAATTGTATTCTCTTCACTTGAAGAAGCAATAACAGTCCCTCCTGGACACATGCAAAAAGTATAGCAAGAACGTCCAGAAGGAGAATGATAAGCTAATTTATATTCAGCAGGAGGTAATTTTAATTTTGGATTATCTCCGTATTGGGCTTTATCTATACTTTCTTGAAGATGTTCTATTCTAACACCGACAGAAAAGTTTTTTTGTTCCATAGTAATACCATTTTTGTATAATAGCTCAAAAGTATCTCTAGAGCTATGACCGATAGCTAAAATTAGCTTATTTGTTTTAATATCAAAAGTTTTATTATTTACTAAATCTTTTAATTTTACAGAACTAATTTGACCGTTAGTAACTGCGAAATCCATAAATTTAGTACTAAAGTAAAATTTTCCACCCTTAGATATTATATAATTTCTCATATTTTTAATAATATCAATTAACTTATCAGTACCTATATGAGGTTTAGACAAATATAAAATTTCCTCTGGAGCACCAAAATTAACAAACTCTTTTAGTACTTTTTGGCATAAAGGATTACTGATTCCAGTAGTAAGTTTTCCATCAGAAAATGTACCAGCGCCACCTTCACCAAATTGAACATTAGAAGAGATATTTAACTTTTTATTGTATAGAAAATCATCAACATCTTTTTTTCTCTCATCAACTGTTTTTCCTTGTTCAACTATAATAGGAGAAATTCCATTTTGAACAAAAGTTAAAGCTGAAAAAAGTCCAGCAGGACCAGCACCAACAATAACTGGAGAAGGTTCAGTTTTTAGAGAGTTTATTACATTAATATTTATTTTTTCTCTTATTTTTTTTTCAATGTCAACTTTATTGATTTTACTAATATTAGGATATTTAGATTCGTCTTTTACATTAATATCTATTGCATAATTGAAAAATATATCTGATTTTTTTCTGGCGTCAATTGACTTTTTAGATATGTGCCAGTCTGTGATATCAGAATTTTTTATATGATATTTTTTTGAGACAAAACTAATTAATTCATTTTCAGTGATATTTTCTCTTATTTTGATATTTTGAATTCTTAACATATTGGACTCCTATCATTTATAATACTTTTTGATTGTTTTAATATAGTTTATCATAAAAATTATAAGAATAAAATGCTTATTAACAATTATGTTTTATAAAATATGAATGTAATGATTAGAATAAGAGATGTTAAGTAATATAATTTTGAATAAAAAATAGATTAAAAGATAGTATAAAGTAAAGTGCATAAGTTTTGGTACCTTTAACTTACAAACTTTATTTTACACTATCCATATTTTATTAAGATATAGATAATATAATTAGAGATTATATTATTTGACAAATATAAAAATGCACTAAACAAAAAATAAAAAATCAACAATTTTGTTTAGTATAATAAACAAAATTGTTGATAAAATTTTGAAATAGTGATATACTAAAATAAGAAAAGAGGGATATTTATGATTATTCGTGAAATATATTTATCTAAAATACGACCATTTTATGATCAAGATTTAATTAAAGTTATAATGGGAATTAGAAGATGTGGAAAATCAGTTTTGTTATTGCAAATAATAGATGAACTAAAAGAAAAAGGAATTGAGGAAAAACAAATTATCTATATAAATTTTGAGAATGAAGATTATAGTTTTATAAAAAATGATATAGATTTACACAACTACATCAAAGAAAAAATAACCAATAAAGAAAAATACTATTTATTTTTTGATGAAATTCAAAACATAAAAGATTGGGAAAAGGCAATAAATTCTTTTAAAGCATCTAAAAATGTATCTATTTTTATCACAGGTTCTAATAGTGATTTATTATCTGGAGAATTAGCTACACATATAGCAGGAAGATATGTAAGTTTTAAAATATATCCACTTACTTTTAGTGAAGTATGTGAGTTAAAGAATATAAAAGAAAAAGAAAAAGAAAATATTGAAGATGCATTTGATGATTATATAACTTGGGGAGGTATGCCACAAAGATTTATGTTGACAGATGAAATGCAAACTAAAACATATCTGTCTGATGTATATGATTCTATTGTAGTAAAAGATATTATTACAAGATTTGGAATAAAAGATTTAGATTTATTTAATAGAATAGTTGAATATATTGTTACAACACCTTCGCAAAATTTTTCTGCTGAAAGTCTATCAAATTATTTTGCAAATAAAGACAACAGAGAAGTGTCTAAAATAACATTGTACAATTATTTAGAATACATGACTAAAGCTATGTTAATTAATAAAGCAGATAGATATGATATAAGAGGTAAAAGAATACTCAACGGAAAGTATAAATACTATCTGACAGATTTGGGACTGGGGCAAGTAAAAAATATAGGTAAAAGACAACAATTAGGAGCATACTTAGAAAATATCGTTTACAATGAGTTAATATCTCGAGGATATGATGTAAAAATAGGAAATTTAGAAAAAGCAGAAATAGATTTTATAGCAACAAGATTTAAAGAAAAAATATATATTCAAGTTGCTTATATTTTAGCAGATGATAATGTTATTGATAGAGAATTTGGGGCGTATAAAGGTATTGAAGATAATTATCCTAAATATGTTTTAACAATGGATAAACATGATTTTTCTCAAGAAGGAATTATCCATAAAAATGTAATTGACTGGCTATTAGAAAAATAAAAGACAGAAAATAAAATTTTATATTATATAGGTTGAAAATGCTTATTTTTACCACAAAATATCATAAAACGATAAAAAGAGGTGAAAATATGTGCGAACAAATTTAATACAATTTCTTAGGAAGAAAAAACAGTATTATTTATATATTTTAAATTCAATGTTCTATAAAAGTAAGAAACTACTGTTTGCAGAAAAATTGAAAAAATAGTCCAAATATGATATAATTAAACTGTTAGTGAGATTTTACATTATGAAAAAGGAGGAAAAACTATGGGATTTTTTAGAGATGTAAAAAAAGCGTTTAATGAAGGAAGACAGCAAGCAATCGACGAAGCATATCGTCGGAGAAAAAAAGAAGGAAAAGTAAATATTCCCGTAGAACTGGTTGAGCCAAACGAGGGGAGATATGTTACTCTTAAGATTACAGAAAAGGACAAATAATAAAATAGTCTTGGTGTATTATGCAGTAGAAAGAGGTTTTAATAATGATAAAAGTGGAATAAAGAAATTATATAGCAGTGAAACAATAAAAACAGAATCCGAGCAATGCATATTGATTGGATTCTGTAATTTCAACTGTTTTATTAATTGACGCTACAAAAAATGGAAAAAATTTTTTTGAAAAAACCATTGAAGTTTTAACTATTATAATGTAAAATATTGTCAATATAGCTAGGAGTTAATTTATTTAAATATCAAAAACTTATAATAGAGTTGAAAAATTAATAATCTTATAAATTTTATTTGACAATCTTTAATTTTTTATTCAAAAGCAGTTAATTCTTGATATCCTAAATTATTCTTTTATAATACAAAATTAAAATTTAATAAGAATTTGATATATTCAAAAAAATTAGTTTACAAAAGTAAGTATTAATCTTTTAATCTCATTAACTTTGTCCTTATCAAGATTTTAGCATTTGATTTGCATATGACAGTTTTTTTTATTCGAATGATAATATAAATTCCCAATTGTGTATTACAAAATTAAAAGTATATACAATAATTTTTTAGATAAAAACTTCTAGCTATAAAATAAAGATTAATAAATTTGATTCATTAAAATATTTTTCTTAATATAAACCAATTATGAATTGAAAATTATGGCTTAAAATGCTTGAAAAAGCATTTTAAATTTAATACAATAGAGAGGAGAAATGAACATGAAAAATAAAAAAGAAAAAAATAAGGTAGATATACTACCATTATCAAATGATTATGTATTTAAAAGGATATTTTCGAAAGGAGGTAATGAAAGAATACTAAAAAGTTTACTAGAGGCAATACTAGAAATAAAAATACAAAAAATTGAAATAAAAAATCCAGAAATACCAAAAGAATCACTAAAAGAAAAATTAAGTATATTAGACATAAAAGCAGAAATAAACGATAACATTATGCTTGATATTGAAATGCAAGTAGGAAATACAACAGCAATAGATAAAAGACTAGTTGTATATAGTTCAAAATTAGTAGCAGGAGATATAAAAGTATCAGAAAAATATCCAGATGCAAAAAATACAATAGTAATATGTATAACAACAGACAACATATTAAAAAGAAATGCTTACTTAAGTATAGCAAAATTAAAATTTGAAAAAACACAAGAAAAAAGATATGCAGAAATGGGATATGAAAAAGAAGATGAATATTTAACAGATATGATAAGTTATTACATAATAGAGTTAACAAAATTTAAAGAAAACAAACCAAGAACAGGGGATTTATTAGAAAAATGGTTATTGGTAATAGGGGGCGATGAAGAAATGATGAAAAAGTGTAAAAAAGAAGAAGGGGAAATTAAAGAAGCAATAGAACAATTAGAAGAAATGAGTGCAGATGAAAAAGAAAGAGAAATATATGAAATAAGGGAAAGAAGTAGATTAGTTTATAATACGGAAATGTATGAAGCAAGACGAAAAGGATTAGAAGAAGGAGAAGAACGTGGAAAAAGGATTGGAGAAAAAATACGGAGAAGAACGTGGGAAAAATATAATATACCCATAGATGTGGACACAATAGAAAAAGGGTACCCAATATTGTGTGCATAAGAAAAAGGTATAGAAACCTAAAAAATAGACACAAGAAAAAGGAAAATATTTTCTTTTGATAGATATTGATATATAATAAA
>CAKNJL010000038.1 GCA_930982035.1 uncultured Clostridium sp.
GGAACAAAGGACCGTCCCTAAATCCCTTTTTTCCAAGTACCGTCCCTCAATCCCTCTCTAACGTCCTAATTTCACTATAATATCTTTCTTTATTTTTCCTCTATTTATTTTTAAAGTTACTTCATCATTTGGCTTTTTCGTATAAATATATTCTCTCAAATCATTCATAGTATTCAAAGCTACATCATTAATTTGTGTAATAATATCTCCTTGTTTTACACCTGCTGTTTCTGCCGGTCCATTTTTAGTTACTTCTGTTACATAAATTCCTTCTTGAAAAGCACTATTACTTGTTTCTAAATATGGTATTACCTCTTTATCATAAGCATATATTCCAATTTTTGCTTCTTCAAAATTCCCTGTATTTTTATAACTTTCAATAATTGGTTTTACAATATTTATTGGTATAGCAAATCCAATCCCTTCTGCTGAAGAAATTTTTACTGTATTTATCCCAATAACTTGTCCATTTGGATAAATTAATGGTCCTCCACTATTTCCTGGATTGATAGTTGCATCTGTCTGTATTAAATCTGTCATGTAAGATTGTAAATTTTCCTCTTTTAGTTTTATAGTTCTATTTTTAGCACTAATAATTCCAGATGTAACAGTCCTTCTGAATTCAAATCCGATTGGATTTCCTATCGCATAAACAGTCTCTCCTATTTTTATATTGTCTGAATCTGCAAATTGTACATATTTTAAATTATTAGCATCTATTTTTACAATAGATAAATCAATACTTGAATCACTCCATACAACTGTTCCATTGTAATTTTTACCGTTTTCTAATGTAACATAGCACTTACTATATTTACTTCCGGTTACATGTTCATTACTTAAAATATATCCATTATCTGTTACAATAACACCAGTTCCTAGTCCTAATTGACTTTCTGTACTCTCTGAAAAAATAGATGTACCTGCATTTTTTAATTTTGATATACCTACTACACTTTCTATTGTTTCTTCAATTATATCTGACACTTTTTTGCTTTCTTCTTCTACTTTTTCCACAGTTTGTTCCCCAATTGTGGATTGTGTCTTTTGTGTAGTGTAATTTGAGTCATATATTTCTATATTATTGTATGTAACATATAAATAAAATCCTAATAACCATAATAGGATTAGAGTAATTGTTGTTATTATTATTTTTTTCTTTCCACTTTTCTTTTTTCTCATAAAAAATAGCACCTCGCAAATAGTATTTACAAGATTGCCATTTTTTAATCATTAAATTCTTTTCAATTCTTCATATCTTTTTACTTTTTGTGTTGTGGTTTTTATTAATGGTTCTGTAGTAATTGTTATCTTTTTGATATGTTTAAATACTGGTAATTCTTTATTAATTTCTTTTATTTTCTCCCAAATAATTTCTTGATATTCTTTTTCTGTTTTTTCTCCTAGATTTTCTTTTATTAAATCTTTATCATAAACAATTTTTGCACATAACATTGTATCTGTTTTATCTTTTCCTCTTTGATATACTAATGATTCTGTCACATATGGAAGCTTATTAATTAAAAATTCTATTTCTTGAGGATATACATTTTTCCCATTTTGTAAAACTATAATATCCTTTTTTCTTCCTGTAACATATATAAATCCATCATCTGTCATATACCCATAATCACCTGTTTTAAACCATCCATCTTTAAATGCTTTTTTATTCTCCTCATCATTATTGTAATATCCCATCATAACACTAGGACCTTTTACTAGAATTTCTCCCTCTCCGTTCTCATCTGGTTCATCTATCTTTACATTCAAACTAGGAAGAGCTAACCCTACGGATCCAGGCCTTTTCTCCTTATCTGATTCTGCTGATATAACTGGAGAAGTTTCTGTTAAACCATATCCTTGTACTAATTCGATGCCAAAATTATTAAATCCTATAATTGTTTCTTTGTCCATTGGAGCTGAACCATATAATACTAAACGTATATTGCCACCTAAATTATCTAAAATTTGTTTAAATATTACTTTTCTTAAATCGATTTTACATTTTAATAATCCATTTGATATTTTTGTCATTATATTGATTAGTTTTGTTTTTCCTTGATCATTAATCGCTTTTTGGATTTTTTTATACATAGTTTCCATTACTAATGGAACTGCTACAAATACAGAAACTTTGTATTCTGCAAGATTTTTTTGAATATATTTTAGTCCATCACAAAATGCCACTGTACATCCACTATAAAATCCGTAAAGAAACGTTACTGTACATTCAAATGTATGATGGATTGGTAAAAATGAGAGCAATGTGTCTGTTGGGTATAATCTTACCCAAGATGCAAAATCTGATAAATTTGCACATATATTTTTTTGTGATAACATTACAGCCTTAGGGATATTAGTAGTTCCTGACGTGAATAACATTATAGACATTTTTTTTGGATTGATTTCAATTTTGTCATATCTATCATCACCATTTTTAATCAATTCTTCCCCTTTTTCTAACAAATCAGAAAATCTATTTACTTCATTATCTTTTATATTATCCATACATATTAGCATTTGTAGATTTACTTCTTTTTCGTTCTTTAATTTTTTCATTACATCTAAGTATTTTTTATCAAAAATTGCGATTTCTGCTTCACTTCTTGTTACTAGATTTTCTATCTCATTATCTGGAAGGGCTTTATCTAGAGGAACAATTATCATATTTCCACTTGTTACTGCTAGATAACTGATACACCATTCGTATCTGTTGTTTCCTATCAATACAATTCTTTTATTTTCCAATCCTTTATTTAATAATTCGGTTGAAAAAGCTTTTATATCTTTTCCTACTTGTTCATAGGTTTTTTCTACATATTCTACATTTTTCAATTCCCCGTTTTTCTTGTATTTATATGCTATTTTATCAGAGTAGTTTTTTGTAGAATACTCTATCATCTCCCTATAATTTTTTATTACTCTTGGCTCATAAACTTTTCTATTCTCATTGTCTCCCATTGTTATCACCCTCTCTAAACAAATTCTTGGGTTTATTTTATAACTTTCTTTTCAAATTTTCAAGAGGATGATTTTGTGTCAAATTGGACATTTTCGTCTAAAAGGGACAGGTCTTATTAAGAGTTAAGGATATGTAGAGAATGATGCATCCTAAAGGGGACAATATATAATATAAAAAAATGAACGATTTTGCGTATCTAAATTTGAATTAGAAATTCTTAAAGAAAAAAATGTTGGATATGCACGGTACTCGCAGAATGCGAGGGTCTGAGTGCAAGAAAACATTTTTTCCTTTTAGAATTTCTTTGAAAATTTAGCTTATACAAAATTGTGAATGATTTTATATTATATATTGTCCCCTTTAGGATGCATCATTCTCTACATATCCTTAACTCTTAATAAGACCTGTCCCTTTTGGACAAAAATTGTCCAATTTGACACGTCCCTAACGTTCCACTCTTGCATTTTTTCTATTTTCTGGTATAATTATATTGTCGAATTTTTAACAAAAATTAAAAGGGGGCAAATAAAATGAGTCAAAAATATGAACTTACATATCCTCAAAAATCTATATGGATTACAGAACAGTTTTACAACGGAACTTCTATAAACCATATCTGCGGAACTGCAAGTTTTCATATCAAACTAGATTTCAAAATACTAGAAGAAGCGATTAAAAAAGTTGTGTACAAACACCAGAATTTCAGTTTAAAGATTAGTTTAGATGATAACAGTCCTAAACAGTATTTAGACCAAATCCGTGACTTAGATATTAAGCTTACAGATGTAGAAACTAAAGATGATTTAGATAAATTAACTAAAGAGATAATTGCAATGCCTTTTCAATTGCAAGATTCATATCTATTTCGTTTTAATATGTTTCGCTTTCCTGATAATACTGGTGGATATGTATTAGATATACATCATCTTATTGCTGACGCATACACACTAGGTCATATTTCATCAGAGATAGTTAATACTTATTTGGATTTAATAAAGAACAAAGATATAAATATAGACAAAAATATAGTTGACTCATATACTGACTTTGTGGAATCTGAACAAAGTTATATTAATAGTGATAAATTTAAGAAAGATGAAGCTTACTGGAATGAGAAGTTTAATACAATACCTTCTGTTGCATCTATTCCATCTAATTCATCTAGCAATCATTCAACGTCATGTATTGCCAAAAGGGAAGAATTTATGCTTTCTAAAGATATTCTTTCTGAAATTAAAGATTTCTGTGCTAAAAATCGTATTTCTTTATTTAATTTCTTTATGGCAATTTATTCAATATACATAGGAAAAGTTTCTAATTTAAATGATTTTGTTATAGGAACTCCTATTTTAAACAGAACTAATTTTAAGGAAAAATGTTGTTTTGGTATGTTTATTAGTACTGTACCTTTTAGAGTAAATTTATGCTCTTCAAATACTTTCACAGAATTTGTGAAAACAGTATGTACAGACTCTTTAGGCATGTTAAAGCACCAAAAATATCCTTATCAACTTTTATTAGAGAATCTTAGAAAAACTAATCCCACAGTACCTAATTTATATAATATATTAATTTCATATCAAATAACAAATGCTAAGGAGATTGCAGATGATATTTCATATGCTTCAAAGTGGAATTTTAACGGAAATTGTTCAGATCAAATAAATATCCATTTATTTGATATTAATGATAGTGGAAATTTAAGTATTGCTTATGATTACCAAACTCAAATTTATTCTTTGAATGATATTGAACAAATGCATTCTAGAATAGTACATATTATTCATCAAATACTTAAAAATCCTAAAATTTGTCTAGATAATATTTCTATAGTTACTGATGAAGAAAAAAATCAGTTGTTATATGATTTTAATAAAACAGATTTAGATTATAAAAAAGATAAATACATTATTCAATATTTTGAAGATATTGTTGAGAAAAAGCCAAATTATCCTGCTTTAATATTTAGACATTCTCGTTTAACTTATAAACAGCTTAATGAAAAGGCTAATAGTTTGGCATATGAATTACGTAAAAGGGGATTAAAAAATAATGATATTGTTGGAATTTTAGTACCTCGTTCTTTTGAAATGATGATTGCGATTTTGGCAGTATTAAAATCTGGTGCTAGTTATATACCAATTGACCCTGATTATCCTACTGAGAGAATAAATTACATGCTTGATAATAGTAAAACTTCTTTATTATTATCGATACCAGAACTTATTCAAAAAGGAAATTATTCTGTTGATTATATAGATATATCTCTAAACAATACATCTATTTATGATGGTCATAAACAAAATATTGAAAATATATCTACCCCAAAAGATTTGTCTTATATCATTTATACATCAGGTTCAACAGGTAATCCTAAAGGAGTAATGCTAAATCAACAAAATTTGATGAATTTTTATAATGCAATGATAAATTCTGCTAAATATTTAAGTGATAATAAAGACCATAAAGTTTTATCTATAACAACTGTATCTTTTGATATATTTTTATTTGAGACACTTATATCATTAACTTGTGGTTTAACTTTATATATTACTGATTACTATGAGCAAAAAATAACTACAAAATTAGAAAGACTTGTAAAAGAAAATGAAATTGATGTAATGCAAACTACACCTTCTATTATGCGTTTTCATTTAGATAATCTAAATAATATGTCTTCATTTTCTTCATTGAAATATATTACTCTAGCAGGAGAACCATTGCCTAAAGCTTTAGTATCTGACTTAAAGAAAAATTATCAGGGATGCACAATATACAATGGTTATGGTCCTTCTGAAACAACCATTTTCTCTACATATACAGATGTAACAGATTTGGAGCAAATTACAATTGGTAAACCTATTGCCAATACACAAATTTATATTTTAGGAGAAAACTTATCTGTTTTGCCTAAATATACTTTGGGAGAAATTTATATTGCTGGTGATGGTGTTGGAAATGGATATCTTCATCGTGAAGATTTAACAAAAGAACGTTTTATAGAAAATCCATTTATTCCTAATACTATTATGTATCGCACTGGTGATTTAGGATATTGGAAAGATGATGGTACAATTCAATGTAAAGGAAGAGCTGATAATCAAATTAAATTACATGGTTTACGTATAGAATTAGGAGAAATAGAAGAAAAAATAAATTCATTTACAGATGATAACCTATTGCGTTCAGCAGTTATTGTCAAAAATAAAAATGGTGTAACATCATTAAATGCATTTATGACATATCCATATAAATTAGATATTGAAGGATTAAAACAATATTTATTGAAGAATTTACCTAGTTATATGCTTCCTTCTACATATACTTTAATTGATGAATTTCCTTTTACACCAAATGGAAAAATTGATAGAAAAGCTTTGCAAAATTACGAAATTCGTACAATAGCTGTTTTACCAGATATCGCTTTACCAAGAAATGATACAGAAAAACTTTTAGTTGATACAATTTCTAAAAAATTGAATACTAATTCTTTTGGAATAGATAGTAATATTTTTGACTATGGAGCAGATTCTCTTACAATTATAAACATTCTTACAGATTTATTTAAATATAACTTAAATTTGAAAGTATATGATATATATCAACATCCTACTGTACGTGAATTATATGATAATTTGCTTAGCAAAAATGATACAAAAAAAGACTTAGATACTTCACATTATAAAGAATTAAATAAATTAGTAAAAAACTTCTCTACTACTGTTAATCCACAAAAAAATGATAAAAAGTTGTCTATTTTGTTAACAGGATGTACAGGATTTTTAGGAGTACATATTTTAATTGAATTAATAAAAAACAATGATTCTATTGAAAAAATTTATTGTTTGATAAGAAACAAGAATAATATTGATATGATAGAGAGATTTTGGAATAAAATACATTTCTACTTTGGAACTACTTATGATTCTTTAATTAGAAAATATGTAACACCAGTACATGGAGATGTAACTAGTGAAAATCTTGGACTTGATGAAGAAGACTATCTAGAACTAATAAATAATGTAAATGCCGTAATTCACACTGCTGCCAATGTTAAACATTATGGAAAATATTCAGATTTTGAATTGATAAATATTACAGGAACAAAACATATAATTGATTTTTGTAATAAATGTAATGCTAAACTTTATCATATTTCCACAATGACTGTTTCAGGAAATTACTTGCTAGAACAAAAAAGTAGTGGTAAAATATTTGACGAAACCAGCTTTTATGAAAATCAAAACTTTGATGATAATGTATATGCAAAAAGTAAGCTAATGGCAGAAATGAATATATTGGATGCTGTAAAAAATGGATTAGATGGTACAATTCTTAGAGTTGGAGATTTAACAGGTCGTTATAGTGATGGTGTTTTCCAAGAAAATATTCAAGAAAACTCTATTTACCTAAGGTTAAAATCTATTATAGAAATAGGCTATATACCTGAATCAATAAAAGACAATTGGCTAGAATTTACACCAGTTGACTATGCAGGAAAGGCAATTTGTGATATTGTACATTGTGATAATTCTAGTAAAAGAATTTTCCATATATATAATCCTAATATGCTTAAAACAGATAAATTGATTGAATATGTTAATAAATTAGATTGTCCTATAAAAATAATTGATACTAATGATTTTAATAATATTATTAAAGATTTTTCAGCAAGTAGAACTGATAAATTCAAAGTATCTGGATTAATTAATGATTTTACAAAAGATAATGATTTGGTATATAATCATACTATACCTCAATTTAATGAAATTACAGTAAATTATTTGAAAAATTTAAATTTTAATTGGCCAGATATTGATTTTAATTATATTAAAAATATATTAGAATATATGAGAAAGGTAAAATTCATTTAAGTAAAACTTAGGGGCGCTTCCAATGTCATTAAATTAATGACATTGGAGACAATCCAACATTAATATAATACAAATGAAAAATGAAAGGACGAGATTAAAGATGAAACATGTTTTTAAAAATATGAAAATTTCAACTAAAATGACTCTTAGTTTTTGTTCACTACTTATTGCTATTTGTGCAGTATTTTATTTTATTTTACCAAACTTATTGAATTATCCACCAGATACTATTAATACACAATTTGATAAAGAAGTATCTATTTTATATTATTGTTTTCAATTTTTAATAGCTGTCTTTTTTATATTAACAATATTTATTATATATTTTAAAATAAAGCTAAGAAAAATTGATAAATGGGAAGAGGATAAGCCTACTGATAAGAAAACTATTTTGGACATAAGGAAACTTTGTCTTTCTTTCCCATATAAATTATATATAATATTAGAGATTTTTCCAGTTGTAATTGTTAGTTTAGTATTAGAATTTACAGGAAGTCATCCTCTTGTACTTATATTTAAAATAGGAATACTGGTATTTAGTTTTTCTACACTACTTAGTTCATTCTTCTTAATAGTATCTAAAAATATCCTATATCCTGTTTTAAAAGAAACATCTGATTTATTGTCTATTAAAGAACAAAAACATACAATGGGTCTAACTGCAAGACTGATATTTCAGATATTTCCTAGTATTTTAGTCACTGCTTTAGTAATTTGCTTAATAGGTTATTCGCGATTAACAGTGGAAAAAGGAAATTTCTTAACTACATATTATGAAAAGGTATTGACAGATGCTCATTTAGAAGAAAATATGACTGGAGATCCTTTAGAATATGTTAAAAATAATTTGACTTCTAACTATATTTCTTCATCTGATTTTCTTTTTGTAGAATACCCAGATGGAAGTATACGTACTACAAATGATACTGAATTAAGTCATTTTTTTGTAAAATATATGCATGAATTATCTCCTTCACATGATAATAGAGTTTATGAGGCATATACTATAGATGCACAAGGTGTAATTGAAACTTTTAACTATAATGGTCAAAATTATACAGTTGGATTTTACTATGAAATAGTATCTCCTAGTTTAATATACTATTTCTTACTATCATCTGGGTTATTGTTTTTATTTAACTTAATTATTTTATTTTACATGACTAAATCAATAACCTCTGATATCCAAAGAGTTACAGATGGACTTAATCAAATTATAAAAAGTGGTGACCATATCAATTATACAAAACTTCCAATCACATCAAATGATGAATTAGGAGACTTAGTAATTTCATTTAATAATATTCAGGATTTAACAAAATCAAATGTTGAACAGTTGCATAATAGTCAAGAAACATTGATGGAAAGTGAACGTTTAGCTTCATTAGGTCAGTTAATTGGCGGAATAGCACATAATTTAAAAACACCAATAATGTCAACATCTGGAGCTTTAGAAGGGTTATCAGCTTTAATTAAAGAATATGATGAATCAATTGATGATAAAGAGGTTACATCACAAGATCATCATGATATAGCAAGAGATATGTCTGAATGGGTTTCTAAAATTAAAGCTTATACTGAATATATGTCAGACATAATTACAGCCGTAAAAGGACAGGCCGTAACATTATCTGAAACTGAATCTGTGCATTTTACACTTGATGAATTAGTAAAAAGAGTAAATATTTTAATGAAACATGAATTAAAAAATGCTCTTATCTATTTGAATATTTCTATGAAAACAGATGAACATACATCAATAAATGGAGATATAAATAGTTTAGTACAGGTTATAAATAATATGATTTCTAATGCAATTCAGGCTTATAATGGCGAAACCAATAAAAACATTGAACTGATATTAGAAACAAAAAATAATAATTTGCTTATACATGTAAAAGATTATGCTTGTGGTATGCCTCAAAAGGTTAAAGATAAGTTGTTTAAAGAAATGATAACTACTAAAGGAAAAAATGGTACAGGGCTTGGCTTATATATGTCTTATTCAACTATAAAAGCTCATTTTAATGGGGACATAACATTTGAGTCAGAAGAAGGAAAAGGAACAACTTTCACAATTATAATACCTATATAGATTTTTCTAGATATCTTACATTTTATATTAATCCTAAGACTAATAATGTCTTAGGATATTTAAATGTCAATTATAGTTACAATTCACATTTAAATCTATAAAGACCAAAAGTTGTATTATAATATTTTTTGAACTGTGAATTGTAAACATCTTGTAACGTTTCAAAATCAAATTTTGACAAAAAGCTTGCTTTTTATTTTTTTTATTAATATAATAATGGAGGAAAATGTACTGTTGATAGGGGGGAATTATCATGAGAAAGCATTTACAAGGTGCAGATAATTTGGAAAACCACACTTATAGAATTATAGCAGTAGACGATGAAGAAGGTATTATTGATTCTTTATCTATATTTCTAAAACGTTCAGGGTATGATTTTACCGGAGTAACAGATCCTCAAGAGGCAATTAGGTTAGTCAAAGAAGAACATTTTGATTTAATGGTTCTAGACTTTATCATGACTCCTATTCATGGTGACCAAGTTGTTGAGGAAATTAGAAAATTTAATAAAGATTTATATATTTTATTGCTAACTGGTCATAAGGATTTGGCTCCTCCACTAGAAACAATTAGAAGACTAGATATTCAAGGCTATTGTGAAAAAAGTGATAAATTTGATCAATTACTTTTATTAATTGAGTCTGGAATAAAATCTATAAAACAAATGAATGATATAAAAGAAATAAATATAAAGTTGTCTGACACTTATGAAAAATTAGAACAAGCATATTTAGAATCTATAAAAACATTAAGATACACAATTGAAGCAAAAGATATGTATACTAGGGGCCATTCTGATAGAGTTGCAGCTTACTCAGTACTAATTGGGAAGAAGTTAGGATTATCTGAGGAAGATTTACATACTCTAAATATCGGTGGATTATTCCATGATATTGGTAAAATTGGCGTACCAGATAGTATTTTGCTAAAAGAAGCTAAATTAACTGATGATGAGTATTCTCAAATAAAACAACATCCTAATATAGGAGTACATATATTATCAAATGCTACTATTTTTAATGATATTTTACCTATTGTAGAACATCATCATGAAAGATATGATGGTACAGGGTATCCTGGTAAACTTGCAGGAAATGATATTCCTTATTTGGCTAGGATAACAGCAGTGGCTGATAGCTTTGATGCAATGGCTTCTAAAAGGGCTTATCGTGCTTCTTTGAGCTTGGATCAAATTATTTCTGAATTTGAAAGATGTAAAGGTACACAGTTTGACCCTGAATTAGCTGATTTGTTTTTGGATATTTTGAGAAATCATTATGATGAAATAAAAGAAATTCAGGAAAAATATAAGGCATAGTTTTGTCCATTGGGGACGTTTCTCTTTGGACATTTTTTATAAAAAATGTCCAAAGAGAAACGTCCCCAATGGACAAAACAGAACTTCTTAAACTTTCATTGAAAGTGCTACTTTTTGTCTATCTTTATCGATATTAATAACTTTTACTTTGACAATATCGCCAACTGAAACCACATCTGATGGATTTTTTATATATTTATCACTCATTTCTGATATATGTACAAGCCCATCATGTTTTACCCCAATATCAACAAAAGCTCCAAAGTCTATTACATTTCTTACTGTACCTGTTAATACCATCCCTTCTTTTAAGTCATCTAATTTTAAAACATCACTTCTTAATATTGGTTTTGGCATATCTTCACGCGGATCTCTTCCTGGTTTTGATAATTCATCAATAATATCTGTTAATGTCATCTCCCCTACTTCTAATTCCTTAGCCATTTCTGGTACATTTACACTTTTTAATTTTGTTCTTAAGTTTTCTAATTTTTCTTTATCTCTTAAATCATTTTTGTCAAATCCTAAATTTGATAAAAGTTTTTCTGTAACTTCATAACTTTCTGGGTGAACTGCTGTAATTTCTAGTGGGTTATCTCCATCTAATATTCTTAAAAATCCTGCACATTGTTCAAATGCTACTTTCCCTAGTTTTGGAACTTTTAGCAATTCTTTTCTATTTTTTAATTTTCCATTTTCATCTCTATATTTTACTATGTTTTTTGCTATTGTTTTGTTTATTCCTGAAACATATGAAAGTAGTGATGGTGTTGCTGTATTTACATCTACTCCTACTTTGTTAACACTATCTTCTACTACACCTGTTAGACTTTCAGCTAGTTTCTTTTGATTTACATCATGTTGATATTGTCCTACTCCTATTGCTTTAGGGTCTATTTTTACTAATTCTGCTAATGGATCTTGTAGACGTCTTGCAATAGAAATTGCTCCTCTAATTGATACATTTATGTCTGGATATTCTTCTGTTGCAAGTTTTGATGCTGAATATACAGATGCCCCTGCTTCACTTACTATAACATAATGTACATCTCTTGAAGCTTCTTTTATCATATCTGCAACAAACATTTCTGATTCTCTTGATGCTGTTCCATTACCTATTGCTATCATATCAACTTTATCTTTTTCTATTAATTTTAATAATTCTTTTTTTGCATTTTCTACATCATTTTGAGGTTCAGTTGGATATACTGTTGTATAATCTAGTAATTTTCCTGTTTCGTCTATTACTGCGATTTTACAACCTGTCCTATATGCAGGGTCAAACCCCATTACAGTTTTTCCTTTGATTGGTGCCCCTAAAAGTAGTTGTTTTGAATTTTTACCAAATACTTTTATTGCCTTGTCTTCTGCCTTTTCCGTTAGGTCTGAACGAATTTCTCTATCTATTGAAGGCTCTATCAATCTTTTAAAACTGTCTAATATTGTATCCTTTAACATTTCTGTAAATTGTGTTTCACCTTTTATGATATCTCTTTCAATATATTGCAATATTTTCTCTTCTGGTTTTTCAATTTTTACTTTTAGAAAATCTTCTTTTTCTCCACGATTGATTGCTAATATTCTATGGCTTGGTATATATTTTATTGCTTCTTGATAATCATAATACATTTCATAATTTGATTTTTCTTCTGGTTTTGATGCCTTTGTTTGTATTGTTGCTTCTCTATAACATATTCTTTTAATTTGTTTTCTATATTTACTATTATCAGAAATATCTTCTACAATTATATCTAATGCTCCTTGTACTGCATCTTCTGGAGTTGCAACTACTTTATCTTTATTTTTCTTATCCTCTTCTGATAAATTATCAATATTTACATATTCTTTTGCAATTTCTAAAATTGGCTTTGTTTCTTGTTGTTCTATTATAATATTTGCTAATGGTTCTAAACCTTTTGCCTTTGCAGTTGTTGCCCTTGTTTTCTTTTTTTGTTTATATGGTCTGTAAATATCTTCTACTTCTGCTAATGTTTTACTAATTGCAATTGCTTGTAATATTTCATCTGTTAATTTTCCTTGTTCATCAATTGATTTTACAACCTCTTCTTTTCTTTGTTCTAAGTTTCTCAAATAATTTAATCTTTCACCTAAATCTCTAAGGATTTCGTCACTTAGTCCACCTGTTACCTCTTTTCTATAACGTGCAATAAATGGAATTGTGTTTCCTTCATCTATTAGATTAATAGTAGCCTCAACTTGTTTTGGCTTTATATTTAGTTCTTCTGCTATAGTATTAATAATTTTATCCATTTCTTTTCACTTTCCTTTCAAATGATGATTTGGGGACGGAGAAAAAATCATCATTTTCTGTATCATTTTCTAAAATCTTTGAAACAAAAAATTAATTTCTATGTACTGATGTATTTTTCTTTAGGCTTTCCATCGTCCCTTTTGTAATTTCTAATTTTTTCATTATTTCTGTATATTTTATTTTTTTCTCATATTTAAGATATCTTATTAACTTCTTTATTATATCACGTTTTTCAAATATTTCAAATACTTTTATTTTTTCTTTTTTTATAAATTCTAGAATTAAATTTTCAAAATTCTGATTTATATCAATATCTACATCTAAAAAATCTCCTTCACAATCTATTTCCATATTACAAATAAACATAATTTCTTCATTTGTAAATATTTCCATTTCTTTAATTTTTCCTGTTTGAAACTGTTGATATGACGAATATTTATATTCTTTTTCATTTTTTACCATATTCGCTTTTACAGGATTTCGATGAATATATTTTACACATTGTATTAATTGCCTTCTATCTAATATGGGCTCACTTTTATATCTATCGCGAAATACATATCCAACTCTATTTGTTTCCATATGATTAAAATACTGGGCATATGTACTATTAACTTTTTGCATATATTTTGATAATTCCTCTATATCTTTTACTTGCATTAATAAATGTGCATGATTATTCATTATACAATATGCTATTATTTCTAAGCTATCTCTATTTAATTTTTCTTTCAATAATTGTAAATATCGATTTATATATCGCTCCTTTTGGAATATATATTCTCTATTTATACCTTGTACCATGACATGGAAAAAAGAGGTATCTAAACAATTACGTGCTATTCTTGGCATACTAATCACTCACTTTCTTTGTTTTTTACCCCTATTTTTTAAATATATTTTTGTTGTTTCTATGTGCTTATTATAATTTTTTTAACATTTTACTTTAAATTTCTTTTATATTATTAGTCTAGAAAATAAATTGTTTTCCCCAAAACACTTTTTTCTATAAATTATCGTTTCACATGTTAACTTTATAAAAAACAGATCAGAAAACTTTAAATTATATTAATTTTATCAATTTTTTGGCTTTACATAAATTTGTTATGTGCCAATTTTACTTTAATAAAATTGTGTGCAACCGTTGGAGTGGAGCAACTTTTATACAATAGGAAATGATAACTTTTCTATTGTAGTACTAATATTCTAAAGAATCATCTTTTTCAATCCAATTTTGTACCTGTTCAATTCGATATTTTGATTTGTCATCTCTCATAACTACTTCCTTTATTCCAGCATTTATAATCATTCTTTTACAGAAGGTGCATGGTTCATTATCTTTTACATATTCTCCATTTCGTTGGTTAATTCCTACTAAATATAATGTAGAATCTATCATGTCCTTTCTAGCGGCACTGATTATTGCATTTTGCTCACTATGTACTGACCTACATCTTTCATATCCCTTTCCGCTTGGCATTTCACATTTTTGTCTTATACAATATCCTAAATCTATGCAATTTTTCCTACCTCTTGGTGCACCTGTATATCCTGTTGAAATGATTTCATCATTTTTTACAATAATACTTCCATAATTATTTCTAAGACAAGTTCCCCTCTCTGCTACGCTTTCTGCAATATCTAAATAATAATTTACTTTACTTACTCTTTTCATAAATCTATATCTCCTATATTTCACAGATTCTTAAACAAGATGATTTTTCTCCGTACTCAAATCACAGGTTTTTAATCAAGATGATTTTTTCTCCGTCCCCAAATCATTATTCTATTCCCAAATATTCATTATATGTAACTTCTCTGTCAATAATTTTTCCGTTTTCTTTTATATCTATAATTCTATTTGCAACAGTTTGTGTTAACTCATGGTCATGTGATGTAAATAAAATATTACCTTTAAATTTTTTCATTCCTTCATTTAAAGATGTGATACTTTCCATGTCTAAATGGTTTGTTGGTTCGTCAAATATTAGGAAATTAGCTCCTGATAACATCATTTTAGATAATACACATCTTACTTTTTCTCCTCCTGACATAACTTTAACTTTCTTTAAAGCTTCATCTCCTGAAAATAACATTCTTCCTAAAAAACTTCTTACATATGTTTCATCTGGATCTTTTGAGTATTTTCTAAGCCATTCTGTTATATTTTCATCAGTTTCAAATAAATAGTTGTTATCCTTAGGGAAATATGACTTTGTTATAGTTGTTCCCCATACTAGTTCCCCTTCGTCTGGTTCTAGTTCTCCTTCTATAATTTGGAATAAAACTGTTTTTGCTAATTCGTTGTCTGCTAGAAATGCTATTTTATTTCCTTCTTTCACGTCAAATGAAACTTTGTCCAATAATTTTACTCCATCAACTGTCTTTGATATATTTTTTACTTGTAGAATTTCTCTTCCAGGTTCTCTGTCTGGTTTAAAATCTACATATGGATATTTTCTATTTGAAGGTTTTATTTCTTCTAATTCTATTTTCTCCAATGTTTTCTTCCTTGAAGTTGCTTGTTTTGATTTTGATGCATTTGCACTAAATCTTGCTATAAAGTCTTGTAATTCCTTTATTTTTTCTTCTTTCTTTTTATTTTGTTCTCTAGCTTGTTTTAATGCTAATTGACTTGATTCATACCAGAAGTCATAGTTTCCTGGATATACTTTAATCTTTCCAAAATCAACATCCGCAATATGTGTACATACTTTATTTAAGAAATATCTATCATGTGATACAACTATAACTGTATTTTCAAAATCTATTAAGAAATCTTGTAACCAGTTTATGCTTTTCATGTCTAAGTCATTTGTAGGCTCGTCTAATAATAGTACATCCGGATTTCCAAATAAACTTTGTGCCAATAAAACCTTAACTTTTTCCTTTGCTTCAATTTCTTTCATGTATTTATAGTGATTATCTGGTATGATTCCTAAATCATTTAACAACATTGCTGCATCTGATTCTGCATTCCAACCATCTAATTCTGCAAATCTTTCTTCTAATTTTCCGGCTTTCATACCATCTTCTTCTGAAAAATCAGGTTTTGCATATATTGCTTCCTTTTCTTTCATGATATTATATAATTCTTTATTTCCCATTAAAACTGTATCCATTACAGTATTTTCTTCAAAGGCAAAGTGGTCTTGTTGTAATACAGATATCCTCTCTCCTTTGTCTAAACTGACATCTCCTTTACTTGGTTCAATTTCTCCAGATAAAACTTTTAGAAATGTTGATTTTCCGGCACCATTGGCACCAATTATTCCATAACAGTTTCCTTTTCCGAATTTTATATTTACATCTTCAAATAGTACTCTTTTACCAAATCTTACTGTAACTCCATTTGCACTTAGCATTTTCTTCTCTCCTTCTAGGGATTAAGGGACGGTCCTTCAATTCCTCTTTTTAGGGATTGGGGACACTCCTTGTTCTCCTTATTTATTTTATCTTGGCTATTATATACTATTTTGGTATATTTTTCAAGCGATTTTTTGTTTCACATCAATTGTAACACTACATTTTTTCGTTTATCCTTTAATTAACAAAGGCGAAAACTAATAATATATTTCATAATAATAAATTGGTATTAAAAATTAACAAAGGAAAAAAGGACTCATATAGAGTCCTTAAATCCCGGATTAATCTTTTTGGATTAGATGTTCAGAAGAATCAATTAAATTGATTCCGCTTACTAATCCCATTGAATAAACAATTAAAATCAAAATTATTAGAAACAAAGTTTCCAAAATAATTTTTAATTTTTTCATTAAATAATCCTCCCTTATAAGTGTTACAAAATTAATAGGCTACATTTTTATTTTAGCACAAAATTAACATAATTTCAAATTTTACTTCTTATTTATTTTACATAATCTCAAAACTATGATATAGTTTATATGATTTTAACAACCTAAATAGGAGGATTTAAAAGAATGCGAAAGAAATTTTCTAATTGGAAAAAATGGCAAAAAACTACATTCCCTAAAGAATTAATGGGAAATAGTTGGTGTACTCAAATAAGTGAAGCATGGACGTATAGTGGAAATATGAATTTTGTTGTACAAAAAAGAGTATTTAATTGTAAACTAGGCATTATTGAACATATAACAATTCAAAAAATATCTAGAAAAAATATTTTGTCTGGAAATCTTTTTGATTCAATAGAACCTACATATGCAGATAAGCTTAACATACGGAAAATAATAGAAAAAGAAAATCACGATATTATTGAAGTTTTTCCTAAGGAAAGTACTTTAGTAGATGCTGCCAATTTATATCATCTCTGGGTTTTACCAGAAGATTATCAATTTCCTTTTTCAATAGAATATCCAGAAAAAATAACTTATGAAGAATCTGGCTATTTCTATGATATAAAATTTGGAGTTAAAGAACTCAAAACAGATTATGGAAAAATGGTAACACTTTTAATAAAATCCAAAGATGGAACACGAATACCGTGGAAATCAAAACAAGAAATAAAGGATGATTTAATCGGAAAGGAAAATACGGCAATAGAAATAATACCTAAAAATGTATCTTCTATGATGGAAGGCGAATGTTACATGATAGGTCTACCAACAAAATTCCAATTACCTTTTGGATTAAGCGAGGAAAAAGAGCAGATGTGCTAATTTATTTGAAATGTCTATAAGGATGTGCTAATGCACATCCTTGTTTTTATTATATAGGTAAATCTATCTTTTATCATGACTTTCATAATATGTGAAAATATAAGAAAAAAGAGCTCAGTACGAACTCTTCTTTCTGAGAAAATTATATATCTAATTACTAATATATAATTCTGGCCAGGATTTACTGAAAATTAGCCCCTCTGTTGAAAGGCATATACAGTAGGCCTCTTCTCCTTCCGGTGTCTTTTCATCCACCTCCGGAGAAATGATTACTGGTTGTCCTCCTAGTCTATTTGTGCATTGAGGATCTGTATAAAACTCAAAATCCTCATCTGCTCTGTAGAAATTACCGTCTTGAGGAAACGTTACCTCAATATATTGAGCTTGTATGTCCTCATCAAGGTACTTATTGAGAGTTTCATTTTCCACTTCTAGTGGAGTTAATTGTTCCCTGGCATTTTCCAGGTCTTTTTTTAACTCTCGATTTTCCTCAATTAATTGATCCATCCGAGATTTTTTAGAATCTCCCGAGAATGGTCGTAAAAAAAACATAAATGCCACAATTCCCAGTATAACGCCTAAAACTATAACCTTTTTCATAAAGTCTACCTCCATTTTCTCTTTTATAAATACCTTTAGGTTACATATTTATTTTACCATATTTTTTACATAATTTCAATTTATTGTAAACCTTTATCTTAGTTTATATTTAACACAACATTATTGACTCTTTTACAAATTAAAAGATTTAATTTTTGTTTTATATATTTTTCAAAATTTTTTGTCTATTTTTTATTATTTATCTAACATTATTTTTTGATTTAAGATTCAAGCCAAAACTAAAACCAGATTATAAAATGTATTTTTCATAAATATAACTTATAAGAATTATAACTAATAATATATTTATAATTATAAAAACGTGTCATATTTTGTCGAAATATAAATACATTTTATGACCTGGCCCAAATTGTCTTAATTGTCTAAATTGTTTGAATTATTTATTTTAATCATCAAATAATAATTTAATTCCCCATAAACCTGCTAATCCTACTAATCCATATACAATTCTTGATAATATTGTCATATCTCCAAATAATAAGGCAACTAAATCTAGATTAAATAACGCTATTAATCCCCAATTTATAGCACCAATGATTATCAAAACTAATGCAATTTTATCTATAATTTTCACTTATTTTACCTCCAATCTTTATTTTTTTATTATTGTAACCATTTATATACTTTTTATACAAAATTTTTTCACTATAAAAAAATTAAAACATTGTTTAGCTAAAAATTTTAATAACCAAATATATAAAATAATTATTGTTACTTTTGCTTTTTAATAATAAAAAAGTAGAGATTTTAAATTTCTCTACTCTTAAAATATTTATTTGTATTTATTTATAATCAAAATTTAAATTCCTAATTTAACATATCTTTTCGTTTTAACCACCATGTAACAACCAATGTTAATACAACTGCTATTGCTACCATTATGATAAATCCTAAATTACTATGCTCAAATGGTAATTTTACATTCATTCCCCAAAAACTTGATATCATTGTTGGAATAGCAAGTACTATTGTGATAGATGTTAAAAATTTCATGACTCCATTTAGGTTATTAGAAATTATAGAAGCATATGCATCCATTGTTCCATTTAAAATATTATTGTATATTTGAGCCATTTCTATTGCTTGTCTATTCTCTATAATTGAATCTTCTAATATGTCTTCATCATCTTCATATAATTTAACAATTTTTCCTCTCATTGTTTTTTCCATGACCATTTCATTTGATTTAAGTGATGTTGCAAAATATACCAATCCTTTTTCTAAACTTAGTAATTTTAACAATTCTTTATTTTTCATGGAATTTTTTAATATGTATTCTGCAATTTCTGTTTCTTTGTTTATTTGTTTTAGATATGTTAAATAATATGATGCATTTAAATAGAATATTTGGAAAATAAATCTTGTTTTTTTGTATGTTTGGAAATTTTTTATTTTTCTTTTTTCAAAATCTTCTATTACTTTATTCTTTCTTAAAGATACTGTTATGAAAAAATCATCTCTTACTACAATCATTCCTAATGGCATTGTAGTATATATGTCATTATCTTCACCTTTTTCTATTATTGGAACATCTAATACAAATAGTATTGTGTTATCATCTTCTTCTGAATCTATTCTGGCTTTTTCCTCATAGTCTAATGCATCTCTTATAAAGTCTTCTTGAATATTTATACTTTCACATACTTTTTTAATTTCATTTTCGGAGGGATTTACTAAATTTATCCAACTTCCTTTTTTAAATTCTTTGATTTCTTGTAGTTGATTTGTTTCTACATCTGTACTATATATTTTTAGCAATTCCCTCACCCCTTAAAATTTACATAATTTGTCTTATAATACAAAAAAATAAATCTAAGGAAATTAACTATTTAGATTTATTTTGGTGCGCCATAGAGGGGTCGAACCTCCGACCATCAGATTAAGAGTCTGCTGCTCTGCCAACTGAGCTAATGGCGCATTTTTGTAGACATATACTATTATACTACTTTTTTCGTTTTTGTCAATAGTAAAATTTTGAAGAATGTATTTAATTTATGATAAAATCACCTTAAAAGTTTAGAAACGAATATTTCAC
>CAKNJL010000039.1 GCA_930982035.1 uncultured Clostridium sp.
TCATAATTCTGTGGATAACATTCCGCAAATTTTCAAAAAATACCGAAACTTAAAACAAATTTCGATTGATTTTGACACTCAATTTTTAGTATAATTATTTTAAAGCCTATAACTTTGAATTAGACTTTCTGGTTTTATAAATTTAAAAATAGTAGTAAATTTTTTATTTTCTTACTACTATTTTCTATCTCATAAAAGTATATTTATATATAAAAAGGTCTGTCCCCTAATCCCTAAAAACAGGGATTCAAGGACCGTCCCTAAATCCCTGTTTGTTTTAATCTTAGATATCCTAATTCTTCCCAACTATTATATGCTAGATTCAATCTGAATACTAATTTAGGCTTTGGTCCTGCCCTATTTTTATCTACTACACAAGCATAATATCTAACATCTGGGTCTTCTGATTTTTCTAAATCATAAAATTTAGTATCTACTTCTTTTAATGAATATTCATAATCTTGTAATTTGTCTCTATTTATTTGTTTTATTAAGCATAATGTATCTAAAACCTCTTTTACTGTCCTACTTACTGCTAAATCATTTACGTCTAGATTTATTGGCAATGTTGATGCTTCTGCTAATTGTAATGATGAACATATGAACATTTCGAAGTTTTGTGCTATATTTGATAATATTGTTGCTGTTTTCTTTATTTCTTCTGCATTTCCTATGTTTGCTGTATCTGTTTTTAATGTATCATAAAATACATATTCTATTTTTTCTTTATAGTAATAGTTCATTATTACTTTTTTTAGTTCATCATTTGTGTGGTCTGTTATATTCATAAAATATATTGAGTTGTTTATTTCTTTATTAATCCAATCTGTGACTGCTATTACTTTATTAAATTCTGTTGATTCCTTTTGTAGTCTTTTTATAAAGTCTTTTTGTTTTTCATCTTTTTCTCTTAATATATGTCCTTGTTCATCTACTTTTACTTTTTTAGGATCATCTGCTTTAAATTGTAGTGCTAATAATTCGTTTTCTGTTATGCTTAGTTTTTGTCCATGTATTTTTTGGATTTCTGGGTTATTTACTATTGTTGTTATTAAACATAATTTCATTTTTTCTTCTGACATTTCATTTGATATTAATAATACTTTTTTCTTATTTACAAATGCTGTATATGCTGCCAAATTTATTGCGAATCTACTTTTTCCTGAGTTTGATGGCATTGCATATGCCATTGTTTCTCCTTTTCTTATTCCTTTAAATACTTCTGTAAGTATTGGAAATGGTAATGGCAATCCATTTGCTAGATTGTTTGTTCCTTCTTCTAAAAAATCTGTTAAATTTCTGTTTAATATTGTTTGTTTGAATTTGTCTGTTACTGTTACTTGATTTATTGCACCTTCTACTTCTTCTACTGACATTTGGTCATATAATTTGTAGTTTATAATTTCTATTATTTTGTCTTGTATATTTTTTACTGGGTTTGCCATATATGCTTTTCTTAAGACAAATAATTTCTTTAGTTCTGTATATATTTCCTCCATGTCATAGCCTTTGTCTTCAACATTGTGTTTTAGTTCATTTTTAAATCTATATACTTCTTCTGAATCTCTTGAGAAGTTAAATCCTTCTTTTGCTATTTCTGGTGTGTATTTTCCTCCTTCTGTAAATAGTACACTTTTATACACATTTAATATTTTGTCATCTTCAAAATAACATTCACTATATAAAAAGTAGTATCTTGAAATAGATTTTGGATTTTCTAATAATAATCCCATATATTTATATTCCAAATCATGGTTTTGCAACTGTTTAGGGAAAATGCCTTCTGGTTCTTCTACTACTTCAATCTCTTCTTCTTCATCATCTTCCTCTTCTTCATTTAGTTTTTTTAATTTTGCAATTACTTCTTTATATTCTCCCATTTTTATTGCTAACTTAATTTCATCTATTTGCTTTTGGTTTTTATCTGTAACAGGTATTTCATTTATGATATCATATAGCTTTTTTTCTGTTTCTTCATTCATTTTATATCATCCCTTCTAAATAAATCTTGTTAGAAAAGTCCAAATTTATTACTAATGTGCTAATACCTTATAAATAATAATGTTGCTCATTTTAATTGGCTTTAAATAATATTTGAATTAATACTATAATTAAACTGTAATATTTTTATATTAGAATTTCAACTTTCTTATCCTTTACTAATTCTTTAAATTTTATTGCATCTTCTTTTTCTCCTACAATACTTCCGTAATGTGTAGGAATTACTATATCAGCTTTTATAGTATTTGCTAATTCAGCTGATTCTTTATAATCCATTGTAAATGTACCACCTATTGGTATTAATGCTATATCACATTCTATATTTTGGATTTCTTCTATATTATCTGTATCTCCTGCTATATAATATTTTTTGTTGTTTAATTCAATTATATATCCTACCCATTTATTCTCTTTTGGATGAAATTTTTTATTAATGTTATATGCATATGTTGTTTTAAATTTTAAATCTTTTATTTGATATTCTTTTGCTGGTTCTACAATTACAACATTATTATTGAATATCTTTCTCGCTTGCTCTTCTAAGTCGCTTGGCACAATTATTATTGTATCTTCTTTTTTTACTTTTTCTATGTCCTCTGGTGAAAAATGATCATAATGTGAGTGTGTGCAAAATATGTAATCTGCGTCATTATATTTTTGTCCTATTTTAAATGGGTCTACATATATGATTTTATCCTCTTCTATTCTTATACTGCTATGGCATAATACATCTATCATAATTTACCTCCGCTTTTTTATTCTATTACCAATATTTATATCATAATTTCTTTTTATATACAAGTGTAAAAAAGTATATTCTCAATATCCTTAAATTGACAAAACCTCCTAAAAAGAGATTTTTATATTTTGTATCTCTTTTTAGAAGGTTTAATGTGTATTTTTATTTGCTATCTATATAATTTTCTGGCAACTTAATCAATTATTTTTTAGTACAATTCCTTCCTCTTGTTATTCATATTATAACATATTATAATTCATTTTCTAAGAATTTCTTAATACAATCTTTTTACCTCAGCAAAAAATATGAGACTAGTTTTATTATACTAGTCCCATAGGAGCAAATTTGCTTTCAATTTCCTTTCAACACTTTAAAATGAATTTTCTACCTAATTAATTATTTTTGCACATGTTTCAAATATAAATATGAATCCCTGTATTTCTAAACCATTTATTGACTTCTACAACTAAATTCTTGGATATATTTTTGTTTGCATTATATACAGATAATGCTATCATACTGTAAGACATACACGGAAACCATTGCTACCACTATTACTCCCATCGTAATAATAGAAATAAAATACTCCCGCACTAGTCCCATCATACAAGTAACCTCCACGAACGAAAAAAGGTAAGTTCGAATCAACAAAGCTAGCGCCATCACTATTCCATCTATGCGTTTCATATGTTGTATCTCCATATATATAATTACTACTCTCTGTTGTACCATTATATGCTGTTGAATATGCATCACTTGTTCCCTTTGCAAATGAACTTCCATTGATTAAATTTGAACTCATACCATAATACCCTGCAACATATTCATATGCATTTCCAGATAAATCATAAATTCCATATATATTTCCTGTACTACTTTGATTCGTATTATTTATATATGTTATTCCAGAACCTCCTCCTGTATAATATGTTGATCCGTTGTTATTTATTGTTACTTCTGTTCCATTTCTTCCATATTTACTTTCTGTTAAATACGCCACTGCTCCCCATTCACTATTTTTCATCAAGTGACTACTTAAAGTTTGATTATAATTTTTAGCCACCGTAAACACATTACCAATTGTTATATACCTCCAGCTTGATACTCCTGGTTGAATTTTTACATGTTTCGTTGTTACATTATCTCCACTTGAACTATTTGAATTTCCTTCTACAGAACTTGCTTCATATTTTGCTACCCATATTCCTTGCAATTTTACTGGTGTTCCATCATCTTCTGCCCATCCTCCATAGTTTACATCTCCATCAAATACTGGGTGTGTTTTAAAATATTTGTTATCTACTGGTATTGCTGTTTGTACAGATACTCCTTCTTTTGTTTTCCCTTCTGTATCTACTATTCCTCTTGCATCACTATATCCTTCTATTTTATTCTCTGCTAATGCTTGCTCTTCTGTTAATGTTCCTGCTCTATATTCATTTGCACTATCTGCTGAGTCAAAATATATTATTCTATATGCATATCTTGGTATCCATACAAAATAGCTTTTTATTTCTTCATCATCTACTGTTGTTATTACTTCCGCATTTGCCCAATGACTATCTCCTCCATCTGTTGTTCCTCCGTCAGTCATGTCGTCATCTTTATTTTCTACATAACTATACCAATCTGTTCCATTACTATCACTTACATTTGTTGTCTCTCCTGTACTCTCATTATATGTTATTGCTGTCATTCCTTCTTTTGACACAGGATGATTTGGCGTGTCTGTTGTATTATAACTTGTTCCTTCTAAGAATTTTACTTCTATTACCCCATTTGACATATCAAAGTTTTCACCAACTCCTTCTGTTGGCTCTGCTGGTTCTCTTACTGTATATTCTCCTACTATTCCATCTTTACTTACAAAATATTTATTTCCTTCTGAATTATTTTCCGTTATTGTTACTATATGTCCTTCTTCTCCTGTCTCACTTGTTCCTGCTTCTACATTAAAATCTGTACTGTCAAAATATTTTCCTAATTCTTCTTCTAAACTATCCTGGCTAATTCCTTCTCCATTTTCTTTTGCTAAAGCTCCTGTTGCTGATAATTTTACTTTTTCTTCCTCTTCTGCTATCTTTGTTTTTTCACTTGCTTCTGTTGCTTTATTGAGTATTCCGTTATCTCCTGTTAATATTGCTATTGTTACTCCAGCTAAAATTAGTAATACAATTATTGTGATTACTAAAGCTATTAAAGTAATACCATTTGTTTTGGTTATCTTAGTTTTCATGAAATCTTTCTCTCCCTTCTTATATTTTCTTTTGTTCATTTTTTGTATGTAAAAAAATAAATTTATATTAACCTAGTGTAGATTTTTTGCATACAATACATAAGTTTTAGTTTTTGTTCTTAGATTTCAAAACTCTAGGAAAATTATTAAGTGCTTAAAGCTTGATATTTAGGGAATTATCATGAGTTAAAAATTTTTTAAAATAAATTTGTTAATGTATGAAATTAAATATATTACAAAT
Organism: uncultured Clostridium sp.; assembly: GCA_930982035.1. GTDB lineage: Bacteria > Bacillota > Clostridia > TANB77 > CAG-508 > CAG-269. The sequence goes on from CAKNJL010000039.1 coordinate 5,218, forward strand.
AACTTTTTTGTGATTTTTGTTGACTTTAATATGTTTTATTGTTAAAATTTGATTATAAGAAATGTTCTTAGAGTTTTGAATTCTAAGAAATTTTTAATATATAGACTATTAAATTAATATAATAATTATTATGAAAAGCACCTAAAAGATTTTTTATATTTTAAATCTTTTAGGTGTTTTAAATAGAATAATATACTCTATTATTATTTTCTACTTTGTTTTCTAAATTCTGATGCTCTTTTACTATGACCATGTATACAGTGTTTAATACATCAAAAAAGATTCCTTGCATATATATTCACAACTTTATATTGTCATAATATATCATGCTAAGAATCTTTTATATTTTCAATATATTTATCTTTTTATTGTTCATTTGGGTCATTGATATTTAGTAGCAATTTGTACAAAATTTTTACTCTCTAAAATAATTTATCTATTTTATTTTTCTAATTCTTCACATCTTACAAATGTACTTGCTCCAACATTGTCTCCTGTTCCTAATTGTCCATAACCATTTTTTCCTATCCCATATACCTCTCCTGCATATGTTGCAAATATTGCAAATCCATTTCCTAAACTCATTGTTCTTACATTACTTAAATTTAATTTTACTGGTGTTGGATATATTCCACCTAAATCATATCCATCTCCTAGTATTCCATTTGTGTTATATCCCCATCCATATACTTCTCCATTGCTTAATACTGCTAAACTTAATCCATCTAATGTGTCTATCTGTTCTACTGTTGCTCCATCAAATTTTATTTCTGTAAAATCACTAGTTTCTCCTACTCCTGTCATGTTACTATTATTTGAATAAGAATATAGCTTTCCATCATCTGTTAATATTAATGTGTTTCTTCCATCTATTCCGCCTGAATTTATATAAGTGAATTTTATATCTTTTATTTTATCTATTATAGAATTTATAATTTCATTTTCTATTTTTTCCGGATACTCTGTCCTCTTTCCTGCACCTACTGTTTGAACACTTCCTTTAATGTCTGGCATTGCCATAAATGCTGTTGCTCCTGCCCAATATATTTCATTATCATTTGTAATAAATATACATCCAAGTCCATTTTTTATAGCAAATATTTTCTCTACATTATTAAATTCTTCATTTCCATCTTTTGTTACTATAGTATATTGATTTTGAGATGTAACATCTCCCCACATATACCCATTACCTTTTGCATATAACTTTCCATCTTCACTTAATGCAAATTGTGCATTATTTGATGATACTAATTGTTTTATATTATCTACTTGAGTATTTTTATTATTTATTCCTTCATATATATTTCCTTCATTATCTACTATATTTATATTGTTTCCACCACTTTGTACAAATTGTGCTCCTGTAAACACATTTTTTAAAGTATATATTGATTTTGCACCTGGTTTTGTTATATTTGGATAGCTATCCAAATAGATTTTGTTATTTGATATAAATCCATTCATAGATTTCATATCTAAAAATTCATTTGTATTATATTCATGATAATAATTGCTAACACTACTAGAAGAAATTTTATACATTTTGCTTTTTGAAAGCACTATATAGTTACTTAAAAACTGCATATCAACATCTTGTAACCCATTTATTCTATTCAAATTCCCATTACTATTATTTGCATATAAATATCCATCATTCTTTAAAAAGAATGTTGATGCATCAGTAATTGGTCTAACATCTATTATATCATTATCTAACTCTGTCAGAGTATTTATGTTATTAGTATGTCCTACTCCTAAAGCTCCAGCACTATTATATCCTGCTCCATATACTTTTCCATCTTCTGTAAATACAAATGTTATTATTCCTTCATTATATATTCTTTCTGCTTTTTGCCATATTTCATTATATGCACTTAGCTCTATAAATTGATTATATGAAGTATTTGTTCCTATCCCAAAATTTCCATAATTGCTTGTTCCACATCCGTATACTTTTCCATTACTACATTTTACTATTGCTGAAGCTAACTGTGTATTATTAATTGACCTTAAGAATATTTCTTGTATATCACTATTATTTAATCCATCTATTTTCACTTCTACAAAATTATAATAAGTATTATTATTTCCTTGTCCTAACACTCCATTTGTATTTGCTCCACATGCCCATAGTCTATTATTTGTATCTAATACAAATGTATTTGTTGGCCCTGCCCAAACATTTTTTGCTTTTACATCACTTGCTCCTTCTGTTCTTCCTTCTAATATTTTTGTTGGCTCTGTTACCAAGTATGAATTTCCTTGTCCTAATTTATTATATTCATTTGTTCCCCATGCCCATAAATCATCATTTGCATCTATTATATATGCTGTTCCTGAATTAAAATATATCTTTTTTACTCCATTTACTTTTGCTATATTTTGCTCTGTTTCTACATTATTATCAAAAACCATGCCCGTATCTTTTGCTATTTCTTTTAAATCAAATTCTTGTAATCCATTTATTTGACTACTTTCTTCACTTGTTATTCCTGAATTTGAATTTAATTCCCCTATTACTGATATACTTCCATCTCCATACCACTTATATGTATTACTACCTACTGTTATATATTCCGGTTCTGCTACATCATTTAATGGTATTATTATATTTATATTTTCTTTTTCATATATTACTCCATCTATACTTATTACCTTATAATCTCCATCTATCTCTATTAAGTATAAATCCCCTTCAAAACTATTTGCCGTATTTACTTTTTCTTTATCTATTTTATAGAATTTACTATAGTCTATTGTATCTATTGTTGCTATTTCTCCATTTTGTGCTGTATTTGCCCATTTTGACATCTTTTGTTTTAATTCTATACTTAACAGATTTTTATCTACACTTTCCATTGTTTCTTCTTTTATTATTGGGTATCTGTCTATTCCTTCTACATTATTTAGTTCTTCCCCTACTACATACATATCTATTTCTTCTTTTAATGATGATATTTGTGTCATTGTTTTTGCATTAGTTGCTTGTGTCAATATTCCGTTGTCTCCTGTTAATGTCGCTATCGTTACTCCTGCTAGAATTAGTAATACAATTATCGTAATTACTAATGCTATTAAAGTAATACCACTATTTGTTTTGATTAGTTTATTTTTCATAAAATTTTTCTCTCCCTTCTTGTATTTTCTTTTGTTTTATATTTTATTCCTTATTTTTCTACTTAAAGTTTAGTACTCTAAGAAAGCTGTTAAATATTCAAAGCTTGAAATTTAGCAAATTATTATAATTTTAAAATTTTTAAAATTAATTTATTAATACAAAAAATTCCATATATTTTAAAAAATTTTTTAGCTATTTTTATTGACTTTACAATACTTTATTGTTAGAATTTAATTGAAAAAAATTTTCTTAGAGTACTAAACTCTAAGAAAATTCTTCATTCTTTACTAACAATTTAATATAATAATTATTTAAAAATACCAAAAATATTTTTCATCTCACAAGTTTTTTAGATATTTTATTTTTTTCACTTAGAAAATTTGCATATCAAAATTACTTTTCTTTTTCCTCATTATTTACATTATAATATATTACACTTCATTTTCCTTTATATCTATATGCAAATTTAAGTCTTCTTCTGTTGGCAATGTTTCCATAATATCTTTTGGTAATATATTTGAAACTTCATATAAACTTACTCCAATAGGCTTATTTATGTCTCTTAAAGAATACTCTACTTAAAACTTTTTCTTTTCTCTACATAGGATAATTCCAATACTTGGATTATCATTTTCGATTTTAATAAATCATCCACTGCTGATAAGTAAAAATTTAATTTTCCAGCAAATTCTGACTTATATTGTGCATTCTTTAATTTTACAACTATATAACAATGTAATTATATACAAGTGTAAAAAAATATATTATCAATATAAAAATTTTCCCCCCTAAAAAGAGAGTTTTATATTTTTTGTATCTCTTTCTAGGAGGCTAATGTGTCTTTTTATTTGCTATTTATATAATTTTCTACCAACTTAATCAATTCTTCTGCTGTATCTAGTTGTTCTTTAGTTTTATCTGCATTTACAACAAATTCATCATCGTAGTCACTATCTTCTCTAATAGTACTTGCATTTTGTATTCTTCTTCCCATTGATTTAGGAAATATTTCTGTATTTATATAATTTTTATTAAAGTATGCTATTACATCTTTATGCCTTTTAAAATCTATTGGCTCTAAGGATAATACTGCTTTTATACTATGAAATATAGAATAATATGCTCTATTATTGGCTGATTTATAAAAATTTTTTTCATATAATAAAACTCCAGCTTGGAAATCCTCTTTTGCTTGTTCAACCCTATGGTTAGCCAACTCTTTAGATATTTTATTTTTCATTTAGTACAACTCCTTCCTCTTGTACATTCATATAAAAAGGTAATGCTTCTAACCAATAATTAAACTTATCAATATTTTTTACCAGTGGTGATATCATAACATTAAAACTATTATCGAATTCTATGTCAAAAGCAATATCTGATATTTTACTTCTATATTCTATTATTTCATCATCTGATAAGTCTGTTAGTATCATAATATCAATATCTGAATTATCATTATAATCTCCTCTTGCATAAGACCCATATAATATAATCTTTATCACCCTTTTACCTAGTATTTCTCTAACTTTTTTAATAAATTCATATAGAACCTTTTCTATTTCACTTGGTAAATTTGGCATATCAGCATCCATCCTCTCATTACTAATTATTCACATTATAACATATCATAATTAAAACTGCAAACAAAAGGCAGAAAACACCTTTAATGTCCAAACAGAACCGGTCCAGATGGACATTTAATCTTTTCTAAATTTTATTAGTCCATCTATTTCCATATTTCCTGCTCTTGTTATTAAATCATACCCATATTTATCTTTTAAACTATCTATTGCTTTATCTAGTTTTTCTTGTTTTCTATCTTTTACATTATCAAATAATGAAATTTGCATTTCTTCTTTATCTGTTAAGTCATCCAATCTAAGTCCTATCAATCTAATTGGTGTTCCTTTTCTATACATTTGCTTTAATAATTCTTTTGCATTGTTAAAAATTTCTTTAGTACTAGCTGTTACACTTAACATTTTTCTTTGGTGTGATGTGTCTACAAAGTCTTTTGTTCTTAGTTGTACATTTACTACTTTTGCTAACATTTTTTGTTTTCTTAGTCTATATGTAACTTGTTCTGTCAATGCTAACAGTATTTCTTCTAATTTTTCTATGTTTGAGATATCTTCTGGCAATGTTACAGAATTTCCTATTCCTTTTGGTTTTTCTTTTAAATATTTTATTTCTGATTCATCTATTCCATTTGCATATTCCCACATCATTATTCCATGTTTTCCAAATTTATCTTGTAAAATTCTTTTATCTGTTCTGGCTAAATCGCCAATTGTTTTTATTTGCATATTGTATAATTTTGGAACAGTTCTTTTTCCTAACATGAATAGCTCTGATACAGGAAGTGTCCACATTTTATCTGGTATTTCTTCTTCATATAGTGTGTGTACTCTATCTGGTTTTGTAAAGTCTGATGCCATTTTTGCTAATAGTTTATTATGTGCTACTCCTACATTTACTGTAAATCCTAATTCTTCTTTTACTCTTTTATTTATTTCTTTTGCTTTGTTTATTAATGCATCATTCATTAAGTAATTTGTCATGTCTAAAAAACACTCGTCTATGCTAAATCTTTCTATTCTATCTGTATATTCTAATAATAAATTGTATAACTTATTTGAGTATTCTCTATATACTTTAAAATTGGATGGATATATTTTTAGGCCTGGACATTTTATTCGTGCTTGATATGTTGTGTCAGCTGTTTTTATTCCACACTCTTTTGCTTTCATACTTTTGGCTAAAACAATCCCTGACCTTTTGGATTCATCCCCTCCAATTATCGCTGGAATTTCTCGTATGTCAATTTGACTTCCATTTTTTAGCATATTAATTGCTGTCCAACTCAAAAATGCATTATTAACATCTACATGTAAGATTTGACGTTCCATATAATCACCGATTTAATTATAGAATATTTGTTTGCTTTTGTCAATGTTTTTTTTATTTATTTAGCTTGATTCGTAATAAAATGAAAAATAAGAACTATATAATATAAAAAATGAAACAGTTTTAGCTTATACAAAATCGTGTAATTACTTTATATTATAATAGTTCTTATTTTCTATTTTATTATGAATTTAAGTTTTGTTATTCTCCTCCAATTTTTCTTTTTTGGGCTATATATGCACATTTGCTAATCAATGTAGTTGGTAATAATTTTGCTCCTATTTTTGCTATTTTTACATCAATCCCTGGGATTATATAAAATTTCCCTTTTTCTAATTTTTTTATTGCATATTTTGCAACTTGCATACTATCTGCTTCTCTCAAGTTGAACTTAACATTTGCAACTTTATTAAAATTTGTTGCAACTGGTCCAGGACATAATATACTTATTTGTACCTTTGATTTTTCCTTTTTCAACTCTTCTCTGATTGCTTCTGATAATCTTACTACATAATTTTTAGTGGCATAATATGTTGCCATTAGTGGACCTGGCATAAATCCCGCTATTGATGCTACATTTAGTATTTTTCCCTTATTTTCTGCTTTCATATCTGTTAAATATAATTTTGTTAATATGTGATATGCTATTACATTTGTTTTTATCATATTTAGGTCTTTGTCCAGATTTGTTTTTGTAAAATCCCCACATTCACCAAATCCTGCATTATTGATTAAGATATCCACATTTTTTACTCTGTTGTGGATTTCTTTACAGTTTTCTTCTTTGCTTAAATCCATTGATATAATTTCTACTTTTGTTTCTTTTTCTAATTCTTTTTTTACTTCTTCTAATTTTGCTATATCTCTTGCAACTAGAACCAATTCATCAGCTTTTTTTGCTAATATTCTTGCCATGTCTTTACCTATACCTGATGATGCACCTGTTATTAAAATTTTCAAATTAATCACCTTCTATTATTATTGTTATTATTTGATATTTTATAACAAGTTTGTATGATTATCAATTATTTTTTGTTTATTAGCTTTTTATACTAAATTTATTTAATAAAACCCCAACTGAATGAACAATTTTTGTTGAATTATTATTAGCAACTGTTTTTCCTAAAGCCTTTCCCCCTACTGTTAATGCAGAAACTAATGCACTAAGTAAGAATTGTAAGTCAAATGTTAAACCAAATTGGTCAGAGATTTTTACAGCTATTAACGCACTTATTGCACCACTTAATACTCCACAAATATCGCCTATAACGTCTGCACAAATATTGGCTACTCTAGGTGCATTTCTTATCAATTTTATTGAGTCTTTAGAACCTTTCACTTTTTTAGTTGCTTTAGCATGAAATTCATTTTCATTTGCTACTGTTACTGCAACACCTACAATGTCAAAAATAATTCCTACTGCTATTACTGCAACTAAAATTAATATTGCTGGTATTAAACTTAAATTTGATACTCCATTTGTTGATATGTAAGAAAATACCATTGATAATATAAATGTCATTATAGATACTTCTATAAACCATTTGATATTTTCATCTTTCTTTTTTTCCTTTTCTTTTCTTCTCTTTTTCTGTTCTATTTTTTCTTTTACTTCTTCTATTTCTTTTTCGTTTTCTTTTTCTGTTCTTTCATTTTCTTGTCTTATAGCTTTTTTCATTTCTTTTTTTACTTTTTTGGCATTGTCTTGCTTGTTACTCGGCTTTGCCTTATCATCTTTTTCTTTTTTCATTATAATTCATTTCCTTTCATAAATAATTCTGCAAACAATTTGGGCCAGGTCATAGTTTGTATTTCCTTTTGACAAAATTCGACATTTACATTTTCATGTATTTAAATATATTTTTGTCAATACAACTTTATTTTTTTACCTTTTTGCTTTCAATTTAGAAACAATATATTTTATTTAAATTGTTTCTTGTTTGCAAATTCAAAAGAGGAAATTTTGAGTTTTCCCAAGATTTCCTCTTATATTTTTTATTCAAGATGGCAAAAGTCTAAGTAAATTTTACAGTTTAGGTCTGGTCGAATTTCTCTATTTCCCACATAACATTACTGTTATTGCCGTTTCCGTTTAAGGGAAACATCTATAAGATATAATAGACACCAGATCGCCACTTAAATCTGTACCTTAATCCATAGACCTCTATGCTTTTGATTTAAAGCAAACATTCTAGAAGTTTTCCTTAACACGCTTTATAAGCTTACTAGTCTCTTTTGCAAATGCAATTTCATAAGTACAGTAAAACTAATTTGGCCAAAACTATGTCTTACTAATTATTTAATCCCAATACATTCACTCAAGACAGGCTACTCTGTGCATTTTGTGTCTTGGCACTCATCACAGGTTACTCTTAAACCTTTATAAATATTGATATTTATATGTAATCTAAGCCTCCGCGAAATTAGGGAATCTCATGTATGCCATTACATAATACCCTAATCTCTTACTCCCTGAACACACGCAAACTTGGCGTTTCGCGCACATTCAAGAAACTTCATCGATATGCCCTTTAGTGGATTTTTAGCCCCACCCTCGTAAACTTGAGCATGACTAGAATAATGCACCATCGATATATATTATACAGTAAACACTATAAATATTACAAATTTTATTTTAGTTTTATTTTGACAAAGAAAGATTTTCCTTGTTTATTGTAATCACAATCTTAAACATTTCATTTATTATCTCTTTTTATCTTTAATTTTCTTATTTTTTTGATACATTTCAAATTTTAGCTTTTTCATTAAAATTTATATTTTGACACTAATTTATTTATTAAATTTATAATATTATTTTTTAGTTATTAGTTTTATAAAAACTTTTTGTTTTTATATGGATTTTCTAATATTTTGTAGTTTAATTTTTTAATATCCTATTAATTCTTTTAATTCTTTTTTGGTCTCTTCAAAATCTCTGTCATTTGCAATATTTACTACTTTTATATTTGGATATTTTTCTTTTATTTCTTCTGCCATTTCCAAATAAACTCTTTGTTGATTAATGCTATTTTCTACATCAAAATCTGAATTTTTAAATTTTGCCTTATCCTTTCTATCTAGTCTACTACTATATTTTTTGGTATCTCTTAAGTATAAAGTTATATAATATATGTCAAAATCTAGTTTACTAAAGTCTTCTAGTAATTTTTCATAGACATCAGAAAATGTATAATCTTTTTTTCCTAATCTACAATAATTTTCCTCTGTGAAAAAAGTTCTATCAAATAATAAATTTATACTTTTATTTTCCATTTTTTTAATATATTCTAATAAATCAATATACATGTCTTCTGCTTTTTTCTTTCCTTCTTTAGTTGTATCTGATGTACCACATAATCTATATAAATTTGTATAGCTTAATGAATGTCTTATAAAATCTGTTACTGTTGTTTTTCCTGCACCTTGTGCGCCTTCTACTACAATCAATTTTGAATTTGCCATTTTTTTACTCCTTCTTTCACTATGTTTTTTATTTTTGCAATGTCGACTAATCTTTTATTTTATCTATATTTATGGAAATAATATATTTTAAATTTCATTGCATTTTCTCGTTTATTCGTAAATTATACGTATATGATTCAAGCTATTCATCTTTGGAATCTTTTTCTTCTTTATCTTCTTTTTTCTTTTCTGTTTCTTTTTTCTTTAACATATTATTTATTGAATTTAAAATATCTTCTGGACTTTCGTCAAAGTCATCTTTCATAACATGTAACATCGTTTTTTCCTCCTTTTTTATTTTTGTATTTTTTTATTATATTGTACCATTGCTTTCATAAGCTTACAATACTTTTCGGTTATTTGTACAAATATTTTTCGGCTATTTGTGTAAATTTTTTTCGGTTATTTATTAAAAAATAAATAAATTATTTTCTATTTTTACATGTTTTTTTATAATTTTAAGACATATAATCAAGTTCTTTCAATTGTATTAAGTTTTCTAAAAAAGTTTTCTTTTTTTATCCTGAAAATTATTTGACTTTTATCATAAATATTTGTATAATAATCAAAGTAAATGGAGAAACCACAAAGGTGGTTCGCCAGAAATATGTATTTAAAAAAGCACACCTAACTGGGCAAAGTTACAGATGTGTTTTTTATTGGTTTTAATATTTGCTAATGATTACAACTAATGCTATAACTAAGGCAAACTACATCTATATATAAATCAAATAATGAAAGGATTGAATTTTATTATGAAATATTTATTTAAAGATTATGCTTCTAATCCAGATAATCCAAATTGGGAAAATATTATACAAAGAAAAAAGCCTCTACCAACTAGCCCAGATGATATACGTTCTGTTTTTGATAGAGATTATACAAGGATTATTCATTGTACTGCATATAGGAGATTAAAGCATAAAACACAGGTATTCTTTTCTCCTGAAAGTGATCATATCTGTACTAGAAGTGAACACGTCTCACATGTAGAATCTATAAGTTATACACTTGCAAGTTATTTGGGATTGAATACAGAATTAACCAAGGCAATTGCTGTTGCACATGATATAGGTCATAGTCCTTTTGGTCATGCCGGAGAAAGAATTTTGTCAAAAATTTCTGAAAGGGATTTAGGCTGTACCTTTTGGCATGAAAAAAATGGGTTAGAGTTTGTAGATTATGTAGAATTATTGCAGAATAAAGAACAATATAAGGATAATTTAAATCTTACTTATGCTGTTAGAGATGGAATAATCTCTCATTGTGGAGAAATAGATGAAAATTGTTTAAAACCTAGAAATGAATTTATTGATTTATCTGATTATGAAAAGCCTAATCAGTATTCACCATATACTTGGGAAGGTTGTATTGTTAAGATTTCTGATAAAATATCTTATATTGGTAGAGATATTGAAGATGCTATTAGTTTAGGAATCATTGATGAACATTTAGATAAACTGTATAAGTTATTACATTATGATTTACCTGAAAAGAAAATTAATAATACTGCTATTATAAATTACCTAGTTTGTGATTTGGCTAAAAATTCTTCTCCTGATGTCGGATTACGTTTTTCACCAGAAGCTTTTGATTTGTTAAATCAGATTAAAGAATTTAATTACCAAAATATATATTTTTCAGATAGAGTTCAGCCATCAATGAAATATTTTGATTTAGTATTAAATGAAATTTATGATACTTTAAAAGTTTGTTATGATAAGGAAAATACAGTAAATACTTTAAAAAATAAATTATCTAAAATTTCTTTAAAACTTTATGATAGCTTTTTTGGTTTCTTATCTAATTATTATGATTTGGGAAATAGAAATGAATTAAAGCTTATTAATGATGTTATTTTTGATTTTAAAAATGAAAAAGATTTTTATAAATGTATCATTTATTATATTTCTGGTATGACAGATAAATTTGCAATTGAGATTTATAATGATATTATTGGGTTTTAGAATTTTATTTCCTAATATATAAGAACAAAAGCGACATGATTTCAATATATTATCATTGTAGTTAGCTGACATGTCGCGTCTTTGTTCGCGTGCCAAATTTTATGTAAGTAAAATTTGTGTACAACCATTTTGGTTATATTTTTAAATCCTCTTTCTTTTACACTATCTAATCTTAAATAAATTCTGAATAAACATATTATTACTTAAGATTATACTTCTTCTACATGTATGTTATCATTTACTGCTACTACTGTATATTTATAGATATTCTCTAACTCCTTAATTTCTTCAAATTCTCCATATTCTTTTATCTGTTCTCTCGCTTCTTTTTGCTTTTCTTCTAATTTATTTTCTTCTCCTTTTTTTAGATATTTAAATTCTATCATTACTCCTTTATATCCTTTACTTCTATCTTTTGGAATCAACAGTATGTCTGGATATTTTCTTTGTACTTCCATTTCTGACTTTAGTCTGAATATTTTTAAATTCATTGCTATACAATAAAATATTAGTTTTATATATTTTTCGCTAAATTGCATATAATCTCTATTTGACAAATTTTTTAGATATTTTTCTGTCATCTCTACTATTTTGTCTATTTTTCCTTCTAGGGCTATTTCACTTAACATTTCATTGTAGTCATTTTCTGTTACCTGTAAGTCTGTTGCTTTTTTTAGTATTTCCATAAAGTATTCTGAATATAATTCTTTCATTACTTTATTTGGTATTTTTAATTCTGGTTTTTCAAATACTTCTCCTGCTATTGTTAGATATCCTAGATAATATAACATTGATACTAAATCTGTTTCTGTAAATTCCATCGCTGGATTGAATTTTTGTCTTATTTCACTTATTATCCCTTCTCCTGATACTGTTTTTTCTATTATTTTTTCTCTTTCTTCTCCTTTGCATAAATCTAACATTTTCCCTAGTTTACTATAATCACTTGCTATATTTACATCTATTAATTCCACTGGAATCCTATTAAATCTTCCATATCTATTTAAAAAATATAGACATATATTTGAATTATACATTTTTTCTTTTCCATATAATGAAAATCTATATCCGTCATAATTTTCTCTCATTATTGGTAATAGTTCTTCTTTTTTCTTTCCTTTAATATTTTGCTCTTCCATTAATTTCTCCAACTCTTTTTCTGTAAAGCCTATCATTTCATTAAAGTTTTCATCTTGAGTTATATCTGTAACTATATTAAATCCTGATGTTAAGCTATCTAGTGTTATCGGAGCTACTCCTGTTATAAATATTCTATCTACTACATTTTCTGTTCCTTTTTTTAGTATTTCATACCATTTTCTCACTTGTCCATTTTTTGATACAAGACTTTTAAAATGATTTGTATTAAATCCTAGTAGTTCATTTGCAAAGTGGTCATATTCATCTATTATTACATAGATTTTTTTATCTTGTTTTTGTATAAAAAATGCTTTTAATAGGTTATCTAATATATCTTCTGGCTCGCCCTCTTCGTTTACATAAAAGTTCAAACCATATCTTTCTACAAATACTCCTATCGAAGATGCAATTTCTCTTTTAAAACTTGCCATTGTTGTTGTTTCATTTCTAGTATTTATTCCCGAAAAATTAAACTTTAATATATAATAACTATTCTTTAATTTTGTCGGATTTTTTCCTATATATGTTTCTCCATATAATTTTTTAAATTTTTCTTCTTTTAATATATCATAATAATTTTCTAAAGTACTTGTAAATAATGTCTTTCCAAATTTTCTTGGACGTAAGAACATTATATATCTTTCTGCTAAGTTCTCTAATTTTTCTATATACATTGTTTTATCTACATAATAATAATTATTTTCTACTAAGCTTTCATAATCACTTATTCCATATGGTAGTTTTTTCACTTTAACCACTCCCTATTTCTTGATGTTTTTATTTTACTATATTCATAGTAAAATAGCAATACTATTTTAACCTTATGCTTTAACTAATTTTCTCTATGCAGAGTTCAATCATCCACTAAATATTTTGATTTAGTATGAAATCTATGCTAATCTAAAAATCTATTATAATAAGACAAATAAACTTTCTAGAATTGGTTTAAAACTATAATATAGTTTTTTCTTTCTAATTATTATAATTCCTTTTGATAGCTTTCTAATAATTTATCTAGTCTTTTTCTTTGCTCTTCTATATCTTCTTTTCTTTTGTTTAACTCTATCATTTCTTCTAATTCTTTTATTATTTTATCTATTTTTAAACTTAATTCTTTTTCTTTATTCTTCAGTTTGATTCCTCCTATTTTATTTTATTTTTTTCACTTTTTATTATCCTAAAATAAAGTATTTTTAAAGCTTATTTATTTTATAAATAACAATATTCATTTTATTATTTATATAACCTTCTAATATAATATTATCCTCTTTTCTTAAGTTTTGGTAACAAAAATCTGCTATGTTATTGTATCCTTTTATTTTTATTCTACTTTTATTATTTAGTTCAACTACGAATAATGATATTGACATCTTATTTCTATCATTTACTACAAATTTAAATTCTATATCACTTATTATCTTTCCTATTATAAAACATAAATTCATTTTCTATAACTCCTATCTCTAAAAGACACAACCTTATTCAATTTTTAATATATCGTAAAAAAAGTAAATTTGAATTATAATATAATCCTACTAATACATTTTTTACTGATTCATTTTTACCTGTATTAGGAAGGAATAAATCCCTTTAATATTCTAATATTTCATTGTATATACTCCTTGAAATATATAATCCAGAAAAATATTAGAGCTGGGCGAAAACCGATGTTACTATTGGTATTGCCTGGGCTATTGTTGTTACGATTGTTGGCTGGATTGTTAGAACCTTCATTGTTGTAATTGCCGACCTCTATTGACTCTATTGTCTGTGTTGTTCGCCTTTTGATTTATCCCTGATTATTTTTCTATAAAAAATTCATTTTTCTAACTTTGCTCAAAAGCACATATTGTAATAAAAGAGTTTCTTTCAAACTATATCTCTTATTTAAAACCTATATATTTTTCATATATATAAATTGATGTATCTTAACTTAATTATTAGAATTATAAAACAATTTATTTTCCAAATTATAAGTATCAGCTATTTTTATATATCCCAAATGTCCTGCTAGATATTTTCTTGCTGTCTCACTTGTCATATTTCCTTGTTTTATTTCTTCTTTTAATTTTTTTACTTTTTTCTTCAACTTTCTTTTCCCTTTGTCTCTTATTTTTAATCTATTTTCATTTATTTTATACCCGCAAAAATTTACACCTTGTTTTGATTTGAATATTTGTGTTTTTTTATTTAATTCTAATTCTAAATTCTCTTTTAAAAAGTCTTTTATTTTTCCTAAGTATTCTTTTGCCTGTTGTTTTGTTTTTGCCAATATTACTACATCATCCATGTAACGATATACATATTTTACTTTTAACTTGTGTTTTATATATTGATCCATTTCATTTAAATAAATATTAGCAAACATCTGTGATGTATAGTTTCCTATTTTATGCAAAGCTTTGCATAATATAGGTTATAGCAATTAAAATATTATA
>CAKNJL010000040.1 GCA_930982035.1 uncultured Clostridium sp.
AATTGGTAAAAATTATTTTCCCTTTTTTGGTAATTTTGGTATTGACTTTTATATCATTGAGCTCATCAACTATCACTTCCCAAACAACCTGAGAATCATAGTGGCTATACTTTTTCATTTCCATGTTTCTTTCCTCCATTTCTTTATGTTCTTTTATCCTCCTGTGTAAGCGAGGAATTTTCAACTTGTAGCTTTTGCTAACTATATAAATTATATCATATTTACATAATTTTTGCAACTTTAGTATCTATTTTACAGTCAATAGCTAAGATTGTAATCCCTGTCTTTGCTACTGCATAAGTTAACTGTAAGATTTCACTTCACTTCGTTTGTGAAACCTAACAGCTTACTTAAACTATTGACATCATAATGGTACACATTCGTTCGCACCAAGAAGTAGTCGTTTGAAGCCTAAAAAAAATTTCCTTTTTAAAATAATATGACTGAAATTTTTAAGCTTCAAATTACTTCATATTCCAGTTTTTAATTGTTAATTCAAAAATTGTTTCTATATTACCCTATTAATTTTAGGATATAAATTTATAATAAAATTTGTTGGATCTGAATCTTTTCTTATTGCTTTTTCTGTTTTTAGATATGTAACTTGAGTAATTACTGTTTTTAGTAAATCATTTTTTTCTTCTGCTGTTTGTAATAAATTATATACATCTAATACATTTTCGATCTTAGGTACTAATACTTCTTTCTCCCTATCAACAATTTTTTCTTGTGATAATTTTGTTTTGTAGTTTTGAATCGAATTATTTATTCTTGCTAAATTTTGTGATACAGCCTCACTTCTTGCTTTAAACATTTCTTTCGTATATGTACCATCTTCTAAAAAATTAAATATGCTAAGTAACTTATCATTTTCTTTTTTCGCCTCTTGCTCTAATGATGCAATTGTTTCTTCTATTGATTCTATTTTATTATGATTGATTTTATCTAAATGCTCTTGATAATCAAATTTGTATTGTTCTAGCCATTTTTTTAATCCATCCAATACCTTATCTTCTACATAACAAAACTTTGAGCCTATATTATCACATTTAGGATTATCACAATATAAAGTTGGTTCTTTACTAAATTTTGAGTAAGACCTTCTCTTCATTTTCTTACCACATTTAGCACATATAACTAAACCACATAAAGGATTTTGAACTGTATTATTGTGCTTTACAGGTGCAGAATTCAAACTTCTTTTAGCTGATACTATTTTCCAAGTTTTTTCATCAACAATTGGCTTATGTAATCCATCTACTAATATATAATCTTCATTTCTTGGTCTTGTAGATATCAGTTTATCATGTTTATATACTTTTACTACTTTTCTACCATTCCATTTTATTTTTCCTATATATACGGGATTTGCCAATATATCTTTAACAGTTGCCACAGACCATTCATCTTTTTTTCTTGGTTTTAGTCCCATTTCATTTAGTTTTCTAGTTACTTCATGTAATGATAAATCATCATAAGCATATAGGTCAAACATTATTTTTACAGTATTCGCCTCTGCATTTTTTCTTAATGTATAACCTTTATCACCTTTTATTTTTACTCTATCATATCCAAATGGTGCTACACTTCCAACATATTTTCCTTCTTTTACTGACATGATTCTGCCTCTTTGTAATCTTCTATTAATTATTTTATATTCTCTTCTTGACATGAACAATCCAAATTCAAAATACTCTTCATCAAATTCATTATTTGGATCATAGGTTTTCATAGGTGTTACTATTTTTGTGTTAGAAATCTTAAATGCTTTTGCAACAATACCTTGATCCATTGTCTCACCACGAGCCAATCTTTCTACTTCAACAACAAGTACACCTTTCCATTTTCCTTGTCTAACATCTGATAGTAGTTTTTGCATTTCTGGTCTTGCTTCAATAGTTTCTCCACTTACTATTTCTCTGTATATTTTTCCTATACTTAATCCTTTTTTATTTGCTAATTCTAATAATATATGTTCATGTCTTGCAAGAGTTTCGCCTTCACCTTTTGCCTCTGCCTCTATATCTGCTCTTGATTTTCTTAAATAAATTGCATAATCTCCGAATCACATCTAACACTTTTTCGTTAGAATAACCATTATATATTTCTTCCAAAATTCCTCCTTCCTTTTGTCAATTTTATCAACCGTTGTGAGTCTAACATAGGTTGAATAAAATTACAAATCATTTCCAGAGTATTCTGAAATTTTTTTAATAGTTAGACTTAACAATATATCTATTATCTCTTTGCTTTCTTCTTTTGTACCAATATCTCTATCCTCAATTCTAATTATTGTAGAGTCACTTTTATATTCATCAATTATCATACATACACCTCTTTTTAATATGTATGCACGAGATAATAAAAATTGAATTACATTTTTAATAACTTTTCCAGTTTATTTTCTTAGGCACATCATTTCCTGTTACAATACCTTTTTTTAGATAATATGATTTAGTTTTAGTATTGTATTTATAAATAGAAGAATTCCAATTTCTAAATGTACGATTATTCATTCGTCTAGGACTAGATAATTCCTGACTTGCCTGTATATGCATTTGTTTTAATTGTTCATATCCTATATCTGTATTAGCTTGTCTTTTCTTTTTTATATAATTGACTGTTTTTTGTGTATGTTTTTGTTTTGATGCCTTTTTTCTTCTTTCCTTTTCTTCTTTATATCTACTATCCTGTAACAGAACTTTACTAACATATTGACATGAAAGATTTAACATACTTGCTATTTCTTTTTGCCTGTATTTTTCATCAAAATATAATTCTTTTATCCTCTCTTGTTTTTTCATACATACTCCTGTTTGGTAGATTTTTTGCTAACAAATTTTTTGCATGAAAGAATTAATAGAATCTATATAAAACTCTACTTTATCTCTAAATCTTTCATTGCTTTTTAAAATTTAGAATCTTTTGTTTCCTTTATTTCTTTTACTTTAATAACTGGTTTGATTTGTTTTTTATCATCCATTTTTACCTCCTTCTAATAATAGGAGTTTTAATTTAAAATACCGATGTTGCATTTTTTAAAATTTTTTTCATTTTTTTGTTAAAGTTATATAAATTATATAACCATTCCCAATATTAGTCTATTGAAAAAAGTTACTTAGACATAAGTTAAAAGTTTATATAACTAAAAAAAGCAATAATACAAAAAGAATAGGATTTCTCCTATTCTTAAATCAAACCTTAGAACTTTCGTTATAAGTAGTACCACCAGCAATGTGGTAAAATATTTTTATTAATTTAATTATACCATATTTTCAGATTTTTTATTTATATCTTCATGATTTACATTATTGTTTTTGCTTTCTTTTACATTTTAATTCTAATATTTAAACTCTAAATTTCTTATACTCTTTATTGAATCATTTTCATTAATTATTATCTTAAATACTTCTGGTGCTTCAAATATTTTATTTGTAATGATGTTATTTTTGAATTTTAAACATTTCTTTTTATCATTCGTAATACTTAATAAATCACACCACTTCATAAGCAAAAAAGTTATAGCTGCACCATGAGAAAAAATTGCAATATTTTTACCTTTATTTTCTTTTACAATTTTATTAAATGCATTATACATTCTTTCTGTTACTTCTTTTCTACTTTCTCCTTCATTATTTTTAATATTTTCATCATAATATTGTTCTATTCCAATTTCTTTACTCTCTAATGGATTCCCATATTTTCGCTCATTGAAATCTTTATTTATATTAATCTTTATATTCAATCTTTCTGCAAAATATTTTGCTGTTTGAATAGTTCTAACATAATTACTTGAATATATTATATCTAATTTATCAAATTCTTCATTCTCACTTAATATTTTTGCTTTCCTCTCTCCTTCTGAACTAAGTATTCTTTTTTCCCTTGTTATTTGATAAAATTCATCACTATGATACTTATCAATATACTTTGTGTCTAATTTTTCAGAATGCCTAATTAAATAAACTATTGTATCCATATATTTCTCTCCAATTATTACATATAAATTTTATATTAATCTCTAGAAAAAATATCTCTTGTGTATACTTTTCCCATAACATCTTTTAGATTATTCTCTAGTCTATTTGCAACTATAATTGAACTCATTTCTTTAAATTTTTCAAGATCATTTACTACCTTACAATTATTATAAATTTTATCCTTTATTTGTGGCTCGTATATTATTATTTGTTTATTCTTTCTTATAAGCATATCTATTATATCTAATATTGCACTTAACCTAAAATTATCTGAATCTTTTTTCATACATAATTTATATATGCCTATAATTTTAGGCTTTTTATCTAATATTTCTTTTACTATGTGTTTTTTTCTAGTTAAATTACTATTTACAATAGCAGTAATTAGATTTTCAGGTATATCTTTATAATTTGCTTTTAATTGTTTAGTATCTTTAGGTAAACAATATCCACCATATCCGAATGAAGGATTATTATAATAATTTCCAATTCTTGAGTCCAAGCATACTCCTTCTATTATATTTTTTGCATTTATGCCTTTCATTTCTGCATAAGTATCTAATTCATTAAAATATGCTATTCTCAATGCTAGATATGTATTAGAAAATAGTTTTACTGCTTCCGTAGAATTCATAAATTTAATTGGTACATCATTTTTTAATGCTGCTTTTTTTAACATTGTTGCAAATTGTACTGCATTTTTAGTATTATCACCTACTATAATTCTAGATGGATATAAATTATCATATAAAGCTCTACCTTCTCGTAAAAATTCTGGTGAAAATATAATATTTTTCATTTTATATTTTTCTTTTATTTTTTTTGTAAATCCTACTGGAACTGTAGACTTTATTATTATTGTTGTATCTAAATTCATATTATGTATTTTCTGTATTGTTTCCTCTACTAATGATGTATCAAAAAAGTTCTTATTTTCATCATAATTAGTAGGCATACAAATAATTATATAATTGGCTTCTTTAAATGCCTCTTTATAATCCAAAGTCGCATTTAAATTTAATTTTTTTGTTTTTAAGTATTCCTTTATATATTCATCTTCAATAGGGCTAATTCTTTTATTTATCATATCTACTTTTTCTTTTATAATGTCTAATGCACTAACTTCATTGTATTGACTTAATAATACCGCTAACGATAAACCTACATAACCTATTCCAACAACTGCAATTTTCATAATTTTTCACTCCAGTTACATATAATATTCTTTATACCATTTTGCAAATTTTTTTAGTCCTTCTCTTAATGATGTATTTGGTTTAAAATTAATTTCTTCTTCTAATTTTTTAGTATCTGCATAAGTTATAGGTACATCTCCTGGTTGCATTGCTACTAACTCCTTATGTGATTCAAAATCATAACTTTTTGGTAATACTTTAGCCTCTATTAACTCTTCCTGCAATATTTGAACAAAATCTAATAAATTTTCTGGACTTCCTTTACCTATGTTATATAATTTATATGGCGGTGTAGATAACCCATCTTCTCCATTCCCTTTACATGGTATTTTAGGTATTATTTTTATTATTGCTTCAGCTATATCATCTATATATGTGAAATCTCTCTCTCATTTTCCATAATTATATATTTGGATTTTTTCCCCTTTTAATAATTTATTTGTAAATTTAAAATATGCCATATCTGGTCTTCCTGCAGGTCCGTAAACTGTAAAAAATCTTAATCCAGTCGATGCAATATTATATAATTTTGAATAACTATATGCTAACAATTCGTTAGACTTTTTGGTGGCTGCATAAAGTGAAACTGGCATATCAGTTTTATCATCTGTAGAATATGGTATTTTTTTATTATTACCATAAACTGAAGAACTAGAAGCATAAACTAGATGCTCTACTGTATATTTTCTACAGCATTCTAAAATGTTATAAAAACCAATAATATTAGAATTTATATAAGCATCTGGATTAATTATACTATATCTAACTCCTGCTTGTGCCGCAAGATTTACTACAATATTAGGATTGTATTTTTTAAAAATTTCTTCAATTATTTCTTTATTAGAAATATCACATTTAATAAATTCAAAATTCTGAAATTTTTTTAATTTATTCAATCTATATTCTTTTAATTTTATATCATAATATTCATTTAAATTATCTATTCCTATTATCTTTACTTTTTTCTCTTCTAATAATTTATTAGTTAGGTTTGCCCCAATAAAACCTGCTACTCCTGTGATTAAATACACATCCATTCTATCTTTCATTTTCATCCTCTTCTCTTATTTCTACTTTTTCACCTATCCTTGATAATATTTTCTGCAATGTTTTTTCTCTATCTTTTGATGTATCTATATATTCTATTCCATATCTAGGGCATTCTACTTTTAGCATCCTATTTTTTTCGTCCCATTTATCAGCATTTGCGGACAAATTCTCTTCTGATATTCTGTATGTCCAATCTTTTTCTGTATCATGCTCTCTACATAATTTCATAATTCCTTGTTTATCAAGATCTCCATGTCCTAAACAAACACAAATTAAATTTCCCATATCAAGTAATTCTCTTGCATATTTAGGCTCTAACTGACCACTTTCAAGAATTGTTCCATAATTTTTTGTATCTTGATGTATAGAAGATTTATAAATTTCTAATATAATTCTTTGAAATTTATCACTATGAACTAATTCTTTTCTTGCTTTTACATTTTGTGTATAATATTCTTCTCTTCCTGTTCCTCTTATTATTCACCATATAATAGAATCTGCATGAATTATATTATATTGATTAAATTCATCCTTTATCATATTTCCTAATGTTGTTTTCCCTGCTCGTGCTACTCCTATAATTAAAACATTTTTCATATTATTTAAATTCCTCCAATTTTCACATATATAAATTCATTTCTTGTGAAAAATCTTTTATTTCTTCTCTGTATTTTTGCGATATCAAATTTGTATTAAAGTATTGGTAACTATCTAATAAACATTCATACATATTATCATCATAATCTATATTTTCTATATATATTACTTTATTATTTTTAATAATTGAAACATTTCCATCTTGCAATTTATTTAAATCTTTATCATAAAATAAAAATTCACCTTTAACTACTATGTCATTATCACATATAACTATAACTTCTCTAATTTTTGTATTCGTTGAAAAATCACTTTCATGGATTACATATACATTATTTTTCTTTGTAATAATCTTACTATATCCATGTTTTTCTAATATCTCATTTCCTCTTACCATTGATTTTTCTTCTTCTAATAATAACTGTGTATCTTTAGGATTATTTAATAAAAATTGTGAAATATATACTTGATGTGGAATATCATGTTCTACATTCCTTGTTGTTTTTTTATACATACCTCTTCCATTAAAACTTTCTTCAGTTCTATTTTTAGAAAAATTGGTATATATAATAACTGGAGTTAATTTTTTTTGCTCTAATATATATTTCATTTTCTTTACTATTTTAGAATATACATAGTTATGTACCATTACTATATTTAAATCTTTATTTTCAGAAAAAAATTCATCATTCACAATAAAAGGTTTCTCAACTAATATGTCTTTCAAGTTTAGTTTCTTGCATTGCATAATAATGTCAATAAATACACTCTTTGGTGTACATATATCAACAATAGTATTTTTTACATCTAATTTTTCTTCTTTTATTGCATCTTTTAAACTCAAATATACTTTTGATTCCTTTATATTTTCATTTTTCATTTTTCCATCTATATCAACAAAGTAAATTTTTCCCATATTTTTAAATTTTTGATATGAATAGTAATGCAAAAATCCTGCTTTTCCTGTTCCTACAATAATTACATCCTTCATCTTTTTATACTCCCTTTTAATTCTAATAATTTATTTGATATTTCATTTGTTTTTTTATATAGTTCTCTGCAAATATTAGTTCTATAAAATGCAAAATTTATAAGTTCTTCTTTGTTTTTGACATTTTCTTTAAAATATTCACTATATCCAAATGTGCTTCTTGCTAATTGTATTAAATATACATATGGTAAATATTTTAAATCATATTCATTTAAATTTGTAATTTTACATACTTCTTTTGTATATTCTACAATGTTATTAATATTTATAATTCCATTTCTAGCCTCTTTATCTATATAACTATAAGATCTTGCTATCTCCCATATAATAGGTAATTTTTTTACTTTTATAAAATCTATAATTGCCTTTATTTTATTTTCATCATTATAAATAAATTGTAAACTACTATAATCACCATGTGATACTTTGTGTGTAATATTACTTAATCCTTTTAGTTTTTTATTTTTACCTAATTCTTTTAATAATTGTTTCTTAAAAACTATATCGTCTTTTATTTTAGTTGATATTTCTGAATCGTCCAAATTCTTCAATATTTCATCATATTTTTTATTCGCTTTATTAAATTCTTTTTCTGAATACCAATCCATAATATTAACTTCGTCATCTATTTTGTATCCTTCGAAACCTTTTATTATTTGCCCCAAATAATATCCAGATTCTAATAATTGCTCAAAACTTCCTGTGTTTTTTTCAAAAACTTTTCCTTCGATGAAATCTTGAATAACTACTACTCTGCCTTTATGTTCAAAGAAAAATTCATTATTGTTATTTTTTAAATATGTTGGTAATGGTACTTTAGAATTTTCTTTTAAATATTTTATTGCATTTATTTCTTTTAATACATCATTTTGTGAATATTTAGATTGAAATTCTTTTAATATGAAATCCTTATTATTTGCTCTAATTTTATATATATTAGCAGTACCTTTATTAACAGTTTCTATATTATCTACTTTTAATCCATATTTTTTATAAAGTTCCTTTTTTATTTCTATATTAGAAAAAGTTGTTTCTTCTATCATTTTCAAATTTCTCCTAATTCTTTTAAAATTTCTTTTTTATCTCCTCTAACATCAATGTTAATTATTTTTGATTCAATAATTTTATTAAGAAATTTTTTTGTAAAAATATTAGTATTATATAGTTCAATATCATCTGTAAATATTGGCATCATATAATTCCAATAGCAAAATGGTGCTAAATTCTTTATTATATAATATTGATTGTTATTTATATTTATTTTTGTATTACCATTGTCACATAATCCAATTATTCTAATTATTCTTTCTATTTTTATATTCTTGAAATTTTTACCTTGCTTCAAAATTTTTATTTTTCCTTCATCTATATCAAAACTAGATCCTAATTTCTGAAATATCATTCCGTTTTTACATTCAAGCCATGTTTGATCTGTCGAATTTATTTCATACCCATTATTTTCAAATTCTTTAGCAAGTGTCGATTTTCCTTGTCCGAATTCTCCAACAATTAGTATTCCTTTATCTAGTTTACTAACAACAATAGAATGCATTAACATATTATTTTCATCATTTATTAAATAAGCAATTACATTGTTAATAATTGGATATATATCTGTCTTTATTATTCTGTTATTTAAAATTTTTTTATTTCCCATTAAATTTATTTCAACAGAATTAATATTAAATTTTAGATAATTATTTGTAGATTTTCCTGTAACAGTTTCAAATTGTCCAAATCTTTTAAAAATATATTCGTCATATTCTCTGCATCTGTTAATAACTTCTAATAATTCATTTTTTATTTTATAAATCATATTTTATTACCTCTATGAAATTCTCTTTATGATTCAATATTTTTTCTCTTATTCCTTCAACTTCATTATATATATTCACAAAATTCTTCAAATTTTTTTTATTATTAATTTCTAGCAATTCTTTAAATAAATTATCTCTTTCCTCTATAGAGTGTCCATTTAATTCGTGTCCCCCTATAATCCTTAAGTTTTTTCTATTTATATCTAGTGGATTTATTAAATATTTTTCTTCTCTTGGAACTCCTAAAAGAACAATATTAGATAAATTTCCTGCTGTTTCTATAATATTTTCGATAACTTTACTATTTCCTGTTGCTTCTATATAGGTATTGTAATTAGAATCATATTCGTTAGTAAATCTTATCCTAGCATTATATTCCTTATTTAATTCGTTTATAGCACTTGTATGAAAGTCTGTAACACCATTCGTAATTATTGAAATATTTTTATATTTATTTTCCAATAAGTATAGCAATGCCGTAAATCCTATATTTCCAAGTCCTATAATTAAAATATTATCATATATTAAGTTTAATATTGGCTTTAATGCTAGCGCTCCCATTAGTTCAAACCTTGAAATCGCAATATTTTCAATTGTATATTTCGCAGGAATTTTAAAAGAATCTTTGTATGTATCAATGTACTTATCAAAATGTTTTGATAATACAAGTAATCTCTTATCACAAACAGGTTTAGTTATTCCAATATATCCTTGACTCCCATATTTTTCAGTTCCTCTTGAAACAACTGTATATTCAATATCTCTTTTACTCTTATTTATGATTTTATCAATTTTTATATACTCTTCTTTAATATGATAACCTATTTCATCGATACAATGAGCATCACTACCTATAGTATATTTTGTTCCATATTTTTTAAATAAATTTAATATATATTCTAATTGTTGTATATTCCATCTAGAACGATCACTTGTATTTATATCAAATTTCACATTTTTTTCAGTTGCAATTTGAACAATTTTTTCTATTATCTCTTTATATTTTTCATATTCTTTTCTTAACTTCAAATGTCCTAAAATATCCAATGGATATGTTTCTAACATATCTAAATTAGCCTGTAAATAGTCAATGTAATCTGCTTTATCCATTCCATGCACTGATCCTATAACATAATCAAAAGGATAGTTCTTAATAATTTTAATTTCTTTTTCTTTAAATTCTTCATCATATGAAAAATCACTTTCAATACCTGCATTAATTTCTATATCAGGGTTTTCTTTCTTTATAATATTTATATTTTCAAAAAATTTATCAATAACCTTTGAATTGTTTAAAACTGGTGTATGTTTTGGAGAAATTCTATTTCCATGATCTAAAAATAGAACTTTATTTATGCCTAATTCTCGACATTTTTCAATATATTTTTTCATAATTGATATTTCTGTTACACCTGATTTCAGATGAATATGCATATCTTCCATTATTTACTACCTACCTTTTTCTAAAATAAAGATCATAATATTCTTCAAGTATATTTGATTCATCAATCCATCTATCAACTATGTCGAGTTCAACTTGATTTTTTAAATTATGTTTTTCATTAATTATTTTGTCTGTGACAACCAACTGACTTGCCTTAAATATATCATTTGATTTATTTGGTATGGCTTCTGAATCAAATAAATTTACAGATCTTCCATTTCCTAATACTGTTATCTTTTTACCATTAATTCTATATTGTGTTCCGTATTTAGGTATCGCTTTATATTCGCAACCATTTTGTTCGTACTCTTTGAATATATTTAGATCGGCAGTTGCTCCAGATGTTATAAAAGTTCCATCGTCTAATTCTTCTATAACCTCTTTACTAATACTTTTATATCCACTAGCACCTACAATCAGAAATGATTTTTCATATTTTATTGCCTCTTCTAATGTTCTAAAAGTAATAAAACCTTTCTCTGCTGCCTCAATACATTTCATTACATCAGGCTCAATAACTATAACCTTAGAGCCATATTGTCTGTATCTTTCTGCTAATACTTCTCCTAAATCTCCATATCCTAATTGTATTACTGTCCTACCTACTAACTTTTCGCCACCTAATAATTCAATACTTCTTGTGAAAATAGTATTTGCTATTTCTTTATATGTAATAAATCTTTTTAATTTTGATTTTGCAACATTTAATACTGGATATGGTAATTGTTTTTCATCTAACTCTTTTATTCTTTTTAACCCTGTTACAGTTAACTCAACAAAAGCCTCAACATTATCATAACTATGTAAAGTTAAAATTCTTGATACTATTGCTCCATCATCTAAAATTACAATTTTTTTATCTCTTCTTTTTTCAATAAAGTCTTTTACTAATTTTCTTCCGTCTTCTATCAAAATATCATCTGCAACTGCTGTATTATCTAGCACATCTACTTGAAAACCTAGTTTTTTAAAAGTCTCTGTTATCTCTTTTCTATGTTTCGTGCTATCACCTTTATCTATAGCAAGTATATCTTTAGGGTCTACACCCATCCTTACAAATGAAGTTAATAGACCAACATTTTCCTCTAAAAAATGGTCTCTCCAAATAATTGCTACATTCTTTAAATTTTCTCTTCTTTCTTCTGAATATTTCTTTAAAATTGGCATTGCCTCTACAATTGCATTAATTTCTTTATCTGTATAAGCAGTACAAACTTGAATTATTGCATCTATTAAAATCTTATTGTTTCCCTTATATTCAATAACTGTTTGATTTTCAACAAAATATGGAACTGAAAAACTTCTAAAGCCAATATCTTTTTCTTCATATCTTATTACTTCATTTTCTATTTTCATTATTTTTTCTTTTTTATCTATTTCTATATTTTTCTCCAGTTTTTTTTGTAAATTATTAACAAAATCATCTACTACATCATAATAAATATTTTTCATATTATCTTTTCCCCCTATTTAACTTCTATTTTCAATTTTTTCAATATGTCATAAAACATATCTATAGATTTTAAAAATAATTCTTGTTTTGTTTCACCACTTTCATTCATAGGCAAATGTGTTTCAATTGAAATAACACCATTAAAATTGTCTCTTTTTAAAACTTCCATAAATTTTTCTATCTTTATATCTCCTTGTCCTAGATGTGCATATTTATTTGTTTTAATATCAAAGTCTCTTATGTGTATATAATTTATTCTTTCTTTAGATTTTTCATAAGCATCAAATACATCATATCCCTCAAGAAATGCATTTGAAAGATCAAATATTATATTTATATTTTCTTCTTCTTTTATTAATTTCAAGCAATCAACTGGACTTTCTGCATAAGTTTTTCTTTCATTTTCCATCAATAATTTTATATTTCTTACTTTTGCTTTTTTACACAACACTTTCAAATTTTCTTTTATTTCTTTTTCATCTATGTTTCTTCCTAAATTTGAAAATATTCTTATGTATTCATTTTCAAATATCTCACTAATATCTAGATATATATCAAATAGTTCAATCTTTCTTTCATACGGTATAGGTTTCTTTCCAACTGGGCTATCTAATGTTATAACTTTAATCTTTTCATTATCTAAAATTTTTTTTATACTTTTTAGTTCTTCTTTTGAAAACTCCCACAAGTATTTGTCATCTACTTTTCTTAATTCGATATTTGAAATATTTGCTTTTTTTAAACTTTCGATTTGTTCTTGAATAGATGTTCCTATCTCATCTCCAACTACTGCTAATTTCATTTTTATTCCTCCTCTAAACATTTTAAAATTTCTTCTGCTTTAGTATTTACTCCATATTTTATTTTTTTTATTTTCACCTCTTTCATTATTTTATTTATCAATTTTCTTTTATTTATCAAAATTTCGTTTTCTCCTATTTGTCTTTTCCTTATCCATAGTTTTCTCAACGATTCAGTATCATTTGGTGTAAAATTAGTTATCTCTAATAGTTCTTTCTTTTCCAAAGTAGACATTTCTAAAACTTTAATTCCATTAAATTCCATATCAAGCCTTGGGTATATAATATAATTTAATTTTGTTCTTGCTACCATTTCTGTTAAATTAAATATTTTTTTTACATCATTTAAAGGGGTATTGCAATCAATATCATTTTTTGCATCTTCATAAATTAAATTTTTCCTCTTTTCTAAAATTCTATTTTCTTTAAAATATGTATCTAATTTTTGATTATTTTTTACCGTACCCATTGCATATGTAACCGCTTGTGGAAAATAATCCATCTTTAAATCATTATCAATAAATATTCTGTCATTTGAGAGAAATTTTTTCATTCTATTTAATTCTAATAATTTAACTGCCAAAGTAGTTTTTCCACTACCACTTGTACCTAGTAGCATTATACCTTTATTATCTATTTCTAATGATGTACCATGCATAAAGAAATAACCCTTATCTTCCTTTTCTCTTAAATATAATTCTCTTATTATTCTAACAATCCAGTTTGCTGAATTTTCATTATTATTTCGTACAATAATTCTATAATGTTTATCATCAATTTTGTTTCCTATATATTCCTGTGTATCGACTAAATAATAATATTCATTATCTATTTTTACTTCTTTATGTTTTTGTTTCTTAAAACTGTCATATATAATTCCCTCTTCATTTTTTATTAAATTTAAGATTGTCACGAATTTCTTTTCATCTACTATGTACTCTATTTCTATTTTCTCAAATGTATTTTTATCATATGGTATTATTGATTCATCTATCTTTTTTTTGACAACATCATAGTTTTTTTCATCTACATTTATATAAAAATTAATGTCTGGTAAATTGCATTCTATTGTTCTCATAACTCTAACTCATCCCCCTCGTAAATATCTTTTAATTTGCTTTTATCTATACATTTAGAAATTATTGTCATTTTATAATGATGTTCCTTTTCGGAATTATCTTTTGATATTTTTCCTAATTTAACATTAGGTTTCATTATTTCTCCATGAAAATCAGAGCCTCCGCTAATAAGTAAATTTTCTCTTTTAGCAAGTTTTAAATATCTTTTTATATCACTCAAAGTATGTTTAGAATTAAAAATCTCTATACCATCTATGTCTGCATCTCTAAATATTCCAAATATCTCTTCTATATTCACCCCATATGTTTTTTCTAATGAAATAGGATGTGCTAAAACTGCATATCCACCAGCCTGATGGATAATTCTTATCGCTTGTTCTAATTGTGCTGTTGCTGGTGTCTTCAAATCTAAATATTTAAAATAATTATCAAAAGCATATTGAGTATTTGGAATTTCTCCTCTCTTTGTTAATAATCTTGCAATAGTAGTTTGTCCAACAAAATTTTTAGCTCGTAAAAGTCTCTCTGTTTCCTCTCTAGTTATGATAATCCCAAATTTTTCTTTTAGTTGTTGTATTATTTCTAAATTTCTTAAATTCTTTCTTAATTTCATATCTTGCAACAACTTTATTAATTCTTTATTATCTGCATCTATGTTATAACCTAAGATATGCATTTTATATTTACCTTTTTCGCAAGATATTTCAACCCCAGGTATATAAATTAATCCTTTTTTATCTACATCTTCCATTGCTTTTATACTCTGTATATTGTCATGATCTGTAATTGAAAATATGTCTATTCCACATATTTTTAATTTTTCTACAATTTCTTCTACAGAATACTCCCCATCAGAAAATTTAGAATGTATGTGTAAATCATATTTTTTCATTTAATTCTTCTTTCTGAAAAAAGATACAAACAAAACATTTTATTCTATTTTATTTGTATCTTTTGTCTACTTATTTTATTATACTTTTGTTTAATTACTAATTTCTTTTTGTAATCTTAAACTTATTTCATCTGAATTTTTATATAAATACCTACATAAGTTAGTCCTGAAAAGTGCAAATTCTAATAATCCAGTTTTTTCATAGTTATCATTATATTGTTTATAACCAAATGGACTACTTACTATTTGAATCAAATATATTTTTGATGCATATTTTAAATCGTACTCATTTAATTTGACATATTTTGAGAATTCTTTAACATAGTCTACTAATGTATCTATATTTAAATTGCCATTTTTAGCCTCTTTATCTATGTAACTATATGATCTCATAACCTCCCAAATTATAGGTAATTTTTTGGCTGTTTCAAAATCAATTACAGTAGTTTCATCATTATCATTATAAATTAATTGTTGTACACTATAATCACCATGACTATTCATGATAGTCATTTTCTTTATAATGTCAAATTGGAAATTTTCAATTAAGTCTTTTGACATATTTATTTTATCTTCTAAATCTTTTTCAAATGTCAATTTATATGGATTATCCTCATTTAATTTACTTTTCAAATCCAACATTTTTGTTATTCCTTTTTCTAAACTCTCTTTAGAAAACCATTTTTCTATAATTCCATCTTCTTCTAATCCTATGTAATCTTTTAATTCTTTTGTCATTTTTCCCAGTATCTTCGCGCTCTCTATTGTTTTGGTATAATCTCCTGTGTTATTTTCCATAGTATAACCATCTACATATTCTTGTACAATTATTATTCTATTTTCAAATTTAATATAAAAATCGCCTTGTATTGATTTGATATAAATAGGAACTTTAATATTTCTATCTTTCAAAAAATTTATTATATTCGTTTCTTTTATTACTGAGTCTTCAGATCTACCTTCACTAAATTCCTTTAAAATATATTTTTTCTCTTTTGATTGTACTTCAAAAATATTAGCCGTCCCTCTGTCTATCTTTGTTACTTTAGAAGTCTCTATGTTATAATTGTCTTCTAATATTCTTTTTATAGTATCTTCGTTTAAATTAGAATTTTGAATTCCCATTATCTTTCTTCCTCCAATTCTTTTATTTTCAACATTTTAATAACAAATTCACCAGATGGAACTACTTCTCCTATATTATATAAATTTGCATATTCTTCCAAGGAAACCCATTTAGAATCAATAACTTCTCCATCATTATAATTAATATCTTTTTTTAAAATATCTTTTCTAAAATTCCATACATCTCTGAAAAAATTGTTTCCTTTCACTGTTCCTAGCAATCTTCCTTCTGTTGGTTTAAATTCAACTCCTATTTCTTCCTTTATTTCTCTTATTACTGCTTCAATAGAACTTTCTTCGGCTTTTACTGAACCTCCTGTACATTCCCATAATCCAGGATATACTATCTTATTTTTATTTCTTCTTGTAATTAAAATTTGATTTTTTGAATTTTGAATTATTCCTGTTATTACGATATGATATTCTCCATCTTTTAATCTTTCATCACTATCTCTTTTTATAATTTTGTTCATTTTATTTCTATATTTGTCATATACATTCCAATATTCTTCCATTATTATCTCCTATTTTTTATTTTGTCTAATTCTTCTTCAGCCTTTTTTACAAAATAATTAGATTTATCAAATGGTATTTTTGTTTTATTTATAGCATTTTTTAATTCATCGATCGTTTTATATTCTTTATTTAATTCTGCTTCGATTAAAATATTATCATCAGAAAGTATCTTAATTATAATTTCAAAACCATTTCTACAATATGCAAAATGCTTTTCTTTTATACTCATAAGTTCTTTATATCCTATATTTTCAAATAATCTCTGTGCATCATGTATATTAGTAACTTCACAATTTGTAGAATTTTGTGATAAAATTTCTCCTTTCTCATTTATATCTTTATGCTTAAATGTAATCTTCATTTTATGCTTATTACTTGATATTCCTTGAAATTCCCTTAAAAGAATTGCTTTACTCAATATTTCTCTAGTGTTTGTTTTCATTATATCAATATCTTTTGGAATCATAAAAATGTCTTTTGAGCGATATTCACTTTTAAGTACAAAATTATCCTCTTGTATCCTTTTAATTAAATCTTCTTTAGAACATTGCACTCTAACAGTAATTTCATTTCCTTCTTTATAACTCATATATTCAATCCTTTCATTTTTTATATATTATAACATAAAAAAACTTTTTTTGTTATATTTTTCCAATTTTTTTATTAATTTTAAAAATTTTTCTAATTCAAAACTTTTTTGCATTGAGTTCATTTAATATTTTGTTTTCACTTTTAACATTTCTATACTATAATTTTCTATTAATATCCGTGCTTTATAACAATTTATTTAATATCCATATTCGTTTAATTTCCCTTTACTATACTTTCTTACTCCTCCCTTTTACAATTTTTTATTTATAAAATGTGTTTTAAAATAAATTTTATAATTTTATTATTTGATTTTTTTACCTTATTTTCATATTTTATCTTTATATAATCTAAAAATATAGCAATTGCTATAAGAATCAACATTACTAGAAACAAAATACACAACTCTTGTACTCTTTCTTGTTCTGATAATTGACTCAAATGTTCCAATAATTGCAAAGTCATTATTTTACCTCTTTTCATTTTAATAATTTGATCAACCAATTTATAAAATTCTACTATCAATATCTTATATCATATGTATATTTTTCTTTTATAATGTTAAAAAATACTTTTGGTTGACTTGACCACATTATAACATAAAATTTGTAATAAAATCAATAATAATGTATATATTTTACAAATTTTGGGAGATTTTTATAATGAGAAAATATGAAGGTAAATCAAATGTAGCTGGAGAATTTATAGAGAAAATTCTTCGTGAAAAAAATATGACAAAGGAAGAACTATGTAGAAAATTACAACTATCTGGAATCAATATAGATAGATGGCATTTATATAAAATTATTAATGGCAAAGTTATATTAAAAGATTTTGAATTAATTATTATATGTAAAATTTTAGATATTGACTTTAATGTTTTAAAAAATCTTACCCATTCATAAAAAGAGAAAAATTATCTTTTCTCTTTTTGTGTATATGAATAAATTTCCTATTATCTATTAATTTTTTCTAATATTTTTCTATATACTCATCTAACAATATAAACTATGTTTACTCATCTTATCATCATATTCCTTAATTATCATAAAAAATTTGAAACCCTGAAATTTTTGAGCAGAAACAATGGTGTATTATCCCCTTATGTTAAAAATAATACACCATTAAAAGAAACCCCTCATTTCGTCGCTTTCAATTATGATAGTCTAGTATGTAGATTTATAAAATCTACTGCAGGTGCTATTTTTTCAAATATTGTGCATCCTTGCCCACACTTTTTACACCTACATATCCTCATACAAGTTTTGCCCCCTGAAACTCTTTTTTTATAGTGAGTATATGTTACAAAATCTCACTTACGCACTTTGTGTAAATAGACCGTTTACACGAATACGAATGAACTTTATAGCATCGGCTCATAACACCTGTCACTTTTTTATTTTTAAACGAGTTTATGGCATCTCTCGTTTATTCTATTTAATTTTTACAATAAAAAACTCTAGTATAAAAACAACTAGAATTCTTCAACTTATTCAAATTTTTTTCTATTTTCTTTACTGCTTTTATAAATTTTTTAGCCTCTTTATCTTTCTGTTCTAGTTATCAAATTTCTTGTAGATATATAATGCCCCTGAAAAAAGTCATTCTTTTGTTATAATTAAAAGTTTCAAATATAAAAATAAGATTATCCATTTCTATATGGCTCTCCTATTGTATAAAAATCAAATAAGTCTTTCTTTGTCATTTCTTCTGTATCACGAGAAATATAATAGTTTGCTTTTTTACGAGCATCATTTAACATTTGAATAAATTCTTTGTGCATATCATCTCCAAATAGTTTAGACATTATTTCTCCATTAAGATAAGTATTTATAGCTGTTGTTCTTAAATATTTTGCATTTATTTTTCTTTGACTTGCTATAAATGGCTTTAATTTTTCATCTAACATACAATCTAATTCTTTTATTATAGAATCCAAACTATCTTTATACATTTGAATATTTAATTCCTTATCTATACCTGCTCTAACAAGTTCTGATACATTATTATATGAACTTTTTTCTACAACCTTTGTAATCATTTCTTTTTTATATTTAGGAATGTTTATTGTTACTCTAACTAATTTTTCACTTTCTTCCTTATTTTTCATATTCCCTCCTTGTTTCTGCTTCTTGTAAATCAAAATTGCTTAAGCAATTTTGCAGGATCAGTGAGTCTACTCAAACTCCCTAACTGCCTAAAAGCGTAGTTTTTAGCGAGTGTACTCTTAAA
>CAKNJL010000041.1 GCA_930982035.1 uncultured Clostridium sp.
TTCGCTAATAAAATAAAGTTATTTTTTAGTGAAATATTCAAAAATTATTGACATAGTAAAATTTTGAAGAACTTCAATTCATAATAAAATGGAAAAAATGACTATTATAATATAAATAAATGGAACGATTTTATATTATAATAGTCATTTTTTCCATTTTATTACGAATCGAAGTCTGAGGATGGAGATGATTTTTTCTCCGTCCCCAAATCATCATCTTCTGGTTTTGTCTGTGATTGAGTTGGTTCTTGTGGAGTTGAAGTTGTTCCACTATTATCTGTTGTTGTACTAGGTGTTGTACTAGGTGTACTTTGAGTAGTTGTAGGTGTAGGTGTTTGTGTTGAACTTGGAGTTGAACTTGCTTTTGATGTTCCTCTTCTTATTATTCTTTGCATTGCACTATAAGTATCTTTTGAAAGTAATTTTGTTGAAATAACTTTTCCATTTAACATTTTTGTCATATATGTTTCTGTCACAAGTCCATTTGCTCCTTTTTGTTTTACTACTTCTTTTCCTGGTGCCAAACTTGAATCTTCTACATATTTTGTTGTATATGGTATTGTTGATATTGTTTTTGTACTAAAAGAATATGTATATTCTCTATCAGCTTCTTTTATTCCATATATTGATACTGTAGCGATTCCGCTTTTAGCTGATGCCACAATTTTTACTGGATAAGTTCTTGTGTTTTTAAATTTAAAATCTGTTGAACCATATACTACTGTTGCATCTCTTCCTGCTCCCACATATGATGTTACAAATTGATGATTTCTTCTTTCTACTATTTCCATATCAGACATTAATGCTGAATTATATAATGTTGAAGATATTTGACAAATTCCTCCACCTATTCCATCTATAACTTCTCCACTTGAATATATTTTAGCATTTTTATATCCTGCTGATGCAGTTCTTGGGCCTAAAGTTTCATTATATGAAAATGTTGCTCCTGGCATTATTACTTTTCCATTTATTTTTTGACATGCTAAAACTAAATTTGTTGTTCTATCTTTATCACTTGCATCATATCTAGTTGTAAATGTCGCCAATTGATCTGGAAATGCTTCTGTTCCTATTTGATCTATTGTTACATTTGGTTTAGTAATTATCAAGTCTATTACATATTCATCTTTTACTTCTGCTGAAATTATTTCTTTTGCTTTTTCTACGTCAAAATCCACTCCTTCTACTTCTGGATAAACTGTAAATGGATCTTTTGTGTAATATGCATCTTTTACTTCTTTATATACTTCACTATGTATTTTATCTATATCTATGTCTTCTGGAGTTTTAGTTTCTACTGGTATTTCCATTGTGACATCTTTTACATTTATGTCATTTAACACATCTTTTACATCTGATAATAATTCATCTGTGTTTATTACAACTCCTTCTTTTCCTCTTGTTATTATTAGTTTATCTTCTTCTATACTATAACTTGATTGTGTTAAAATCCCTGGTAAATTTGTTCCTATATCTTCAATTGTTTGCTTTGTGACATCTTCATTTATAGACATATTGACATCTATATCTCTTTTTCCTATTAATGTACCCAATATATTGTAATTATTTACAAATATATTGCTCTCTCTTCCTAATGAATATGCCTGATTAATAGCTGATTCTATATCATATTTTACTTCCATAAGTGTTGGATTTAATTCTGAGTCAAAATCTTGATATTTTAATTCAATATTTTGCTCTAACTTTTCAGAATAAGCTGTTTCTATTTTTGCTTTTGCCTCTTCTTTTGATAGTCCTGAAACTTCTATTCCCTCAATTTTTACTCCACTTATTATTTTTTCATTATTTATATTTGTCAATGCAAAAACAGTTGAAAAGAATAACACTACAACAAAAACTATTATTATAGAAATAATTATCTTTTTTAATTGTTTCTTATCCATTTTTTTCTTCTCTTTAGCTTTTTTTCCATTATTTATTTTTTCATTTTTTCTCTTATTTTTGACCTTTTTATTTTTTTCTGTTTTATTTTTATTATCAGATTCTTCTTCACCTTTGTTTTCTAGCGCTTTGTCAGAATTAGTCTTTTGGTCTTTTTTTCTGTTTTTCTTTTTAGAAACTTTTTTATTTTCTTCTTTGTTAATAGTTTCATCTACTTTATTATCTTCTTTTTCATCAGAATGCTTTTTTGAAGATTTTGTATCTTTTTCATCTTGATTTAACTCATTTTTATTGTCTTTTCCTTTTTGACTTTCTTTCTGATTCTTTATTTTTTCATTATTATCATTTTTTATCTCTGTATCTTCCTCTATTTTGCTACCATTTTCCTTATCCTTTTCATTGGCTTCCATCCTATCATCTTTTTCTAAAACTTCATCTTTTGTTTCTTCATTATTTTCTACATTTAACTTTTCTTTTGGATTCATATCTATTTTCTCCATTAAATCTTCTTTCATAATATCTCCCCTTTTTCTATTCTATTTAAATATTATCATATTCTTGTTTTTTTGACAATATATTTTTCTCATTTGGAATGATTTGGTGTATCCCTAGCATTTCGCTTTTTCTATTGTATTCAAGAATGCTTTTCCTCATTCATAGTTTTGTTACAAAAT
Source organism: uncultured Clostridium sp. (assembly GCA_930982035.1). Lineage (GTDB taxonomy): Bacteria > Bacillota > Clostridia > TANB77 > CAG-508 > CAG-269. Next base: position 2,580 of record CAKNJL010000041.1, read on the forward strand.
AATTACAAAATGATTACATTTTTGATATTTTAGTGATTTTTAGAAAAAATACTTGAAGATTGTAAAATTTAATATTATAATGTTGATAGCAAAAGATAAACAAGGAGAGATTAGAAAATGGAATTAACAAAAAATATTTTTTTTAATACTGATAAATTAGTTGAAAATACTAGGGTTAAAATTTCATATACAGGAAAATTATTTCAGGAGGCTTCTCAAGAAGTAACTATTCATTATGGTTTTGGCATAAACTGGGACAATGTAAATGATGTTGTTATGGAAAAAACTGATTTAGGTTTCCAAGCTGAAATCACTTTAGGAGAAGGTGATACTTTTAATTTCTGCTTTAAAGATGAAAATGATAATTGGGATAATAATGAAGGTCATAATTATATATTTAATTTAGAAAAACTTCCAACAGAACTAATTGCTTTAGAAGATGAACCAGTTTCATTAGGTTCTGCTAGGAAATTGAGAAGAGCTTATTTATGGAGCAAAAAAATTCGTTTAGCTGTATATAAAATAATTACTTATATTCCAAAAATAATCTCTGGAAATTATAAGAAAAAAGCTACAAATAGCAATGAAGAATAAAATTGTTAAATATATTAAATAAAAAAACAAACTTAGTTATAATAATTAGGTTTGTTTTTTTGTTTTTAGCTTTACAACATGGAGTGAAAATGCAAGTTAATATTTTATTTTTAAAAGACTCCATGTAAAACATTTAATTTATGTAACTTAAATGAATAGATTAATAAAATTATCTTTATGTGATAACTAATCCTCCATTTATTGAAATCACTTGTCCTGTTGTGAAATTATCTTCTACTAACCACTCTACACATTTTGCAATATCTATACCCTTTCCTATTTTTTGAAGTGGTGTCTCATTTTTTATTTCTTCCCATTCCTGTTCTGTCAAATATGAATTCATATCTGTATCCATACATCCTGGAGCTATTGAATTTACTCTTATATTAGAAGGTCCTAATTCTTTTGCTAGAGCTTTTGTCATTCCATCAATTCCTGCTTTCGTAGCAGAATATGTAACTGCACAAGAACCTCCATTTATACCATATATTGAAGAAATATTTATAATACATCCTTCTTTATTTTTTAACATGTTTTTAATAACTTCCTGAGTTACGCAAAAAACAGAATATAAATTGACTTTTATTATTTCATCCCAATCTTCATCTGTTATATCCTGGAACATTTTTTCTTGGCTAATACCCGCATTATTTATTAATATATCAATTTTGCCATATTTACCAATCACATAATCTATCATTTCCTTTACATCTGCTCTTTTTGATACATCTGCTTTAAATATGTCTATTATTATATTTTCTTTTGCTAATTTTTCTTTTAGCTCATTTGCTTTTTCTTCTGATTTGTTATAATTTGCAATTACCTTTATTCCTTTTCTTGCTAGAGATTCAACAATTGCACTTCCAATCCCTCTTGAACCTCCTGTTACAATTGCTATTTTACTCATATTTTTTCTCCTTTCTAAAATGTCCAATTGGGGACGTTTCTGTTTTGGACATTATTATTCCAATTATTGAAATTATTTTTGATACCAACATTATGGTAGTCCCTACATATTTAACAGTAATATCTACTTTTTGATTTGGTTTTACTGTAATTGCTAAAAATCCATTTTCACTTTCAAAACTTGAAGCTTTTTCACCATTTACTGTAATTTCATATCCTGGATAATAAATATACGGAAACTCTAAAGTTGTCTCTTCTTCAAAAATTTGTACTGTACAAGTTAAGTCCTGACCTTTTTTATTATAGTTTTCTATGTTTCCTCTTCCTTTTATAATTTCTACATTATCTCCTCTTGTATTAAGATATTCTCTGTTATTATTACTTTTGGTTGTTAGATACTCTCCTCTTCCCATTCCAACTATTACATCTCTTTTGTCATCGGTGATTTTTCCTATAGTATAATTGTCTATTTCTTTAATTTCTGAATTTATTGGTACAAATGATACTAATGTAATAGTATATAAAGTTCCAATTATTGAAAGAACTATAACATCTTTTATACCAAAGTTTTTTATAATAATATTCATATTTATTCCACATATTATGGCAAAAAAGAAATTTGAAAATAGTAACATTCTCCATTTAAATTGAGTTATCTGGAATATACTATTAAATGGTCCCAGTGGTATTACTGACATTAATGTTGTTATTATTCCTAAAATTAAAAATAAAATATATTCTTTTTTATATTCACTTTTCACTTTCTTGATTGCAATTATTGATAAACATATCATAATTAAAATATATGGTCCTATTTCAAAAATATATGTTGAATCTCTACTGGTAAATAGCAATTCCCATATATTTAACCCACTTGATTCAAATGATTCTTTTGTGGCCATTGAGTCTTTTTGATATACTTCATATTCAGCATAGTTATACGTTTCTAGCATTGGCAACCAGAAAAATGCACTTATACATAATATTAAAACTATATTTAATGCTAATTTTTTTAATATTTCTTTATCTTTTAGCATAGTTATATTTACACATAAATATATAATTGCTATTATTGCAGTAACAAATGTCATTAAATTATGTGTGATTATTAATCCGGACTGCACCTATACATAGAGCTATGTCTCCTTTTTCTTTTCTAAATAAATTGTATAATCCCAAAAATACAAGTGGTATAAATATATAACTTAGGAATTCTCCTAATGCATTTCTGATGTACATGTCGTTTAAATGATATGGCATTAGCATATATAAAACTGCTATTAATATTCCTGTTGGATTACTTTTTGTTAATTTATTTGCAAACATGTACATGGTTATTCCAGATAATAACATTCCTATAAATAATGTAAATTTATATCCCCCTATAAATGTTGTGGTTATTAATTTTCCTATCAATATTAAAATTGTTGAAAATGGTCCATAAAACAGGTCCCAGCTATATCCAAATCCGTTTGCTAAACTGGTTAATACTTCTGGGTTTTCACCATTTTGTATTGATAGATATGTTGCATATGCTCTTGCAATATGTTGTATTCCGTCATCAAAATATACGTCTAAATCTTTTCTAAAAAGTGGTATTGATATTATGATTGCTATTATAAAAATGATTAATATGTATTTATTTTTTTTGAACCATTCTTTCATTTTGGTTTCCTTTCTCTTTATTATTAGAAAATACTACTTTTTAACTTTTATATAGAATATCATAAATCAAAAAAAAAATATAGATTTTGGATTATTATTCTATATTTTTTCCAATTTTATAGTAATTATTTTTGTCATCCTTTTTTATTTTATCGTATTTTATATTTTACGAAAGGACAATAGTTTGTTTCTATATTATCTCTTATACAATCTTTAATTGCATAACCACAGTTTATAGAATCTACAGGGCGCACGGCAAGCCATTTCTCATTGGAATTGCCATCAGAATTGAACAGTTCGTTACCTGTGCCAGCATTGCCAGCATTCACTGCTCCTGGACCAAAGTTGCAATACGATGTCCCATCCATGTTGACACCAGGAGAAGCAAGCCACTACAACTATGCCCCATTTTCTTTATTTTTATTTATAATAGATTTTTGCCAACCAATTGAATATTTTAAAACATCATCTAATTTTTCTCCAAATTTTGTATATCTTTTTAGATTAATTATTTGCTTATCATAACATAAATTTAATAAAAAATCCATAACTTTTATCTTGGAAATAATGTCATTTATATACTCTATTCTATTTTCATTTGAAGTATTTGCTTTATATGCTAATTCTAATATATCATATGAAATATTTTTTATCCTATTTTTTATTTCTATGTCCTTTTTAGGAAAATTCTCTAAATATTTATCTAAATATATTATTAATTCCCTTATAAAATTAATTACTTTGAATTTTTCTTCTTTCATTAATTGTCTTTTCCACCTCAAATATAATCTCTTCATTATTGCATTGTAACAAATAATTATAAATTTTTTCTATACGCATTTTTGTAGAAATATTTTTCTTTGCTTTTTGATATATATAGTTATACTTATTTAAATTTTTATTATCACATTTTTCATCAACATCATAATTATTCCTTTTGTCTAAAATTATATAATTTATTTTATTTTCTTCTAGTCTTGATATTACTTTATTATATGCACTCTTAGGAAATGAACAATTATATACGTTATCAGCTAATATATTTATTTTATAATTTAATAAATATGAAATAATATAAGAATCTCTACCATAACAATTAAAAAAATTTCCCACTCTAACTAATATTACATATTCTTTGTGAATTTCCTTTACATTTTTTACAATATTTATTATTCCCATTTAATTCTCCTAAACTCATCGCTTCCCCAGAAGTCCTAAGGACCTTCTGGGGGATTGTGTTTCTTTTTAGTTCTCTATTTGTCCATATTCCAGACTTTCTCCTGTATAACTATTTGGTACTGACGTATTCCAAATTTCTTCACTTCCATTTTCATTTATAGTTAACTCATCTACTGTGATATTAGACTTTAGATAAACTACAGGGCGCACGGCAAGCCAGACCTCAACGGAAATGCCACCAGAATCGAACAGTACGAAACCTGCGCCAGCACCGCCAGCATACACTGCTCCTGGACCAAAGAGGCAACACGAGGACCCATCCAAGCGGACACCAGGAGAAGCAAGCCAGTATGCTTTTGCATTATTTTCTTCTGTTGTTGTTCCTTTAAATAAAATATCATAAAGCTTACTATTTTGATCTACTACATTCGAAGATATATATTGATACATAAATGCTGAACCTTCAACTTGACTTCCTATTTTTTTTGTTTCTAAGGACTGATATTTGTTATTTCCAGAATATTTTTCTTTCAAATAATTTTCTGGTGCATAATCCCATTTTTTATATGTATAGGTTTGTCCAAAAAAGCCTTGATATTCTTGTATAGCTGTTTTCGATACATCTGACGTTTTATATAACTTATTATTGTCTTTATCTAATGTTAATCCTAATACATTATTAATATCTTCTATTCTCATACTTTTGGTCTCTTCTGCTAAATTACTATCGTAGATTTTACAAATTTTATCTAATATATTTTCATTTGTTAATTCATCGTTTGTATTATACCAACCTTCTGCACTGTTTAAATATAAGTATGGATCTTTTTCCCATTCTTCTGCATTTGTATCATTATTCATTACCTTTTTTATTGGACTTCCTGTTGTAATTATTAATTGAGTCTCATCTTGACTTATTCCTAATATTCTCCATGTTGTATTTGTATCTACTTGATATTTCTGTATTCCAGCATGTCCTGTTTCCTCTTCTACTAACTCCACAGACGCAGATGGATTATTTAGATTATTATTATAATCAGTTATATAATCTCCTATTTTTATTTCTCCATCTTTAAATGCTTGTACTAAAGTTTTTCCCATTTTTCCAAACTCTATCGTTCTTTTGCCTATCTTTATAGAGCCCGTATCTTTAATTATTTGAACTTCATCTGCAGTCAACAAATGTTGCTCCTCTAAGCTTTGTAATAATTCATCTAATGTCTGAGCAGTTGAAGCATTAGTTCTATTATCTAGTTCTTTATCTTGATTCCACAAATTCCTTGCTTCTTCTACGGCTCCTGCTCTTGTCTCTTCTTTTGATTCCTGTGCTTTTGTCAATATTCCATTATTTCCAGTTAGCATTGCTATTGATACTCCAGCTAATATTAACAAAACAATTATAGTTATTACTAAAGCTATTAAAGTTATACCTTTGCTTTCTAAATTTCCTTTCATCTTACCTCCCTCTCTTCATTTGTTCTTATATTTTTTTCTAAAGTTAGATACTCTAAGAAAAAAACAAACAACTAAAATCTGTTGCAAACCTATATTTTTAGAGCTTTTTTAGATTTATTCTTCTATTATTTTTTTATTTATTATAAAATTTTTTTGAAACTTAGATTTAATTTTTTTTTCAATTTTTTTGTTGACTTTAATATATTTTATTGATAAAATTTAAACATAAAAAAATTTCTTAGAGTATCTAACTTAATCACAAAATCGAATAAAAAGTGCATAAATTAATTTACACACTTTTTTATTATTATATTTTTCATCTTCATATTTTAAATTTATTTTTCTATTACATTATTAGGATCTTCTCTTAATCCATTTTCACTATAAAAATCATTTCCTAACTGTCCACCAATAATTTCTCCCGTAGTACTATCTACATAATATGTATAGCCTTGATATGGTTCATCTAAATTATAAATAACAACAACACACCATACTTTTCTAACTCTTTCTTCAGTTTTATACATAACTGCATCATCTTTTAATTTATATGTATTTTCTCCCGTTTTTTCCATATTAAGAGTTCCATTCTCATACTCTTCTTTAAAATTTTCTCTTAAATATACATTTTCATTCATTTGTTTTATTCTTATTTCAGCTCTTGTATCTTTTATGGTCTTATTTTGTTCTATTTGTTTTTCTTTTTCTGTTACAATTTTAATTGCATCTTCTTTTGATATTTTTTGTTCATTATCTTCATAAGTATTTGATTCTATATTTAAAGAATATAAGCCATTTATTGTTGGAACCCAACCAATACTTATTCTTTCCTCTGGATTAATTAAATCTCCATATCTCTTATAAAAATCTGCATACCAAATATATGCTTCTTCATCCTTTTCATTATTCCTTTTTAAACTAATTAATTCATATTCGCCTTTATCATCTTCTGGTTTATATTTTTGTAATAATTCCTTAGCAACATTTCTTGCCTCTTCTCTTGTAATTCCATAATTATATGGAATCTTATATTCCCAAGTTGGAATATTTACTGATTTTATTTTTCCTGTTTCGCCATCTATTGTAATAGTTGCTTTTTGTGAACTCATATTCCATACATTTTCATTTGAAATAAATTCTTTTGTTAAACCTAAATTTTGTATTATTTCATCATTTAATCCAATTTTCTTTAAATATGAGTTTCCTATATTTTCAGCTTCTTCTTCTGATATACATTTTGCTTTTTCTTCATCAGTTACATTTTGTGTAATATTGTAGCTTTCGGGCTGTTTCCATATTTTATCATATATAGTATTTCCTGTTGCATATACTAATCCTCCTGTTACTGTAGTTGTTAATACAAATGTAGCAACTAATTTGGGTAAGTTTCTTTTAGGCATTTTTTTCTCCTCCTCTTCAAATTTAGATACAGCTATTTTCATTTGTGATTTTGAAATAATATTATTAAATATCTTTTTATCCATTATAACTATACCCCCTCTTTTCTAATCCTCTCTTTATTTTTCTTCTTATTCTAAAAAGCCTAGATTTTATTTTATTCTCTGTTATATTTAATATATTTGCAATATCTTTTATTGATTTTGCATTATAATAATATAAAATAAAAATATCTTTATCTTCTTGTTTCATATTATTTACTAACATAAATATCAAATTTTCTTTTTCTGTATTTTCTATTTTGATATCAATACTTTCTGTATCAAATAAATTGTTTTTATAATTTTCTATATTTATAATATTCTTTTTATTTCTTATTTTTTTATTATATAAATTTTTTGCAATTCCTACTAAATATGTTGATATTTCTTTATTTATATCTAATCTTGATTGATTTTTCCATACAGCTAAAAAAACATCAGAAACGATTTCTTCTATATCTTCATTAGATAAATCCGAATTTTTATTTTTTATGATGGTATATATGTAAGGTGTATAATTTATAATTACTTTTTCGATATTTAATTGATTGTCCTGTATATAATTTTTTATTAAATTACTTTCTTTCATTTCTCTTTTTAGCTCCCCTTAACTATCTACATTTATATATTACCATCTTTTTTCAAAAGGTTACCATTTACTTTTTATTTTTTTAATTATTATCATAAAATTTGACTTTGACAATCTATCTAATATTATTAAAAAGATGTTTATTATAAATATCTGATAATTAAGGAGAGATTTAATAATGGAAATAAGAACAAATTTTAGATGTTAAAAAGATATTGATGATTATAAAAAATAGTTAAAAATAAAAACAATAAAAATAGTTTAAAATTCCTTTTATGTTCGCTTGTTTTTTATTGTAAATTATTGTAATATAATAGCAATCTTTCGCAAATTTTCCAAGTGATGAAAAAAAGTTTAAAATAGTTTAAAGAGATTTAATTAAATTTATATAAAACCATTTTAGTTTGTATTTTTGGGGATTTTGTGGGGACTTTCCTTATAAAATAAACTTGATTGGAACAATAATATGCCCGCAGAGATAAAATAAAAAAGTAATATCCAACAAAAAGATGTTCAGAGAGATGAAAAATTTGAAGAAATAATATAAAAAATTTTTAATTCATAGATTTTAAAGAGAAAAAATGATATAATAATATAAATTGATTTATGGAGGTAATGAATATGTCAATAGAAAAACAAAAATTATATAATGAAATTGAAACATTGCCAGAGGAACTTACAAACCAAGTTATTAATTTTATAGAATATTTAAAACTATCATATATAGATACAGAAGCTCCAGATAGTGTAACAATAAAGAGCAAAAAAGATTTAAAAGAAAAGCTACAAAAAGGTTTAGATGATATAAAAGAAAATAGAGTAATTTCTTTAGACGAAGCATTTGCCAAAATTGATAGTATATAAAGAGAATGGAGCAATGTTATGAAAAAATATGTAGTTGAGATTTCAAAAACTGCTGAACAAGATTTAGAAAATATTATTTCATATCTACGATTTAGTTTAGCAGGAGATTATTATAGCAGACAAATACAAAATTTTATTTAAACAGGAATTGAAAAATTTAGAGAATATTGCTGGGAATATGCCTATTTTAAGTGAGGATTTAACTGGGCATAAAAACATTAGGAAGATTAATGTAAGAAATTATATAGTATTTTATATAGTAGATGACGAAAAATCTAAGGCATTTGTAGTAAGAATAGGTCATGCTTTTATGGATTGGGAAAAATATTTAAAAGATAAATAGTTAGTAAATATTTTATATTTGCTAATTTTTTTTATTAATCATCTCTACAAAAATTATATTAGTATAAATAAAATATTTGAGCATTTACTTGGATATTTAATGAAATAAATTAAAAATCCTTTTATGTTCGCTTGTTTTTTATTATAAATTATTGTAATATAATAGCAATCTTTCGCTTGAAAGGCCAGTCTTTTTCTCAAAAGCGGAAAGGGGTGTACTACATATGACAATCGGCGCCAGACACATTTATTCTGTAATTAAATAATTACATATTATTAGTGCTTTGTCAAATGAATTCTCAAAAAATCTTCGATTCGTAATTTGGAATTTTTCTAGTGATTTATTATACTAATAAGTTTAAAATTTATAAAATTTCAATACTCATAAGTAAAAAAATTATCTTTTTAGTATTCATATTTCAATATATTTTTCCAAATTACGAATCGAAGTCAAAAAATCAACTGTTAAATATTCCACACTTTTTTAGTTATGAAGAGCAAAAAAATCGTCTACTCTATAAAAAAATTTAAAGCATAAAAAAAAGCCAATTATCAAGAGCTTCCCTCAAAACAAATGACCTTTTATAATGGAGCCACTTCCCAGATTCGAACTGGGGACCCTCGCATTACAAGTGCGATGCTCTGGCCAGCTGAGCTAAAGTGGCAAAATTTGGTGACCCCGACGGGAATCGAACCCATGTCTCCGCCGTGAAAGGGCGATGTCTTAACCGCTTGACCACGGGGCCTTATAAAGAACTAAATTTATATTTAGTTCTTTTGGTGAGCTATCCGCGACTCGAACGCGGGACAACTTGATTAAAAGTCAAGTGCTCTACCACCTGAGCTAATAGCCCATGTACGTTTCATTCATAACGCCTTTATAGTTTACAATATTTTTTTAAGCTTGTCAATACTTTTGTGAAAATTTTGTGAAATTTTTTTTGAGAGCAAAATTTTCATTGCCAATACAACAACTTTTTCTGAAAATTGTTGATGTGTTTTCATTTCATATTTTTTACTGCTATTTGTAACAAAATATTTTACGCACTTCTTATATTTAACAGATTGGAATTCAAAGGAACAGTCCAAATTTCAAACTATTTAAAATTAAAGTTCTGTCCCTTTTGTTCCATTTTCGTGCAATTTTGCATGTCCTTAAGCATTTAATTTTTCTACAACTTCTTCTACATCTATTCCATGTACATCACAAGCTTCTTCTAAAGTTTCCATTTGAGAAGCAGGACATCCTATGCAGTGCATTCCAACATTTAATAAAATTTCTGCTTTTTCTGGAGCATTTTCTAATATTTCTCCAATTCTTGTATCTTTATTAAATTTCATAAATATTCCTCCTTAAAAATTATTTGTTTTAAAATAATAAAAATTCCAGTCATTAAATTTGACTATTTTTAATTTACAATTTCCAGTCTCAAATCTATTTTATAGAATGTATATATATTAATATTGATTAAATTTCGAATGTGATTGGAGTGCTTGTAGAGTTTCTTAATCTAAAAGGAATGAGGAAGCGCGATACAGCGAGAGGCTCGTTCATTTTAGATTTAGAAACTCTAATGCACGTATTGAGCCGAGAAATTTATGAAATATTAATATATATACATTCTTGTTAAAATTATTTAGATCATGAGTTGTAACATATTTTTATAAATTTTATCACAAATTTTCAAAAAAGTATAGACAAATCAAAAAAAATATTGTATTATGGTAAAAATTGTAAGGTGGTGATGATATTTTTACACTTGTAGATTTATTTTTTATATCTCTTATTATTAATCTCTTCATCAGTTTATATTCAATTTACACTTTTATCGAGATAAAAATTTTTCATAATCAACAAGGTTCCAAATTAAAAATCAAGCAAAAATACACTGAAAAAGGAGGTTCTTAGTTTATCAAAAAGTTTTTTACAATAATATTATTTACATTCATACTTATTTTTGTGCATTTCAAAATCTTTTATCCAATTTATACAGCAGATGAATTAATTATTACTTACGGACTTAAACCTTTTGATATTTGTTCTAAAAATCCAGTATTATGGAAATATTTAAAGATTACACATATATTAACATTCACTTTTTCCAGTATTATATGTACTAATTTCATTATTTCCAAAATCTCTAAAAAGTTTTTTAAACCTAAACAAAAATCAAAAACACTTACAAAAGAAAATTTACCAACCCATTCCTCAAAAAATTTGCAATTACTAATTGGCTTTGATGAAAATTCAAAACATAATATTTACGTTCCTGAAAGTGGACTTTACCAAAACTTTTTAATTACTGGTACTATTGGATCTGGAAAAACTTCATCTGCAATGTATCCTTTTACAGAGCAATTGCTAAAGTTTAATGCAAATCACAAAGATAATAAAATCGCTATGCTTATTTTAGACGTAAAAGGAAATTACTATTCACAGGTAAAAGATTTTTGCAAAAAATATGATTTATCTTCTGATTTAATTGTAATAGAATTGAATTCACATATACATTATAATCCTCTACATAAACCTCACTTAAAGCCACAAGTTTTAGCAAATAGACTAAAAACAATTCTTTTACTTTTTTCAGAAAATAATTCAGAATCTTATTGGTTAGATAAAGCTGAACAAGTTTTAACTGAATGTATCAAGCTTTGTAGATTTTATAATAATGGTTATGTTACTTTTTTAGAACTTCATAAATTGATAACGATTCCAAATTATTATAAAGAAAAAATACCTATTTTGAAAAATTTATTTACAAATTCAAAGTTCAATACTTCTGAAATTTATGAACTTAATTCATGCTTAGATTTTTTTCAAAAAGAATTTGACTCCTTAGACCAAAGAACTAAAGCTATTCTAATTTCTGAAATAACACGAATAACTAATACTTTTGTGTCTGATTATGATGTTATGTCCTGCTTTTGTTCCTCTAAGGAAAAACTTACTTTTACTGGTTTTGAAGAAGTTCTAAAAAAAGGAAAAATTGTAGTTTTGAATATGAATATTTCAGAATATAACATTTTGTCAAAAATTATTGCAACCTATTTGAAACTTGATTTTCAAACAGAAATATTAACAAATTTGTCTAATTCTCATATTTATCCTAGTACTTTTATATGTGACGAATATGATAAATATGCAAGTAAAACAGATGCAGAATTTTTCTCTTTAAGTAGAGAAGCTAAATGTATCAATATTGTTAGTACTCAAAGCTATTCTTCTTTAAAAAATACTATTAAAGATGATTCTTTTGTTAAAGTAATTGTTCAAAATTTGATTAATAAAATTTGGTTTAGAACTGATGATATTTTTACAATTGAAGAAGCTCAAAAACAGCTAGGGAAAGAAGAAAAAGTACGTACTTCAACAAGTTATTCAGAAAATGCTAGAGAAACTACTTTTAGTTATATAACAAATAGTTTAAACTCTGAAAATTCTAATATTTCTGAATCAGTCAGTACTTATACTCAAAATGATTATATCTATGAGTCAAATTTTTTCACTCAAAATCTCGAAACTTTTTCAGCTTTATGTTTTTTATCTGATGGTAATAGAATATATCCACCTTGCAAGTTACAAATGATACCATATTTTAAACACCATAAGAAACATAATTAACATTTTAATATCACGACAAAAACAATATATTATTAAAATTTATATACTTTATAGAAAAACTGGAAAGGACTGATGTTTTTATGAAAAATTGTAGAAAAAACTCTAAAAAAATATTTATATATATATTATTTATTTTTACACTATTTATTTTAATGATAATTTTTAATCCTTCTAATTCTTTTGCAATTGGTGACCCTAAATTAGTTAGTACAATCAATTCTGCTTTTGAAGATATTGAAGGTTGGATTTTAAAAATTTCTACTCCTGCTGCTGCCGTAGCTGTTGGAACAGGAATCTTTATGAAAAAATTTAGTTTTGGTGACGAAGAAAAAATAAGAACAGGTAAAAAATTAATAAAGGGATCTCTTTTTTCTTATGCATTTATACTTGCAATAGATTTAATATTATCAGCAATTAAATCTTTAGTTGGTTAATTTCTATTTATATAGTTACAATTCTCATTTATTCAGAAAGGAGTCTTAATGGAACAATCTCAAGATATTACACAAATTATCATTAACACAATTAATACAATCTTTGAAAATATTTTTAGTTCTATTGATAACAATCTATATTCATTATTAGATGAACTTACATTTATAAATTCTGATATTTTAAATGATAAATATTTTCAAGATATACTAGGTACATCTGCATCCAGTGGTATTCTTTTGATTGCCAATGTTCTTTTATTTGCATTTATATTATATTACAGCATTAAGTTTTTATTATCTCACTTAACATATGATAGAATTGACAAACCTTCAAGTTTTTTTATAAAAATGATAATTTATGCTATTTGTATGAATTCCTCATTTTTTGTGATACAATTATTTATTGACTTAATGTCTAATATTTCACTTTTTATACGTAGTATAGGAGAAGATTTATTTAATCAGAGTATTTGCTTTTCTTCCCTAATTACTAACATAAATTCCACAATCTCTGTTGATACTTCTTCTTTAAACATCTTTACTATTGAAGGGTTAATAAAAAGCATACTTTCACTTTCTTTATTAAATTTGGTATTTACCTATTCTTTAAGATATATATTGATAAAAGTATTTGTATTAATTACACCATTTGCATTTTTATCTTTAATACTTTCTAATACTAGTTGGTTTTTTAAGGCATGGCTAAAAAATTTATTTTCTCTTCTTTTTATTCAAATCATTGTTTCCCTTATTTTACTTTTAATGTTTTCTGTGGATTTTTCTAATACAGATTTATTTAATAAATTTATATATGTGGGAGGAATGTATGGTTTGATAAGAGCAAATTCTTTAGTTCGCGATTTTATAGGTGGAGTTTCCACAACTATTACACAATCTGTGAAAAGTTTTGCTAAATGAACAAATAGGAAAGTCTTAAAATTTATATTAACTTTATCTTTCCTCGTTGGCTTTCCGTAAATTTGTTCTGTGCCAATTTTACGTTAGTAAAATTGTGTACAACCGTTGGAGCGGAGCGACTTTTATACAATAGGAAAGTATCACTTTCCTATTGTATAAAATAATTTTTTTGATAAAAATATATTTTGATAATTTTTTAATAGAATGATATTTATTATTCAAATAATTGAATTTATCTTTTTATATACTCCTTTATAAAAATATAAATCAAATTTGAAATATCTTTAAATTTTACTAAGGAATATTTTTATTTATTATTTTATAAAAATTGGAGGCGATTTTTTGAAATTTATTTTTCCTCAAAATTATAATTTCAAAAACAAAATATTTGGCGTTATTGATTATTCTGTTGCTATAGTAAATTTAGTTTGGGATTTGTTTATTTTCCTACTATTACATATTTTTATTAATGATATTAATATTAAAATTGTTGTATTTATAATATTTTGTTTTCCTATTTTTTTACTTAGTATTTCAGGAGTTCACGGTGAAAATATAATATATATTTCTATTTACTTTTCGAAATTTTTAATTAAGCAAAAATTATTTTTTTTCTCTAAAACTGATAAATATAGATGATTTGATGATTTATCGTTTTAAACTTTTGAAAAATTTGTCTTGAATTTTTTGACTAAAAAAGATATAATTTGTATTATCTTCTGGTATAGAAATTTTAATTTTTCTATACCAGAAAAATACTCATTTGAACTTTATATTTTTAATCATATGGCACCACATATCTTTTTAAAGTTCAAAATTGTATATAACTTAATTGTTTTAGCTTAGAAAGGATTGATAATAACATGAAATTAGAAAAAAATGATAAAACACTTTTATTTTCTGAAACATCTATACCAGACATATTTTTTTCAGACTATTTATCACAAATACCTGGAGAATATCTAAAAATTTATTTATATATTATATTTCTTTCTAAATATAATAAAGATATTAAATTAAATGACTTATCAAAAAAATTAAATATACCTTTAAAAACTATTAATGAAGGCTTTAAATTTCTAGAGACAAATAAATTAATTACCAAAAAAACTACAGGTTATGTGATTATAGACTTGCAAGAAGCAACTTTACATGAATTATATACTCCAAACCTTACTATCTCTAAAGAGAAGGTTGCTCAAACAGCCAAAAATCAATCTAGAGCTAAAGCAATAGAACATATAAATAATATGTATTTTCAAGGTATTATGAGTCCTTCATGGTATAATGATATTGACATTTGGTTTAGAAAATACAATTTTGATGAACAAGTTATGATAGCTCTTTTTGATTATTGTTATAAAAGAAGTGCTATGCATAGAAATTATGTTCAAACCGTTGCGGAAGCTTGGGCTTCAAATAAAATTAAAACTTGGAATGATTTAGATATATATTATGAAAAGCAAGAAAAAATGAACTCATTAAAGAAATCTATTTCTAAAAAGCTTGGAAAACATGGAAATTTAACACAATACGAAGAAGCATACATAGAAAATTGGGTTTTAAATTTTGGTTATGACATGGATGTAATAGAAATTGCCTTAAAACGTACAACTTTAAAGCAATCTCCAACTTTCGAGTATTTAAATACAATTATAACAGATTGGCATGATAGAAATTTAAAAACACCATCAGAAATTAATGCCTTTATAGAGCAAAGAAAAAAATTAAATAAAGATAGCAAAAACTTAAAAAATCAAGTAGCAAAAGCAAATTATGAGCAAAGAAAATACGAAAATTTGGACTTTTTATATGCAAACGGAACTACTGGAAGCTTTGAAAAAAATTAGAATAATTTTCAAAATCCTGGGAATTTTGAGACTAAAGAAGTTAAATTAAATTGATTTATATGTAAAAATGCAATATCTTTTTATATAAAATATTTCTGTTATTTAAGATATCGATAGGAGCGTGATACATTTGGCAAATGAAATACTAATTTCTTTATTAAAAGAATATGAACAAAAAAAACTTAGAGAAGAAATTGATGCAGAAAAAAGAAAAGAACAATTATATAAAAAAATTCCTAGATTAGAAAAATTAGAAAATGAAATAAATTCTTGTGCCATTTCTACATCAAAAGATATTCTAAATAAAAAGCTTAATACTTCAACACATTCTTTAGTTTCATTTTCTGAAAAAATTAATTCTTTAAAAAAGGAAAAAGAAGAAATTTTAAAGAAAAATAATATAGATATTGAATATTTAAAGCCTAATTATGAATGCTCTCTATGTAAAGATACAGGTTATATACAAAAAGATGATTATAGAACAGAAATGTGTAGTTGTCTAAAGCAAAAACTTTTAGACATTTCTTTTAATAAATCTAATATGTCAAATTTAGATAAAGAAAACTTTTCAACTTTTAACGAAAATCTTTTCTCTGATGAAGTGAATCCTAATAAATACAAATTTGCTATTTCCCCTAGGCAAAACATCAAAAATATCAAAGAAAAATCTATAGAATTTGTTAAAAATTTTGATGATCCAAATTCTAAAAATCTATTATTTACCGGGAATACTGGATTGGGAAAAACTTTTTTGTCTAACTGCATTGCCAATGAAGTCTTAAAAATGGGAAAAACTGTACTTTATCAGACAGCTCCTGTTTTACTTGAAAATATTATAGATTATAAATTAAGCAAACAAAAATCTAATATGGAAGATATAAATAAATCTGTATTAGAAACTGATTTACTTATTATTGATGATTTAGGAACTGAAACTTTAAATAGTATGAAATTAAGTGAATTATTTACTATAATTAATACTAGGATTTTAAATTTGAATAATAAAATTACTAAAACTATCATTTCTACTAATTTGAATATTAATGAAATTTTTGGTAAGTATGAAGAAAGAATAGGCTCTAGAATTGCTGGGTATTATGATATCTATTGCTTTTTTGGAGAAGATATTAGATTTAAGCGTTAGATTTTTCAATCGGGGATGTTTCTGTTTTTGTCCATTGGGGACGTTTCTGTTTGGACATTTT